>PGXY01000005.1 GCA_002839375.1 Spirochaetae bacterium HGW-Spirochaetae-1 | reverse complement strand
GCAGTGAAGATATTTGTTTACTGAAGATTATAACTATAACTCTTCGCGCGGCTCTTTGGGAGCAATGGCACTTAACGTTCAAGCATATAAGACGTTTGCCGTAGCGCCAGCGAAGGCAAATGTGCCGAAGGCCGAGGAGCGCAGCGACGAGCTTATATGCTGTGTTATATGCCGTTGCCCCGCCCCATTTTATAGTTTTCAAGCGAAACACGGATGTTGAGCTTGAACTATTCAGAAATAATTATTTATCAACATCTTCTGCTAATTTTTACATTTTATTGATTTTAAGTAGAAACATAATTTAAAATGAATTATTAAAACAGATGGTCGGATTATGTTCAGTTGATAATTGTTTCATCGACATCAATGTTTGAGATATGTCTTTCATCCATTTTTCTGAATCCATCTATAATTTTTTCTTTTGCTTTATTTTCACCAATCTCTGATACAAGATTTTTCCATTGATGCTTATGGCTGTCAATGAATCCTTCTACAAAAAGATCCAGTTCTTCTTCTGAGTATGGAGTTGTTCGGTCATTTGATGGATTAAGCCAATCAGGTTCAAAATCTTTTTCTTTTTTCTTACTCATTATATTATTCCTTTTTAACGGTTTGAACTCACTGGTTTTTACGGAGCGCAGCGGAGTAAAAACCAGTGCAGTGATTTGTTAGCCATCGTTTTCTAATTTAAAATTTACATTCTCTGCAAAATAGCTGACTTCTTTATGATCATCCTTTTCCATTTCCTCAAAAATTTCACTTCCTATACTAGATGTTAAATATAAATCTCCATCATTTTTGAAGTACTTAATTTCTAATGATTTACTACTAGTGAGCAGCCAAAACTGATTGAGTAACTGGGAGGAGTGAATCCCTCTATCTCTTGGATTATCTTGTGTTAAGTCCAATAACTCCAATGATGCATTCTCTGAATCATAGTTGACATTCTGTATTTCAAATCCTTGACTCATTAAAGCTGATGAAAACATTAAAAACCCAATTTCAGGTCTTGCATTATACTTGTCTTTATCAATTCTTTTGCTTATCTCTGGAAGGTTATCGAATGCAAATATTTTGTGAGCCATATTTAAAATTTCTGTAGTTCTCATACAGTAATTTAATCTTTCAAATAGTTCATCTCTTCCTATTTTAAAAGTAATCTTTCTTGCTCCTTCGCCTGATTCGCAATGAATTTTATCATCTATAATTGAATAGGTATGGTGGGCTCCAATATTTCTCCAATCAGATATCTTCAGATTCTCTTTCGGTACAATAAAAATTGAACTATAATCTGAGTTATCAATTAAATCTTGGATTAAATTTCCAAGCTTGTTCGACATTGTCTTCTCAATGTCAATCGGTTTACCTCGTTTAATTTTATTGATTAAAACATTTTCGACATAAACTGACTTTGATATTCCTTCAATAATGTTTGAAATATCCTTCATTGATGTTTGAGCAAACTCATGTATTTCTAAATCCTTTTTGTCAACTTCGAGATTAAGAAAACTCCAATATTTATTCCCTGATTCTAAGTGAAAAGGAATTATTTCCGATAAAACATTTATTGTATCCTCACAGCTCATAGTCTTTGCCTTTTCATATGCATCCAGTACAGTTTTAATATAATTTTCAATTCCTGTATATTTGATTGATATTCTTAAAAAATTTATCCAATCTGATACAAGATAATTTATTGCATACTTTTCGAGGTTAGAATGATTTTTAAAATATGGTTTGAATGTTTCAGTTATTTCAGCTTTGATAGTCGAAGGTGTATATCCATTTTCCAAGAGTAATGGAATTGGACTTTTGTCTTTCAATCCTTCAAGTATTTTCTGAAATTTTTTCATAATTAAATAAATTACTTAAGGTTTCAACTGGCACGGATGCCAGTTGTTCTTACAATATATTTCATTCCCACAAGGGGCGGGGCAATGGCATATAACGTTCAAGCATATAAGACGTTTTGCCGTAATGAAATGAAGGCAAAATGTGCCGCAGGCCAAGGAGCGTAGCGACGCAGCTTATATGCTTTGTTATATGAAGGCAGCACGCTTAATAGCAACAATACGGTCGAAGACAGGAAGTCTGAGACCGTTATAACGAGATTGTTAATCTTATGAACATTAATATCATTTAATATATGAAGAAAAAAGCTTTTTAAAGCTTTCATGTCTTTTCTCATTTTGTTCGTCTTCAATTGTTTCATTTCTAGAAATATAGTATTTCAATACACTGTATTCCTCTCTCGATATTTGATTTATAAAAATATTTTTATAATGTTCGATTTCTCTTTCTTTGTCTTTTTCATCAAAACTATCTGTATTAGAAACAAAATTCATAATTGCATTAATGTGATTTATATAGTTTCTTAATTCAGCCCATATAGCACTATCAGTTAATAGTTGTCTATTTTCAAAATTATCAACTCTTTTAGTATTATAGGAAGAAAGCTCTCCATCAGTAAAATTATTTTTTAAGTTTTTCCGGTAGAAATAAAAACATGCTAATCCTTCATGTAAATAATTGAAAGTACTTTTTGAATAAGCACTTCTTAAGGATTCAATAATATTATAATAATAGTCGATCATTTTGAAAAAATTAGATATAAATTCTTGTTTCTTTGAATCATTATTCGTATCATTTTTCATTACTCTTTGAAGTTGAATTGTATAAAGCAATAGTATAATAGTAATAAATGAAAGAACTGGGTTTAATATTCCTCCAAAATAATCCCCGAAAGTTCCCCAGTCTGCTGGATTATCTGAAATAACATTTTTATATTGAAAAATAAAATTACTAGAATATGTAAGCAAAATAAAAAGTAAAATGGAAAAAGAGACAATAATTATTCTCCTATATGATTTTGGAAATTCTCTCCATAATTTATGGTTATCCGTGTTATATTTAAATATATCATCATTTATGTTTTTATCTTCATCTGTTTGATATTTATTTTCAGTTTTGTTTAAAAGAAATATTAAAATAAAACAAACGACTATTGATATAATAGCGGGAATAAAAAATATTAAAAATGATATCATTATATATTTTTCTCCAAATTTATTTTTCTTTATAATTCATTAAATAATATAGTACAATAAAGGCGGCCAGGACGGCCGTTTAACCACAATTAAATTAAAAAATGTTTAGCGTGCTGCTTTCATATAACTAAATGTAGGCGCATTGCCTTGTATTCGATGAATACACTATTAGAACGCCCATAAAAGTCAAAAATAATTACGTCTTAACCATAAAAAATTCATATATTGCCGCCCTCGTTCGTGTTATTCCATGAAAATGAAATTATTCAAAGTTCAAAGATGGAGGACAAGAATATGGGCAATGCGATGCTGGAGAAATTACTTCTGCATTATTCATACAAGAGGGAACCGATATTTATCTCAAATCAGGAAATTCATGACTTTTTTATACAAAATAAGGATGAGATATCCTACAGTGATTTTCAGGTGATCAGGGATTATTTCTTACATCAGATCAAGGCACCACGATATATATTCCGGGAAATAAAACAGGCACTGTTTCCTGATGAGAAGGATACATCTACCGTATATCGGGATAATTACGATCAGAAGGGAAACGGGGACACGCATGACCGGGACGGTATCTCCCCTGAACTGACCCGCCTGGATGAATACCGTGAACTCATGGTGCTGCGGCGGTACTCGCGCCGGACGATCAGTTCTTATATCAGTGCCCTGCGCAGGGCAAACGGCTGGTTTGTCGGGGAGATGGGCATTACCCTGGATATGGTGAACAGCTTCCAGGCGCGGAAGTTTTTCATGACCATCATTGACACGCTGGGGCAGTCGCCGTCCATGGTGCGGATGTACCGTTTTGCCATGACCTTTTATTTTACACATATCCTGCAAAAAAAACTGGATCTTTCTTTTCTTGACGGAATGAAGAACGACAAGCACCTGCCCACGGTCCTGTCACGTGATGAGATCGTGAGGATTCTCAATGCCATTACGAATGTGAAGCACCGGACCATGATAGGCCTGCTCTTTGCCTCGGGACTTCGCCTTTCGGAACTGATTAATCTCAGAGTGAAGGATGTTGATATGGTTGAGCTCATCATCCATGTAAGGATGGGCAAGGGGCGCAAGGACAGGATTACGGTTTTTTCCGCTTCTCTGCTCGAAGGCCTGGCCTGCTGCATGCGTGATAAGGCCGGCAATGACTATGTCTTTACCACGGCCCATGACGAGTTTCGGGAGAGGAAGCGCCATATATCGCCCAGGACCGTTCAGAAGGTCCTGGAAAATGCCCTTTTGCGCGCAAAGATAGGGAAGAGCGTGACTCCTCATGACCTGCGCCATTCCTTCGCCACGCACCTTCTGGAACAGGGCATATCGCTCCGTTATATACAAAGTCTTCTTGGCCACAGGAATATCAGCACTACCACCATCTATACAAAAGTAGCCCGTCCCGCCCTGAAGGGGATTAAAAGTCCCTTGTGAAGTCTTTCTGTAATCTCTTTTCATCGGGAAAATTAATGCTTTCAGGACTCTTATCAAGAAAATGTTGTTGTACAAATTCGTCATTTCCTTATACTATCTTACCATTTATTGATTATCAATTACAATCAATCGGACAATTGATTAAAAACTTTAGCCGTACTAAAAACAGCGCGGTTTGTAAATTAAGGAAGTAGCTTGTGAACCATATCATTGGTCTGCTTACGGCAAATAATGAACTGGCCGAGGATTTGAGAAATAATCTCACGGGCCTGCAGGTTATGGCCTATCGCAGCGTGGAATCCCTGCGGGTCGATGAATATGAACTGCTGATCATCGACATCGATACACTGGAGCCTCCTGAGTCGGTGCAGTTCTATCTCTCAAGAATAAGAAAGAAAATTCAGGATATTGCCGTGATACTAATCCTGCGGGTCAGCAATATCGATGATATCAGGACAGACTGGTTTATCGATGATTTTGTCCTGTATCCCTTCCGGAAAAACGAGGTCATGGCCCGTATCAGGAGACTTCTCTGGAAAACCGAGGTTACCGACGATGTCATACTCATCGGGAACCTGAGGATCAACCTGAACGAATACTCCGTATATCTCAACAACCAGAAACTGGATCTGACCTACAAGGAATTTGAATTGCTCAGGCTTTTTGTTCAGAACAGGGGTACCGTGTTTACCAGGAAGGAACTTCTCAGCAAAATCTGGGGCATGGAGTACATAGGCGGCACCAGGACCGTCGATGTGCACATACGACGTCTCCGGGGCAAGCTGGGCGAGGGTTTCGATTCCATCATCGAGACCGTGCGGAATGTGGGCTACCGGTGCCGGGAATAACCGCTGAAAATTACTTGCCATTTTATCTCTATCATAGATAATTGCCCGTTACGAAATCCTTCGTTACCAATTCCATTGTGTGATTCCATGTGAGGTTTTTGATGAATCAGGAAAAGAAACTTGAAAAGATCCTTGAAATGGCTCTTACGGAAGAGCTTGCCGAGCACCACAAGCTTGTGAAAATCCTTAAAAAGAAGCTTCCCTTGATCGGGGGAACCAGAAGGATCGCCGCCGCCCTTTTGAAAGAGTATCTGGGTGACATCTCCCGCCTTGATCTCTCATCCGAGAGGCTGCTGAAAAAAAATGAAACGGGCAAGATCGTATTTGAGGATATCAAGGACGGCAGGGCCCGCCTTTTTATCAACATCGGGAAAAACCACCGCGTTTCCACGGGCGACATCATCAGGGAAATCGTTAAAAGATCTGGGGTAGACGGAAAGTCCATCGGTAAAATCGACATTCATTCCACATATTCCTTCTTTGAAATTCCGGAACAGTATGCGGAGCTGGTATATCATTCTTTCGATGACGCCCGTATCAAGGGTATACCCGTGGTCGTTGAGCCGGCCAAGCGGCGTAAGAAAAACGGCGACGAGGACTAGACTCTTCGGAACGGCATGATAAGCGCGCCGCATACCTGCCCCCTGTGTCAGTCGGATAAGAGCATCTGTATCGGAGATGAACTGTTCAGGTGCGGGAGCTGCGGTGCCGCTTTTAATGATGGCCATCATTCCCTTCAGTACGACACGGATTATTTCATAAAGGAATACCGCAATCAGTACGGCAGGACCTATGAGGAGGATTTTCCTCATATCTATTCCCTGGCTATGGAGCGTCTCGATACCGTTTTCAGTCTGCTGGATAAGCAAGCCTCATTGCCGTCCCTCTCACTTCTCGATATTGGTTCCGCCCTGGGTTTTTTCCTGAAAGCGGCCCGGGACAGGGGTGTGGGCAGGGTCATGGGCATAGAAATTTCCGATTATGCCGGCTCATATTGCCGCGAGCATTTCGGCATTGATGTGATCAATGATTCCTTCGATAACATAAAAGAGCTTCCCGTCTTCGATATGATAACGGCCTGGTTTTTCATCGAGCATTGCGTCGATCCGGCCCGTGTCATGCGGCTGATTTATGATTCGCTGAACCCGGGAGGGGTTTTCGCCTTCTCGGCGCCTTCCATTTCGGGGCCCCTGTATCATTTTCATCGTCGTGAATGGATAGAAACGCATCCTGCTGATCACCGTGTGGATTTTACTCCCGGAGCGGCGCGCCGCGCGCTGAAAAAAACAGGTTTCCGGCGAGTCGAGGTGAGGCCCTGCGGCTTTCATCCCGAGCGGATTCTATCACCGTCCTCACCCTTCTATGCTCCCTTCAGCGGCCTGTACCGCCTCTTTTCACGGCTTACGGCCTATTCCGATACCATTGAAATATTCGCCGTAAAATAGCAGCGCGGTCCTGTTTAAATGCGGGGAAAGTATTGTTCTACAGCTTCGCGGACCTCGTTTAGCCATTGCTGACGTTCTTCACTCGTGCTGGTCACAACTATGGAAAACATCGTGCGATACGACGGTGATATGCCGCAGAATTCAAAAATACATTTCTTCCATATGAGCTCCAGGGGATCGCCGAAAAAATCACGTTCCCGTTCAGTGGAGGTATTGGAGGTGTTGAAAACCATGCCCGTTTTACCTTCCAGGAGTCCACGGGGGATTCCCTCACCGCCGTCGCCTTCCAGGAATTCATAGGCAAGGCCCGGCCTGATCACCCGGTCGATCCATCCCTTTAGCAGTGCCGGCGGCTGGCCCCACCAGTTGGGATGGATGAAGATAATTCCCTGTGCCTGGGCAAGTTCCCTGCAGTGGATTTCCACGTCCGGTGAAACAGTCCCGTCACTGGGGATCTCACGGCCGGGAAGGATGGGATCAAAGCCTTCGGCATAAAGATCGTGGACCGTACATTCGTATCCCCGTTCCTTCAGTGTTGTCGCTGCGGTTGCAGCTATGGCATGATTGAAACTTCCCTGTTCCGGGTGCGCCAGGATTATCAGTACGGTCATAATGCTGTTACTTTATGATCTTCAGGTTTTTCCAGAAATCATCGATGAGATGAGTTTCCTTTGCCAGGTTGTTTTTTTCAATGAAGGTGATGATGATGAAGCCCTGGTCCCTGCCGCCGTACGAATAAAAATGACGGATCCATGTATCATTCTTGTAAGAGGTGGTGACCTTTTTACCCTTTATTTTCACCGCTCCCACGGTCTTAATTTCCTCGGCCTCTTCATATTTATACCCGTAATCCACTTCCTCCTTGGTGACCTCCCTGATGATCAGGTCCAGCATGCCCGACGGGTTAATCCCGGTATACTCCTGGATGATTACACCCGTGCCCAGGGGAGTGGTCAGCATGGTCTGATAAATGCCGTCTTCCAGTTCGCTCACGTTGGGCTTATACATATTCTTGTGGCTGAAGCTCAGGAGATGGCCCGTAAAGGTGAAATATTCCCGCTGCGCGAGCTTAACGGTCGCCTTTTTGCCGTCGGGAAGGGTAATGGAACTTTCCCGGTCCAGTCCTATATCATAGGCCTTGCCGTTTATGGTGAGAACGAAGTTGTCTTCGGCAAAGGCCATGGCCGCAGTGAGCAGCATTGTTATGATGATGAATTTTTTCATGATATTCTCCTCTGTACCTTAAATCGTGACGGCTATTTCAATTTATTGCTGATTGTACTGATGATTTCCTTCTTCAACTTGCTGTCTCCGGGGAAGCAGAATATAATCATAATATCCCCGGCAATGATGAATTCCTCGGGATGTTCCACGGAGGGTCCCCGGCTATCACCGTAGAAAAGCCCGGTAAAAAAACCCCGGTATTCCTCTATGTTCTCTCCGAATCGAAAGTACATGACCGATCCACTGTCGGAGCCTTTTTCAACGGACTGGATTTCCTTCTCCTGAAGGGAAGGCAAAAGCATGCCGTAGGCCTCGGGATTGGTGTAGTAGACCTGTACCTGGAATGTTTTACAGATGAGTTTTTTGTCCAGGACCGCCTTGCCGCCTATATCGGATTTTGTCAGCAGTAAATTCTGAAGCGATGCCGTTGTTTTGCCCGCGCAGCCGATTTTTATGCTTTTCAGGACCGATATAACCGTGTCGAGTTCGGCGGCGTCGTCATTGTTGAAAAGATACGTAAAGGTCACCAGGGATTTTTCCGCGAACATCTGGCCCTGGATGAGGAGGGTGAACTCGCCTGGCCGGGGGTTATTATCGGTGAGGCGGTAATAGTAGCCGATTTCTTCCGTGGTGTTTATGGGAACCAGGCTGACCTCTTTTTCCACGCACCGGGGAAGGAGCTTTGTGCCTGCTTCCTGGACTCGCTTTTTAAGTACCGCTGCATTGGGTTCCTGGGACGGGGCATTTATTATGCTTACAAGAAGGGCGAAGCGTTCAGTGCCCCGCAGTCCTATCATGTAGGTTTTTACATTGGGCTTTGCGTCATGGATGCCTATATCAAGGGAATCGGGCAGTGTCATGGTGAGGCCGCAGCCTCCGTCCAGGGTGTCCAGGTATTCCTTCGATCCCGCCATGAGCGGGCCTGTGATCATGAAGAACAGGGCAAGGAGAGCCAGTGTCTTTTTCATTTTTTTATCCTTTATGCGTGAAGTGGCAAATGCATGGAAAATAAACGCGCTCGTTCCGGCATGAACGTCCATTTCCCCTTTTATTTTCAGATAAGGACATCACGGGGCTTGCTTCCCTGCTGCGGCCCGATGTATCCCCTGTCTTCCATGAGTTCAATGATGCGGGCCGCCCTGTTGTAACCGATACTGAGGCGGCGCTGCAGGTACGATGCCGAGGCCTTGCGCGTTTCCTCCACTATTTTCAGGGCCTCAACGAAGAGTTCATCGTCGTCATCGGCCGCTTCGCGTTCGTCCTCGGCCGAGTCATAAAGGCTCTGTTCTATGTCTATGTAGTTGGGCTCACCGAACTTGCCCAGGTGTTCCACGACTTTGGCAATCTCGTCCTCGGAGATGAAAGCGCCCTGAATTCTCACGGGGAAGGAGCTCATGGGAGACTGGTAGAGCATGTCGCCCTTGCCCAGGAGTTTTTCCGCCCCGTTTTGGTCGATGATGGTACGCGAGTCTGTTTTCTGGGCAACCTGGAAGGCGATCCTGGCCGGGAAGTTTGCCTTGATGATGCCCGTGATGACGTCCACTGAGGGGCGCTGTGTCGCCAGCACCAGGTGTATGCCGATAGCCCTGGCCTTCTGGGCCAGCCTGGTTATATATCCTTCCATTTCCTTGGGGGCCACCATCATGAGGTCTGCCATTTCATCGATGATGATGACGATGTATGGCAGTTTTTCTCCACGGTCGCCGCCGAGATGGATCTTTTCGTTGTACCGTTCGATATCCCTGGTGGTCAGGGCCGAGAGGAGACGGTACCGCCTCTCCATTTCATAGATGGCCCATTTCAGGACAATGGGAGCGATATGCGGTTCGGTTATGACGGGCGTCAGCAGGTGGGGCAGGCCGTTATAGAGCTGGAGCTCTACCATCTTGGGGTCTACCATGATGAAGCGGACATAGTTGGGATTGTAGTTATAGATAAGGCTGCATATGATGGAGTTGACGCTCACGGATTTTCCCGCGCCTGTTGCTCCCGCTATGAGCAGGTGAGGAAGGCGTTTCAGGTCCAGAGTGATGGGCTTGCCCAGGATGTCCTTGCCCAGACCTACCTTGAGGCAGCCCGTGCGCGTCTGGTACTCTTCAGATTTGATGATGTCTCCCAGGGTCACCATTTCACGGTCACGGTTGGGGATTTCCACGCCTATAGCCGCCTTGCCCGGGATGGGAGCCACTATCCTGACACGGTAGGCTGCCAGTGCCAGTGCTATGTCGTCGGAGAGGCCCACGATGCGGTTGACCTTTATGCCCGGCGCTATCTGCATTTCATAGAGCGTGATGACGGGACCCCGGTTTACGTTTACCACCTTCGATTCGATGCCGAATTCCGACAGGGTGTTGACCAGGAGCATGGAGTTTTTGCGTATCTCGATCTTCCAGCTTTCCGAATCCATGGGCTCCGATGAATTGAGAAAAATGGTGGGTATGATGTATTCCTTGTTGATGGGGATTTCCTCGAATACGCGTTTGTCAGGCACCGTTTCTTCGGGACTGGAAAAAAGGCTTTCCCGCAGGGCAACCGGTACAACCTCTTCCGGTACGTCGGGGATAACAGTATCGTCCTCTTCCTCTTTTTCTTCGCTGATGCAGGTTATCCTGTTTGCGATGATGTCCCGTTCGGTCCCTGGCCGGTCTTCGTTGTGATCCTGTATGGGGTAGTCCTGTTCCGTTTCATCGTCATCGGCGGAGGTTTCAGCCGGGATCTGTTCTGCCGGTTCGTCCTCGCAGTAGATGTCATCGGCAGTGATCAGAGTATCATGATCGTCGAGGATATCATCATCGATGAAATTTTCACCGTTATTATCAGGGATTCCGGCCGGAATAGCATCGCGTATATCCCGCTCCGGTGTGACCGTCGATGTAAACTCACGCAGCCGGTCCCGGTACGAATCCATGCGTCCCGGTACGAGCGTCTCGTCGCGTGAGGCCAGGGGAACCGACATCTCCAGGTATTTCAGCGTGTCTTTTTTGTCCATAACCGGTTCCGTGCCGTCATATATCCTTATAATCTTACGGGTGATCCATGGCGGTTTTCTGTGTCGGGCCAGTGCCGTCTCAATGTTGTTCAGGGGGATTTCCTGCTTCGTTTTCTGGACCATGAAGTAACGGCCCAGGGAGGAAATTCCCCGGGATAGATATTTCTTAGATCCTGCCCGTTCCACCAGTGACGACAGGGACATGATTCCCATGAGGATGAGACCCGACAGGTTCAGGATGGCGATGACCAGGTAAGCCCCAACCTTGCCGAGAAAATGTCCCAGGAAGGAATGGAGATAGGCTCCGATGTATCCGCCCGATACGTGGGGCGACTGCTGTCCGAAGGCCGAAGCCAGGGCCGACATGGTGACGGCAAGAAAAAACAGCGAAAATATTCTCTCCATGACAGGCATCACGCCGCCCTCCATCATGACGGCCCAGCCCGCCAGGGCGCATACGGCCACAAGCAGGTACGAGGCGATACCGAAGGCTGAACGAAGGACATGGCTCATCCATGCCCCCAGGGGACCGATTAGATTCTTTACGGGACTTCCCGACGCGAGGAGCTGAACATCCCCGCGGGACCAGGTGAAAATGGACAGAAGAATAATTATGGAAACAAGTATCAGGATAATACCGGTGATTTCCTGATATCGCTTATCCTTAAACAAAATAGGCCTCCCTGCGACGAAACGACGGGTTCAACCAGGGATTGATGGGCTGGATGAAATGAATGATAATGCCAGATTTTATTATCCGGTTAAACCTGTCTCATCTATTTGTCGGCTTTTTCCCGGTAATTTTTTAGCAGATATAAGGGGAAACGCGTCAATTATATGGACAATGAGGGATGGAACAATTGTATGGAAAACTGTTCTATGAAAACATTAAATAGCATCCCCATGATGCCGGCGCGGAAATATCCTGCTCTCTTATGACACTTAAATCTCCAACACCTGCACTATGATGAGCGAATTGCGTTTTGTAAGCCTGAAGAGAAGATTTTTAAGATTATTTTTAAGATTTACTTCCAACTCCGGGGCGTGCATGTTCTTTTTCAGCATTTTTTTGACCTGGGCCCGCACATCCTTGCGAATGTTTTCCACTATCTGTAAATTCGACTCGCCCAGGACGCCCTTGGTGGTGATGTCGGGGTCGCGCAGCAGCATTCCCTCGGAAATGATCAGGGAGATGACCACCACACCGTCCGTAGACATGGCGTGCCGGTCCTTGATGACGTCGCTGGAGGCGTCGCCTATTTCATTGCCGTCGATATAGATCTGCGAAAGTTCGACCTTTCCTGTTTTCCTGAAACTGTTCTGCGTCAGGTCCAGCACATCGCCGCATTCGGCGATGAGTATCCGCGACGGTTTGATGCCGAGAGATTCGGCGATGTCCGTATGGGCCTTCATATGCTTGAATTCACCGTGTACGGGCATGAAGAACCGGGGTTTGGTAATGGATATCATGAGTTTCAGTTCCTTGGACGATCCGTGCCCGGAAACGTGTATGCGGTCTTCCTGGTCATAGTACACGTCGGCGCCAAGGCTCATGAGGGTGTTGACGATGTTGGTCACCAGGCGTTCGTTGCCCGGTATCACCGACGCGGTGATGATGATCGTATCGCCGCGCTGAATCCTGAAATGGCGGTGTGTCCCAGCGGCCATGCGTGACAGGGCCGACATGGGTTCACCCTGGGTCCCGGTGCCGATGACCACCAGTTTCTTGTGCGGCAGGGAATTGGCCTTTTCAACGCTGACAACGAGGTCATCTTTCATGGAGAGATATCCCAGGCTGTCGGATATCTCCACGTTTTTCTGCATGCTGAGGCCCGAGATGGCTACGTTGCGGTTGAACCGCTGGGCCACGTCCATGACCTGCTGTATCCGGTGAATGTTCGAGGCAAAGGTTGCCACGATGATACGTCCCTTGGCCGAGGAGAAAATATTCACCAGCTTGTCCACGAGCGTGGATTCCGACTGGGTGAAGCCCGATTTTTCCGCGTTGGTACTGTCGG
Source organism: Spirochaetae bacterium HGW-Spirochaetae-1 (assembly GCA_002839375.1). Classification (NCBI taxonomy): domain Bacteria; kingdom Pseudomonadati; phylum Spirochaetota; species Spirochaetae bacterium HGW-Spirochaetae-1. The sequence goes on along the minus strand of PGXY01000005.1, from coordinate 361,760 downwards.
ACATGAGGAGAAGAACGCCCTTTTCGCCGTAATCGGCGAAGCGGTAGATGTCGGTCACGTCACCGTCAACGGGGGAAAAATCGATTTTGAAATCGCCCGTATGAATGATGGTGCCCATGTCGGTTTTGATGGCCAGTCCCACGCCGCCGATGATGGAATGGTTAACGTTGATAAACTCAATGGTAAAGGGGCCTATGTTCCGGACGTCGCGCGGCTGCACCTCGATCATCTTGGGCTGCTTGGTAAGGGGATGTTCGGCAAGGCGGCTCTGTATAAGTCCCAGTGTTAGTTTCGTTCCATAGATTGGGATGTCGATTTCACTCAGAAGATAGGGAATGGCGCCGATATGGTCTTCATGGCCGTGGGTGATGACGATGGCCTTTACCTTCTTCCTGTTTTCCCGTATATAGGAAAAGTCGGGGATGATGAAGTCAATGCCCGGCGTCTCCTCGTTGGGAAAGGAAATACCGCAGTCCACGATGATGATGCTGTCATCATATTCAAAAAGAGTGATATTTTTGCCAATAGCGCCCAGGCCGCCCAGGGGTACGATGCGTATGCTCTTTTCTTTTTTCTCATTTTTTGTTGATTTGGATGTTTTCTTTCTCATAATCCGGAATGTCCGAATCCTCCTTCATTTCTTTCTGTTTCCTCCAGGGAGTCCATTTCCAGGAAATGTCCCCGGTAGATGCTGCTGAATACCATCTGGGCGATGCGCATGTGATTGGTTATGGTGAATTCCTCCCTTCCCAGATTGGTGACAATAAGTTTTATTTCACCGCGGTAATCGGAATCGATGGTGCCCGGTGTGTTGAGCAGGGTTATGCCGTGCTTCAGGGCAAGGCCGCTGCGCGGCCTGATCTGGGCTTCGTAACCCGGCGGCAGTTCAATGGAAATGCCCGTGGGAACAAGCGAGGTCTGCCCCGGCACCAGGGAGACCGGTTCTTCCAGGAACGTGAAAACATCGGCACCGGCAGCTCCTGCGCTCTGGTACTGGGGTATTTTCGCCCCTTTCTGTGCTTTTATTTTTATGGGAATCATTATATGCTTCTATTATTCTAAAATTTACCCTCTATGAAGAGGGTATTAGTTTCCTCGTTTATTATCACAAATATACTGATAATTTGAAAGCAAAAAATATGCCGTAAAAGGGTTTTTCAGCAGCGGGTGTAGAAGTACTGTATTTTTTTTCAATGTATGTATTTTTTCAGTTCCCTGACGATGCAGGCGTTGATGTTGTTGCATTTCTGGCAATAGGGATCATCGATATTGAAATCGGTCTCAACGCAGAGATTTTCGGCACCATCATTCATGATCATGATGTAGCGGATCTGCTGAAATTCATCATCGCTGAGGGTCTCAATACCGTGCTGTTTGATTTTTTTCAGGATATCGGTGAGGCTGTTATCGCGGTTTTCAACACGGGCCTGTATTGCCGTATCCCGTTTCCGGATTTCCCGCATGATTTTTGTCCTGAAGCTTTTACCGCGCAGGGTATGACGCTCCCGGCCCCGCACAAAGAAATATATGAGGCCGAAAACAAGACCGCCCAGGTGTCCCACGTGGGAAACCTCGCTCCCGCCTCCTGAACTCACCATGGAATAGAATTCGAATAAACCGTAGAGCACCACCAGGTACTTGGCCTTTATGGGAAGAATGAAAAAAAGAAGTATCTGCGCGTCAGGGTAAAGCATGCCGAAGGCCAGGAGCAGTCCGAATACGGCGCCCGAGGCGCCGATAGTCGGTATACCGGCAATCATGCCGCCGAAAAGAAAATAGTTTATCAAAAAGATCGTGATTCCGGCGCCCAGTCCCGTAAAAAGAAAATATCCCAGGAATTTTTTACTGCCCCAGTTCTGCTCAATGGGGATACCGAAAATGAGCAGGGCATACATGTTCAGGAAAAGATGGAAAAAACCGCCGTGGAGGAACATGTAGGTGAAGATCTGCCATACATATCCTTTATCTACAACCAGGGAGGGGACCAGGCCCAGGTAATATACCATGGCGCCGCCTTCATTCGGGCCGAGGAAGGACTGAAGGAAGAAAATACCCGTGTTTATCATTATCAGCCGCATTACCCAGCTGTCAAAATTGCTTTTGTTTCCGTTCATTAATATTTCCTGTTTTATTACCGGCAGTTTTTGGTTTTCAGGTAACTGTCGATTGCCGTCTGTGCATGTGCGGGAGGATTGAGAGATGAGAGACCCCGTAGCACCCTTCTTTTAATTATTGTACAGAATAGGCATTACTTTGTTAAAAAAAAATTTGGTAAAGTCATTTTTTTATCGGCATTTATAAAAGTGATCACTATATTTTATATACCCTAAGGGGGTATAGGTATAATAAGTCTAAAAAAGTGCCGGGAGGGGTAATAATGGCGGATCATGAGAATTGTTCAATGCGAAACGCCCATCATGCGAAGGAATTAAAGGATGGCATGATTGCCAGGCTGAAAAAAATCGAAGGGCAGATTCGCGGCATCTCCCGCATGATCGACGAGGATGTGTACTGCGATGATATTCTGAACCAGGTGGCGGCCGTTGAATCGGCCCTGAACGGTGTAAAACAGCTTCTCCTGGAAGCGCACATGAAAAGCTGCATTGTCGAGCAGATCGAGGAAGGGAAATATGAGGTCATCGATGAACTTCTCAGGACCATCCGGAAACTCATGTGACGGATTGGTGTCATATCCTCCTGAAAAAAAAGGAGTCATGCCATGGAAAAACTGACATACGGCATTACGGGCATGTCCTGCGCTGCCTGTTCAGCCCGGATTGAAAAGGGTCTGGGCGCAAAGGAAGGCGTAGCGGCGGTGCATGTCAATCTTGCCCTGGAAAGGGCTACCATTGAATTTGATGAAAGCAGGCTTACCCGCGATGATATAAAAAAGAAAATCGTTGAAATAGGATACGGTGTCATTGATGAGAGCGGGCGGGACGATGCCGGGGATTCGGAGATCCGTGCCCGTGAAAAAGAAGTCCGCAGCCTGAAAAGAGCGTTCATGGCATCGTCTCTGCTGAGTGCGCCTCTCGTGGCTGCCATGGTTTTCATGCTGTTCAATGTCCATGTTCCTCTCATCCATGAGCCCTGGTTTCAGCTCCTGCTGGCCACGCCGGTTCAGTTCGGTCCGGGCATGCGCTACTACAGGAATGCCTGGCACGGACTCAGGGCGAAGAGTCCCGGCATGGATCTCCTGGTTGCCCTGGGGACAAGCGCCGCATACCTGCTCAGCATCTATAACGGATTCATAGCCCCGCGGCACCAGGGAGCAATGCCCCACCTCTATTTTGAGGCCTCGGCCATCATCATCACCCTCGTACTCCTGGGGAAATATTTCGAGGCACTGGCAAAGGGAAGAACCTCCAGGGCCATGAGGAATCTCATGGGGCTGCAGCCCGGAACGGCTCGTGTCGTCAGGAACGGGGAAGAGAAGGATATTCCCGTTGATGCCATTGTCAGGGGTGATACTATCGCCGTGCGGCCCGGTGAAAGAATTCCCGCCGACGGCACCGTGGTGCAGGGATATTCTTCCGTTGATGAAAGTATGATCACCGGAGAAAGCATTCCCGTGGAAAAGGGACCCGGCGATGCCCTCACGGGCGGGACCATGAACAACAATGGAGCAGTGATTTTTCGTGCCGAGAGGGTCGGCGGGGACACGGTTCTGGCCCGCATTATCAGGGTCGTCCAGGAGGCCCAGGGGTCAAAGGCGCCCATTCAGCGGCTGGCTGATCGTGTAGCCGCCGTCTTTGTGCCCGTGGTGCTTGGCGTGGCTGTTATTTCCTTCCTGGGCTGGTTCATTTTCACCGGCGACGCAACGCGGGCCCTGCTGGCGGCGGTTTCAGTCCTGGTCATTGCCTGCCCCTGCGCCCTGGGCCTGGCAACGCCCACGGCCATCATGGTGGGTACGGGCAGGGGAGCTGAAATGGGCATCCTGATAAAAAACGGGCCAAGCCTGGAAAGGGCCGGGAAGGTCCATGCCGTTGTTTTTGATAAAACCGGCACCATCACTGAAGGCAAGCCCTCCGTAACCAATGTCCTGACCGGCGGGGAGTCTGATGAAGTAACAATGATAAAGCTGGCCGCTGGAGCTGAGACCGGATCTGAACATCCCCTGGGACGGGCTATTGTGGATTTTGCCGCGTCCCGGAGCATATCAATTCCCGCAAGGGAATCCTTTATGGCGATTCCCGGCCGCGGGGTAGAGGCCCGGGTCACGGGACGGAATGTGTCCGTGGGAACGGAATTATTGATGCGTGAAAAGGGCGTGGATATATCATCGTGGCGTAACGCCTGCACGGCCCTGGAAGAGAATGGGAAGACAGTCATGTATGCCGCGATAGATGGCCGCGCAGCCGGGATTATCGCCGTGGCCGATACAATAAAAGCGACGGCTTCGGCGGCCGTGGCATCCCTGGCCGTTATGGGAATTGATGTCTACATGATTACGGGAGACAATGTCAGGGCTGCGCGGTTCATGGGCAGGCAGGCAGGCATTCCTGAAGACCGGATCTATGCCGGAGTACCGCCGGAAAACAAGGCGGCCATAGTACGGGAACTGAAGGAAAAGGGACTCGTTGTGGCCATGGTGGGCGACGGCATTAATGATGCACCGGCCCTGGCCACGGCCGATATCGGTATTGCCATGGGAACGGGTACGGATGTGGCCATGGAAACGGGCGACATCACCCTCATGAAGGGAGACCCGTCAACGGTATCTGTGGCCATTGATCTGTCGCGGAGCACCATGAGAAAGATACGCCAGAATCTCTTCTGGGCCTTTTTCTACAACGCTGTGGGCATTCCCTTCGCGGCCCTGGGGCTCCTGAATCCCATCATTGCCGGTGCGGCCATGGCTTTCAGTTCCGTTTCCGTCGTAAGCAATTCGCTCAGCCTGAAAAGATTCCATATAAAAAAATCAAAACAAAAGGAGAATGATATGAGTACCATAACATTACAGGTGGAAGGAATGTCGTGCAACCACTGCGTCATGGCGGTGAAAAAAGGGATCAGCTCCGTGGCCGGCGTCAGTGCCGTGGATGTGAAACTGGACAGCGGTGCTGTCACCGTTGAGGCCGCTTCTTCAGTGAAACGCGAGGAACTCGTGCAGGCCGTTGTGGATGCCGGTTATACCGTGAAATAGGAAAGCGGCGCCTGGTATGGCGCCGTTCAATCCTTTGCCTGTGATCTCTTGTGTCAGATGCCTGAAAATGTGATGGAGATGTTTATGGGATTGCTTTCGCCTTTGCCTGTATCACAGCAGTATGCGTCCTGTTCCTGTGCCGTGCCTGTAATGGTTCCGCGGGCGGGCTTGACCGATGTCAACGTCAAAGTATAGGAAAGCCAGTATTCCCATCTTCTGTCTCCATCGATAATAATTATCTTTTGATCCACACCGGAACCAAGTGAATAGACCTGACCCGCCCCGGGAGTACCGGGCCACTCAAAGCGGATGTCAATGCCGGAATCGATGTCGTTGCCGATAAAAAGTGTGTAGCCTCCGTATGGCACACAGACAATGGGTACGGTTACTGTTTTGGTAATAGCCCCGGTGATACTCACCGTGGCCGTGGGTGTAGTTACCACAGGATTTTTCGAACCGCTGTCAGCATTGCTGTTGAGATAATACGTGAAGATTGTGCCGGTAATAAGAAATACCATCAGGATTGATAGGGGATTTGTTTTTTTCATGGGGGTTCCTTTTCTCAGTGATCGGTTAAAACACTAACATATAAATAAACTGATGAAGGAACAGTGTCAATACAATAAAGCATATCGAACCCTGCTTCAATGTTAAACTGCAACATATACACGACACTCCGCGTTTTCCGTTCCGGTTTTAAATGGTGGAATTTTCTGGATTATAAAAATAACTTGCAGAAATAATCATGAGGCTCTATATTGACACCTTCGATGCTATAAATTTTCTATAAAGATATCAGCTTTCCGGTTTCATTCACCCTGTTTTCATAAACTAATTGATAACTAATGGGATTCTTTCTGTTTCCGGGATTTACTGTGTATCAAAAAAGAGAGACTCCCATGAAAAGAAGAACTTTTTCCTTCATACTGGGCTTTTGTATGGTCTTATTTGCTTCAGTTGCCGCTTTTTCGGCAGAAGCTGTGGATAATCAAATAGCTGTAATGGATTTCGATGTACAGGGCCTCCAGAAGTCTACAGGCATAATAGCCGCTGAGCTTGTCAGGACTGAGCTTGCCAATGCGAGGTCCTTCACGGTCATCGAACGCGACCGCATTAATCTGATTTTAAAAGAACATGGCTTTCAACAGTCAGGCTGCACTGACCAGTCTTGCGCTGTCGAGATGGGAAAGCTTTTGTCGGCCAACAAGATCCTCATCGGCACCGTCATGAGGCTGGGAGGACAGATCATTATAACCGTGCGACTCGTTGATGTGCAGAGCGGAAGGATTGATTGTGGTGAGAAGGAATCCTCCACTTCGGTAGAAGGTCTAAACCTCGCATCGGAAAGGCTCGCGCAGAAGATATCCCTCTGCGGCAGCGGGACAAACTATAGGAAAGGAAAACCGGTTGCAGGGAAGATCCAGCGCCAAGAAGTGATCGAGGTTGACACACAGTCTCCCTATTACAGAAATCCGGCCGTGGCTGCCGCAATCTCGATTGTCCCCTGTTGGAGCGGCAGTTTTTATCCCTATGATTTTGATATCGACCGATTTCCCGGTATGGGTATTTTCATGAGTATCAGTAAAACCGTCACATTCGCCACGGGACTCGGATCCTCATTCGCGGCCTTGTACTACCTCGATGAAGCGAATACTCATAAGTTTTTTGATGAGACAGCTGAACAAAAAGAGGACGAGAAACAATTTGATAAAACGATTAAAGTAACGATAATTGCATTTGCTGTATGGGGCGGCCTGACGCTCATGGATATCATCTATTCGGCGGTGCATGTGAACAGCTATAATATGAAATATGCACGACCTGAGAAAAAACTCTCGTACGACTTTTCTTTTGCCATAACTCCCCGGCTGCGCCCTGTCGGCAGAGATATGGGCCTACCGGTAATGGACGGGGTTGACGCGGCCGTCTGTATGCGATGGTAGCCCTTGTTGCAGATCAGGGCACTCATCTGACACAGCCATCGTGCATATCGACAAGTATACCTTTCTTTTCACGCTATTTTGTATTGACATTATAATAGCACTATGGACAAATGTGGGGATTTTGGAAAGGAAACAGGGAAAATCCTCATGAGAAAATTTTATTTTCTGCAAAGATATACAGTGTTTTTTTGCATGACCGCGGTATTCGCATTCATTCCGCTGAAGGGGTATGCTGACATCTTCAACGATCCTCTGTCGTACTACGGCGGGCCTGACACCATGGTATACAACAGCGATACGGTCATGCTGGAGAACACCGTCATGGACGATGCTTCGGGCATAACACCGGTGAATACTCTCAGCCTGAATGTGGCCTATCTCTATTCCGGCTATTACATGGTCGGGTTTCTGAGTGTTGCCTGGTCTCCCCTGTCCATGATGGAAATTAATGTCTCTCTTCCCTATATATACCGTACCGTGGCTCCTGATAAATCCGATACTTACTCGAAAGGCGGTTATGGCGACACCAAACTGGCCGTGAGGTTTTTTATAAAGGATCTCTTTGAACGGATCGACAGCACAACAGCGGTCAATGTGACTATCCCCACGGGAGACCTGGCAGCGGCGGATCGCCTGGAGAATGTGCCCCTGGGCTACGGCAATGTGACAACGGGTATCCTGGAGTCATTGTCGTACCGGCTGCCCCCCACGGTGACAAGCCTGCCCTTCCGCTTTTTCATGAACCTGGGGACACAGTTTTATACAAACATAACCATAGAAAAAAATGCCGCCATACGTGAGTATTACCGCTGGTATTTTGCGGGATGCGGGATGCTGGGCATGGAATATTCATTTTTACCATATCTCATCGGCCAGGTAAAATATAACATTATCTTTCTGCCTGAGCGGACCTATGAGGAAGAATCCCTTGTGACTCCCGGCAGTAAAACTTCCCTGAGCAGGGAAGACCGGCTAATCGCCTCCGATGTTATATTTGCCGTGAAGTTCATGGTAAAGGAGTATGTTTCGGGAAATCTCAGTTTTATCCTTCCCGTCATGGAGCTCAAGGACGGATCAAAGCCCGAAGATGCCCGTCGTGAGTGGAAAATCATGCTGAGCCTGATGAAAAATTTTAGCACCGGTGTGCATGAAAAGGATATAAAAAAGGCGGATACAAAGAAAAAGGTTCAGCGTAAAAAAACCATTAAAAGGACCCGATAGCTGCACTGTTTATTTTTTTACGTCGGCATCGTTGAGGTGGTGCATGATGATCCGGATGTTCCTGTTACGGGGATACCGGTTCTGCAGATCGGCCATCCTGCTTTTGACCCTGCCCATTTCAAATTTTTTTGCCGTATATGCTGAATCAGCCTGCATGGCCCTGCGGTAAAACCGGTAAGCACCGCTGAAATCGAGAGTATACGCCGAACACACGGCCAGGTTTGAAAGAGCTTTTACGTAACAGGGATCCATGGCGATGCATATTTCCAGGCAGGGGATGGCCTTTTCGTATCGGCCCTGGTTCATGTATACCACGGCAAGATTGTTGTAATACTGTTTTATCGTGGGATCGCAGGCTATGGCCATGAGAAAGTATTTTTCTGCCTCCTCCAGGTTGCCTTTTTCATAATACTGGAACCCTATCGTATTAAATCCTGTTCCATCGGAACCATGTACATAGGGAAGAGTGCAGGGTGCTGTAATAAGCATGAGGGAGAAAATTATTTTCCGGGGAATGTTTTTTAAGCGCATATAAGTTCCTGACGTAGTATCATTGAAAAATAATCCCAGATCGTCTTCCCGCAGTCAAACATAAAAATTCATACATTTTGTATCCATTCATATTTGTGCTAGGAATTCACTGTAGAAGAATAATGTAACCACAGGGGCATGGGGACACAGGGGTTTTTAAAGACGGAAAGCCATAGATAAACACATTCTTTTTGTCCTCTAAACCTGCAAACTCATGATAATATACGCCATATTCAATGCTATTAAAAATATCCTGAGCAGGCTCTATCGTCCAACCTAACTCTCCGTGCCTCTGTGGTTGCTTTTAATATTCTTTCATTAAGTTCTATTTATCTAATTGAAAGATCAGTTTCGTAAAATTTTCCAGGCCCATATTGATTTTGTTAAGCACCTCGCGGGCTGAAATGGAAGAAGCGGGAGGATTTTTCACAGCCTGAGCAATGATGTTACTGATCATCACGGGATCGGCACTGTCGCGGACTCCCAAATTTATGACTGCCAGGTCTGTGGCAAGGTCTGTCAGGTGCGCATGATAGTCCGACGGGTTCAGCGCCAGGAGGCGCGCCGAGGCTATGAATCCCTCATAGAGGGTGATGCCGAAATGTGAAAGGATGGCCCGTGAGGATAGAATGATCTCGCCGTAGGATTTGCGCACTTCTCCGGTGACGGACCCCCCTGTTACCAGGATATGTTTATCGCCCCCCAGGATAACGGCTGTTGCGCCTTCCGGAACAAGCCGAATCAGGTATTCGAGGTGTTCTGGCGGAGCACCCGCTCCGGGATAGATGGCCAGGTCAATATCCTTCTGAAAAACCCTGTTACCCAAGGCGGCAATGGAACTGCTGAAGGAGTGACCGTATATGAACGATTCAGGATGATAGGCCGAGCTACCGGGCTGAATATCCGGGTTGGGCAGGAGATCAATGGCAAAGTCGGCCTGCTGTCTTCCAGCGCCGTTATCATCGATGACCAGAACGGGCGCACTGGCCTGGAGAGCCTCGATTTCTTTGCCGGTGCTGTCGCGCATATCGCGAATGATGAGGTCTGTGTTTCCCGGAATTTTTTCCGCGATCCAGGGGAAAAATGAAGTATCCGTAAAGGGCAGTGCCCGGGCCGTGATGATGCGGGCACGGCAGATATCGTTTTTGTTCAGGAAATCCGCCAGGGCGGCCATCCTCTGAATATGACCGCTTCCCAGGCCGGGATTCCAGTCAGTTATAATAGCAATGTTTTTCATGGTATCAGCCGCTGCTCGTCATGGGTTTCTGTTCTACATGGCTGTTTATCCCGATGAGTTCGGGGTTGTTTTTCAGGTGTTCCAGCACTGATGAAAGGGGAAAGGGCTTTCCCTGGTACAGTGCCCTGTACAGCAGGCGGGCCACCTGCAGGTCTTCTTCCGTGTCAACCGTAAGTCGGACCTCACCACAGGGGTTTTCGTAGCGGGCTTCACGCCGCACGATGGTGAAGAGTTCCGGGTGCTCCTTGATATAGGGTGTCACGTGTTCATAATGATAAGGGAGCGATGATTCCCTGCGGCAGCGGTCCAGGGCGCTTTTACTGATGATTTCCACGCCCACGCCCAGGGGCAGGTTCGTGAAGGAGCAGAGGTCTGCCGATGTCTCCAGGGCCAGGGCAACGGTTTCGCCGGCATAGTGCACGTCGGTGAAGGGGTTGTCCCCGGTAACGCGAACGATGTAGTCGCAGGGGAACTGCTCCGAGGCCAGGTAGAACCGCTCCTGCACATTGTCCTCGGGCCCGGCAAAGGCCTCCAGCCCCATGGAGCGGGCCAGTTCCATGAGCTGCCTGTTTTCATTGGAGTCGGAAGTGGCCAGCACCACGGTATGCACGCCCTTTATCAAGGCCGTGCGTTCCAGAACGTGGTACAGCAGAGGTTTTCCGGCCAGGTCGGCCAGGGCCTTACTTTTAAGGCGCGTTGACCCCATGCGGGCCTGTACGAGGGCGATGACTGAAGGTTTATTCATCGGTGACTCCGGCGACGTTGTATAAAATGAATTTAAAAATTAAACGTATACCATTCATCACAGGAGGCACAGTCGGGCCGGGCCGGATAGGTGCCCGAATAATCGTTTTCGAAGGAATCGCGGGCCCGTGCCCAGAGTTCCTTCAGGGATTCACCCGAGGCGTTTCCCCTCGCGCTGCTTCCATCCACATCCTGTTTGCAGAAGGAAACAGTCCCGTCGGAAAGAATGAAAAGATCACGCTGAAGGTGCCAGCACGGGGTTCTCTCCAGGGGCGTCAGGTCGGAATAGCGTCGGTCCATGATTCGTCCCAGCCAGGTGTTTTGCTTCTGCAGTATGATGGGGATATTTCCCTTCTCCCAGTAATCATAGTAGCTGTCCAGGAAAGCCTCGGTTTCATTGATTTTCATTATCTGGACATAGAGGCGTTTATCATCGTCCTTCATCTCTTTCCGCAGGGCTTCGATATTTTCCCTGACGCGTTCAAAGGTCTTTTCGCCGTGCAGACCCGCGTACGTTTCCCCGTCATGGCCGTTGATGTTTACGATGGTGAGGAGTTTTTTATGTTCGTCGTTTGCCGCCAGACCGCGGTATGTTCCGTCCATGTATAATCCATTGGTTTCCACGATGACCTGTTTTATCAGCGGTTCACGCAGGGCTTCGCCGAGCATATCGACGGCTTTTTCATGCATGAGGGGCTCGCCGGAGCCTCCCAGGCACAGGGTATAGGGAAGGTGGAACTCCTTCATGTCCGCCAGGATTTTTCTGAAGAGATCCACAGTCATGTCGCCGCGTGGTTCCTGCAGAGTCTGTCGATAGCAGAAAAGGCATTTCAGGTCGCAGCGTCCCGACAGCTCCAGTTCAAGATAGCTGGGGCCGGTGAAAAGGACCGAGGGTGTTTTATCGATTATTTTTCTCAGATCTTCATAGGGAGGAATACGGCCAGCACTGTTTTTTATATTCTGCATGACGGCTTTTTCGCGGGCATCGCCGCAGCGGAACGCGAGACGCTTGTCGCGGATGTCGGGATCGCGGTAATACAGTTCTACATCGAACTGGTTTATATTGGAACGCACGACCTGCGAGAGGGGCAGGGTCTTTTTCTCCATGTCGGGAATGGCCTCTATGAGGGAACGGGAGACAATCTCACAGGTGAGCCCTGCAGGGAGATTATCTGAATAGGTGAACTCAGCCAGATATTTGCGGTGCAGGTCCAGCATCTCCGCCACAATGGACGGGTCCATGAAGGGGCTGTCGGCCGCGATCCGCACAACATGATCGGCGCCGGTTTTGGCAAAGATTTCCTTCCAGAAATCCACGTCGTCGATATCTTTTCTTGTCAGTGCTTTATCGTGGTCCGTGAGCCTGCCGCTGTAGGTTCCGGGTATGGAAAACCAGCATGAATCAATGATCCGGGCCGATTCCAGCCGCCCGGCAAGATCGAGGGGTACGAAAATATCATCGAAGGTCAGATCATTGTCTGACATACCATTGTCTACGAAGAATAAAATATCGGTTTTCACTTTCGGGTCGGTTATCCCTTGATGTAGTTGTCCATATATATTATAATCTCGGATTCTTTCTTTCTGCGAACGACCCATTTTTTAAATTGCTCGAGCATTTTTTCGCCGTAGATTCTGTTCATTATCATGGGCTCGACTTTTTCATAGGTAACGGCTCTGCGGCCGAAGTATTTAACGATGTGGTAGCCAAAGGCCGATTTAAACACCGGTGATACCTGCCCGATTCTGCTCATCTGGAATACATTGTTGGCGAAATAGGGGTCCAGTTCGGCCAGCATAACCCAGTCCAGGTCGCCGCCCTTGGAAGCTGAACCCGGATCTTCGGAATTCGCAATGGCCATCTTTTCAAAGGATTCGCCCTTGAGAATTTTATTGCGTATGGCGCTCAATTTATCATTGGCCTCTTTTTCCGCTGTGATGGAATTTCCCCGGGGACGGATAAGGATATGCTTTATTTTGACCTCGAAGCCCAGCTTTCCCTTGTTTTCTTTGTACCACTTTTTTGCTTCCTCAGTGGTAGGCGGAGAAGCGCCGATGGCGATGGACATGATCTGTTCCCTTCTCATCTGTTTCCGGAGCTCCTCGAAAAAGTCAGGAAAGGGCATTTTCTGGGAGTTTTCAATATAGGCGATAAATTTAGCCAGGCGTTCGTCTATCTTGGGGTATTTTTTCAGTTCACGTTCCGCTTCAATGATGGCGATAATCTGGCCGTTCAGGGTGGATACAAGCTTGTCAAGTTCCTCGGCGCTTTTAACATTCCTGGCCATCAGAGGTCTCATCATTTTCTCCAGGTGCTCCACGACTCTCTTGTCGCTGATAATGATCGACACCTCGTAGGCGCTTTCTTCCACCAGGGCGTCTTCAATGAACTTGTCCAGGACGCGGCTCAGTTCGAAGGTCCTGTTTTTGGCGGTGATTTTTTTTTGCCCCTTTATAATATTGAAATGGCCTTCCACCTCGCTGGCCACGATAGGTTTGCTGTTTACCACGGCGATCACATTATCATAGGGTTCCCAGGCACCCGCTGCCAGGGACAGGAGGGCAAGTAAGATGGCGAGATATCCGGGTCTCATTGTCTTTTTCATGGATCTATCCTTTTATGACCAGTTTTTTTATTTCCGTACCGTTATTGCCGAAAAATATATCTTTCAGATGCTGCATGGTTTCTGTTATATCCGATGCATAGAGCTCAATTTCACCCATGGTACCGGTGGATGCGGTCCGTGCAAGTTTTTTTTCACCCAGGATCTTTTTTACTTCCTGCGCTATTTCAATGCCCGTATCCACGAGATCGAGGCCTGGATATACGTCATTGATGGCCTTTTTCAGCAGTGGAAAGTGCGTGCAGCCCAGGATTATTGTCCGTACGCCGTTTTCGTACATGGGCTGGAGATATTCCCTGACGGTGAGCCGCGTGATCTCGTGATCGGTCAGTCCCTCCTCGGTGAGTGATACAAAGAGCGTCGCCTGCTGCTGTACAACACTGCTTGTGCTGCTAATGTTCTGTATGGCCTTGATATACGAGCTGCTGTTGACCGTGGCCCGTGTTGCAATAACCCCTATGATCCCCGAGCTGTTTCTTGCGCAGGCCGCACGAGCCCCGGCTTCGATGACTCCCACGATGGGGAGAGGGAACTCCTCCCGCAGGGTCTCGAGTGCCGCCGCCGAGGAGGTGTTGCAGGCGATGACAATCATCTTGACTTCACGGGAAAGAAGGTACCGCGTAATCTCCCGCGAGTAGCCGATGATGGTGTCCCGGGACCGGGTCCCGTAGGGGAAACGCGCCGTGTCTCCGAAATAGATGATGTTTTCCGAAGGGAGCATGTCATGTATGGCCTTGCAGACCGTGAGCCCCCCGATACCCGAATCAAAAATACCAATCGCTTTATCAGACATTATATTTCCTGCTGCTTGATTAATCCAATTTCCGTGGTTTCTGACTGGAGTTCTTGAAAAGCATAAACTCGATGCCGTCCACCAGGGCCCGCCACGAGGCCTCGATGATGTTGGTGGAAACACCCACGGTCCCCCAGTGCTCCGTGTCCCGCTTCTGGTCAATAAGAACCCGTACGGACGATCCGGTGCCGTCCTTTTCGTTGAGGACCCGAACCTTGTAGTCCGTGAGCTGCATCTGCCTGATCTCGGGATAAAATTTTTCCAGGGCCTTGCGCAGGGCGTTGTCCAGGGCTTCCACAGGGCCGTTGCCGATGGAGGCAGTGTGTTCTTCCCTGCCCCGGACCTCTACCTTGATGGTCGCTTCGCAGTCAAGTCTTCCCTTCTGGTCCATTTCCGTTATGACGCGGAATCCCTTCAGGTTGAAAAACGGCTTATATTCGCCCGTTGCCTCACGGATGATGAGTTCAAAGGACCCTTCGGCCGCCTCGAACTGAAATCCCTGGTCTTCGAGTTTCTTTATCTTTTTCAGTATGCCTGCCGGAAGGCTCACGTCTTTATCGAGGTCGATTCCCATCTCCCGGGCCTTGAAGGAAATATTGCTTTTTCCGGAAAGTTCCGATACCAGGACCTGCCGCCGGTTTCCCACCAGGGACGGGTCGATGTGTTCATAAGTCCGCGTGTCCTTTTGCAGGGCCGAGACATGGATGCCTCCCTTGTGGGCAAAGGCGTTGCTGCCCACGTAGGGCATACGGTCATTGTGGGCCAGGTTTGCCGTCTCACTGACAAACCTGCTTATTTCGGTCAGGTGGATCAGGGATTCTCCGGCGGAACAGGCGTATCCCATTTTCAGGGCCGCCGTGGGAATGAAAGTGGTGAGATCACAGTTTCCACAACGTTCCCCGTAGCCGTTGATGGTGCCCTGGACCTGTACGGCGCCGGCCTGCACGGCGGCCAGGGAATTGGCCACGGCCACGCCGCAGTCATTGTGAAAATGCACGCCCAGGGGTACGGCAGATTCGCCCAGGGCCATGGAAACGCTTTCAGTCACCTCGTGGGGGAGGGTTCCGCCGTTGGTATCGCAGAGCACCAGGAAGTCGGCGCCGGCACGGGCAGCCGCGGCCAGGCATTGCAGGGAATAATCCTTATTGGCTTTAAAGCCGTCGAAGAAATGCTCGGCGTCGAGAAACACGGTCTGCCCTTTATCCTTGAGATAGGCCACGGTGTCGCCAATTAGCTTCAGGTTTTCCTCGAGTTCGATATTCAGGGCCCGGGTTACATGGAAATCCCAGGTCTTGGCCACGATGGTGATGACATGGGCGCCCGATCCCACCAGCGCCTGCAGCAGCGGGTCCTTGGCGCAGGAGATATCCTTTCGTTTCGTGGAGCCGAAGGCCGCGATTTTAGCGTGCTCCAGGTTCTCCCCTCGAACCTGCTCGAAATACAGGTCGTCCTTGGGATTGGAGCCGGGCCATCCGCCCTCGATATAATCGACCTTCAGCCTGTCCAGGGCGCGGCTTATGCGCAGCTTGTCCTGGAGGGAGAAGCTTATGCCCAGGGTCTGGGCCCCGTCACGCAGGGTGGTATCATAGATACTTATGGTTTTTTCTTTCATTTCGCTCATGTTAAAATGTCTGTATTGAAATCATGTTCTGCGTCTTTGACAAAGAACACCACAGAGGCACGGAGTGCACGGAGAAAGCAATTGAGAAAATATATTAAAACAATAATGGCACTATTTACTGTCGGCAGCCAGATCTTATAAATTGAAACAACCCTCTGTGATCTCAGTGTCTCCAGCGAGCCACAGCGAGCGGGTGGTGAAGTCTGTTAAAAGAAGGCACCACGGAGACACATAGTTCGGATTTAAAAGGTGGATCAATTTCCAGGATATAGGCAAACCATAAATATATAAACATGAATATATATGTATAAAATTTAAGGAAAGTACTACAATTTTTTTAAAAAGGCATCGTTCCGGTATATTATTGATATTTCAAGCAATTTTTTAGCCTCTAATATGTGATAATTTCTTGACGTGAAAGATAACAATGTCCTATTTTTAACGACATAATGCGGTTTATACCTTTTTGTTGCTGTAAGAGATGTTCCGAATAAAATAAACTCAGGCTCGTTAAAATTTTGATGAAATACATCCTTATCATTGCTTTTATCATTATCGTCGCCGTTTTCATACTGTTCTACCGGTCCTTTCAACTGCCGTCTAAAATCCGCAGGGCCGAGGAACTGATAGAAGAGGGTGATTTCAGCAAAGCCAGCTCCATCGTGAAAACGATCCTGGACAAGAAGAAGGATTATGTCCCGGCCATATACATCCGCGCCAAGCTTCTCATGCGGCAGAACCAGTATCTTCTGGCCATATCGGAATTAAACAACATTCTGGCTCTTCCCGATTTCAATAAATTCATCAATGAACTGGAAATTCATTATCACCTGGCACAGATGTACAGCGACACGAAAAATTACCAGAAGGAAATCGAGGAATACCGGATCATCCTCACCTTCAATCCCGATGATCTCCAGGCGAACTACCGTATCGGTCATGCCCTTTTCCGGCAGAAAAATTATAAAAAAGTAACGGAGCATCTCTCCCGGGTAGTGGCCCTGGAGCCGCAGCGCAAGGACTGCTATCTCCCCCTGGGCGTATCGTGTTTTCATACCGGTGAGTACGATAAGGCCGAGCCCTTTCTTCTGAAATCCCTGGATGTGCCCGGCGACCATGACGAGGCCCGTTTTTACCTGGGCTCCATATACAGCATGAAAAAAGATTTCTCCAACGCCATCGCCATGCTCGAACAGGCCAGGAAGGACCGGCGGTTCCTGGTGAAAAGCCTGCACCTCATCGGCGAGATGTACAACGAGCAGCAGAAGTACGACCTGGCCGTGGAGTTTCTGGAGCAGGGCCTCAACTTTCTCAAGGAGAAGACCGACGAGGCCTATGCCTACCGGTATCTCCTGGCCGAGTGCTACGAGGCCGAGAACCTCATCAAGGAGGCCATGCATCACTGGGAAAAGATAGCCACGGACAATCCCGGCTACCGCAGCGTCAAAATGAAGCTGGAGTCGTACCGCAACGTGCTGTCCGATGATCATCTCATGGGAATGTTCACGGCGTCTATGGAGGACCTGCAGCCCCTCATCGTCGAAATAATATCGAGCCTCAATTACAACATTGTTTCAAAGGAACGCATATCGTCCAACGAGTACCAGTACAAGGCCTACAACATAAAACGCATCAATGACCCGCCCCTCATGATCGCCTTCAACCGCACCACGCGGGAAATAACTGAGGGACAGATCAACGAGTTTCAGAAGCGCATAGCGACGGAGAAGTGCAAAAGCGGCATTTTCGTCACCACGGGACGCTTCAGCCTGCGGGCGAAAACGGCTTCGTCGTCGAAACTCATCGACCTCTACGACGCTGAGTACGTGAGCAAGGCCATCGAAAAAATTCAGATGCGCAAAAGGATGAGGAAGTAATCAATGAAAAAAAGAATGATTCGGAACCGCCGACCCGTGGTCGCCGCGGTCATGTTTGCCGTGCTCCTTTTAATTACCTGCGGCAACAATGCCGGTGAAAAATACAGCAAAGCCGTGGAGCGCTACCGCTCCGGTGAAAAGAGCGCCCTGGCGGATATGGAAAAAAACCTGATACGGGCCGTATCGCGGGAGCGCCTGAACGGAAAGGGCACATACTGCGAGAACGGTCTTCTCTTCTTGCGGAAGGATAATAAACTGAAAATACTCTATCCGCGCGAGGTCTCCATAACCCTGGAAAGCGCCGACATGGACCGTATCAGGTCCATGGATGAGGATAATCTTGTTTTATGCGACGGCCTGAACTGCCGTATCTATGACAGGGGCGGCAGTGAAACCGCCTCGATTACCGGCGGCGAAGGGAAGGAAGAGATCACGGCCGCAGGCGTGCATGGCGGGCTGGTGTATTTTCTCCGGAATAAAAAAATGTTTACCCACGATCCGGTCGCGGGAACGAATGATCCTCTGACCGGCGACTCCTTCAGTCCGCCCTATGAAAAATATTTCGCCGGAAGGATGCTCTTCGTCGGTTCCCGACTGTGCCTGATCCTGGGAGCGGCCGGTTCCTATAATCTCAGCGTCATTGATCTTGAGAAAAACGCCCCTATCGTGAAGAATGTGTCAGCGGCCTCGTCGAAGGTGTACATGGATGACCGGTTCGTTTACTATGTGTCAGGCACCTCGGGTTCCTGGAGCCTGGCGCGCCGTCGTATTGCCGACGGAAAACCGGAAACGATTATGAGTCTGAAGAACCTGATCGACATAGAAATCGTCACGGGCGCCGCGGTCCTGGAAACCAAAACGGGCCTGTCCGTGGCAAACCCCGACGGGAAGGAGATACGAGTACCTTTTAACTACGGCCTGAAGGGTTCGGCAAAGGGCCTGGCCCTCCTGGAATACGACGGCGACATATACGCCGTGGATGCCGCAGTGATGTACGGGATGCTGAAAGAGCTGCAGGAGAGCGTTCCGGGATTGTTTGAGGGGAAGGAGTAGGGGAGTCGAATATTAACCGGTTCCCGGCCGGCCCCCGGCGAATAAATGCGTGATGTGCATTAACCTTCAGTCGCCGCCCCCGGAGGGGGCTCAGGCTATCTTCAATTCATAACCTTCATGTTTTGCTATTTCAACGATGGGAAATCCTGAGTCCCTGTTGAATAATTCTTCTCCAACAGGCACCGGTTCGATTTTGTAGTCGCTGATTTTTGTCAGCTTCCACAGCAATCCATAATAGCTGTCTTTGTCCGTGTCAAATGCAGGTGAAACCAATAACAGGTCGATGTCGCTGCCATCATTAAAATCCCCTCTGGCGAAACTGCCGAACAGGATGGCCCTGGTAATATTTAAACCATGATCGGACAACAATGCAATATATTGCCGGGCGATTCTTACAGCATCTTCTCTAACCATGCCCGCACCTCTTTTGTTTTGTCTAGAAATTGAAATATCTGCGTTTTAGAATGCACGACAGGTGAAGGTTCGGGATAACGTCCCTGTGTCTGATACATCATCAGTATACCAAAAAAATATTCTATATCATCTTTCAGATCAATTCCCGCTTTTTCGCTGAGCATAAAAAGGTTATGACTTTTTGGCGCAAATTCAGATTGTGTTTTTACATATACTGCTTTCAGTATTTTTTCAATAGCCAGATGACAGAAAAACATCCCTTCCGGATATTTATTCTTTTCAATAAGAATACCGGCTGTATCAATATCTGATAACGACCCTCTATGCCAGTAACCAACCTGTTTTTTTAAATCCATAATGAATTATTCCAGATATTCCGTCCATAATAGATGTATATCAGCTAAATATGCATGTCAACATTTTTAATGTTCCAGGCAGAGTAAAAAGGTGTTGCTTTATTTACTATAACTCACGCTACTATGATCCGTCTCTGGGACGATTCCTTACTCCCGACACCATAATAGACGGGGCCGCTACAACCCAGGGATGGAACCGGTACATGTATGTGCACGGAAACCCGGTAAGCAATATGGACCGCACCGGGAGTTCCTCGGAATCGTGGGTAAGTTTATTTTTCGGTCTGGACAACAGTGGGGGAGGAAATTCAGGAGGAGGCACCTATTACAGCGATGGAGGAGCTTCTTATGGAGGAACCTATGACACGTGGGCCTACACCTCCCCCTCCTTTGACAACTATGGCGCCAACAACTTCTCCGGCTCTTCCGGCGTTGAAACCTCGGGCAGTTTTTCAAATCCGGGCTTAGACGAGTCGGCCGGCGCAACGTATTCCACCACCTACGAGGCCGCAGCGGGAACATCCTTTGATGCTTCCGGTATGGCTTTGCTGAACATGAGCAGCTTTAACGGTGATCTGGGTCAGGACTATTACCGGGGAGCAGGAGAGGCCTGGGGCGCCGGGGAATACGGACTTTTCGCAGGCTGCGCACTTACCGGTTTATGCGAAACGACCTATAGCCTTGCCGGAACTTTCGTCGCGGTATACGCGGGTCTTTATGTAGCACAGATGGTCGGTGTTGCCATTTACGGGTATGCCAGCCAGTTGTGGCGAGGGGGAGGAGTTGCTGAACAAGGGGTGAAGGGGGGTGGAAATCTTTCTAAACCTACTATAAGTGATCCAAAGTTGCAGAATATAGTTAATGATTTATATAAAGGTGTTGCAAATCCAAATCGTATAGGGACAGGAACAACGGCGGATGCTATCCGCAATGAATTATTAACAGGACAGTCTACATCTGGGCGATTTCATATAACAAAAGGTCAAGAGTATTCCAGAGCATTAGAAAAATGGCTTAATAAAATTCCAAATGCATCTTATCAAGATCGTCTAGCTGCGCAAAGTCTATTAGACGATTTAAAAAATGCTTTAGGAGTCAAATAATGTTATATCCAAGTCAAGAATTCGTAAATAACTTTGTTGATAAGTTTTTATACTTAAAACCAATTTTAAAAGAACATATTGAAGATTATGATGAAATTCTCCCTCATGTTTTTTTAGGTGAAATAGCTAAATGGTGTGTTGCAAATTATAAGAATTCATCTCAGGAAAATGTGCAACAGATATTTGAGTATATTGAG
Organism: Spirochaetae bacterium HGW-Spirochaetae-1; assembly: GCA_002839375.1. NCBI lineage: Bacteria > Pseudomonadati > Spirochaetota > Spirochaetae bacterium HGW-Spirochaetae-1. The sequence continues at coordinate 340,900 of PGXY01000005.1, read as the reverse complement.
CAAACTTTTAAAAATGGAGGAGAAGAAATTCAAGAATTAATCTCAGTTTCATTTTTGGAAAATTTATCCAATCAGAATGAAGACGAAAGAAAAATATTAAAATATTTGGGACCAGAACTTTTATCTGAATTTAAAAAAATTAATAAGATTTAAAAATTCAATTTGTCTAGCTTCATGTAGCAATCCACATTTGCAATGGAGGAATATTTTTAAAACAACCTACCCTGTTCATCAGCCTTAGGATAAAAAACCCCGATAATAATGAAGGGATTTTTTGAAGTAAAATGAAATTCTTTTGTTGTTCCCAGAAAAAAATATATATCCCGGTCCCCAAAATTCTGAATATATTTATTCTGAACATCAAGGCAGGCTTTTTGTTCGTCCTTATGTTTTTCCAGGCAATTCCAGTAAAGACTGCCCGCTTCCCAGTCGGACACCATCATGCGGCTTTCTTTGCCGTTTTTGTCGGTAAACCTGTAGTAAAAGTTATAAGGCAGTTTTTTTACAATTTCCAAATCTCTTTTCCCGGGAAAAAGTTCCAGCTGATCACGGCTGATCAATATCTCTTCCTCCCTTTTCCATTCCCGACCCGCTTCCTCTATATCAAAACCGGTTATTTCTGTCGGTTTAAACACGGCCAGTGAGGTGCAAGTGTTCCTGTCTTTAGCCTCACTGATCAACAAAGTCATATCTTCATATACTCTGGATAGGCATAGTTCCTTCCGCCTTTCCCACGTTCCTTTGTCGGTATCGATAAACTCCAGAGTTTTAATTTTATCAATATCCCCGGGCCGATAACTTTCAGGCCGGAAATCAGAGGTGTTCCTCACCAGGTCAAGTTCTATCCACTGAAACTTTTTGAACCTGCTGTCATATTCAAGCTTTCGGAAGGGCATGGGATATATTCTGATGAAGCTTCCATCTTCCCTGAAACCGGCGGTACAGACCAGTTCATCATAGCTTCTGGAATATACGGGGTATGTTTTTACGGTTATTAATACTTTTTCTCGCGGCATATCGTTACAGGTGGTCTATATGTCCCACAGGCTTATATTTTTTTTGAAGATATTCCGACAGAACTTTTCTGTGGCATGAATTAATGTCTTTTTCAAAACAGGTAAGGGCGATCCTCCCGTAATTTTCCAGAAGTTCCAGTACACGTTTCTGTGCTGCATCCGTGTGCTCAAGAATTTCATGTGTATAATTCCGGAACAGGTTCTCATAATCTTCTTGCGTTTCCAGTTTTTTTCTTTTATCGGCGTCTATGCCTAGCTCTCTTATGGATACATAGGCTATTCCCGTTTCTTCACATATACTTTTAAGCCTGCTGCCGGAAAAACCGAATTTCATGCTGTGAGGATTCCTGCGAACATCCACGAGACAGCGGATATCGTTTTTTATGAGTTTATTGATATATGATTCAATGCTGATGCCTTCGTATCCTATAGTGGCCAGCGATGTTGTGCTAATGACCGGTCTCATTGTATATACGAATTCAATTTCATTTTTATTCAAATATTTTTCTTTAACAATGCTGTTTATGGCATAAAAAGGAGCGGTTGTGTAGACATGCCGCATCATGTTTTCAAAATTCCCAAACGCCGAGGCTTGCCGGAAAACGTCCCCAAGATTTTTAGCGTCTTCGATATCGATACACTCGAGGAATTCCTGAGAACAAGTTTTATATATTTTATCATCATGCAGTGCAACGAGAGCCTGTTTTTCAAGAGCTCTTATATCACTGGCAAGTGTATAGGAATAGCATCCATATTTGTGAGGAATAAATTCATAGAGAATATTTTTATTCAGGTTTGAGAATAGAAAAAGATATTTATGGGCTTCCAGTTTGGAAATATTATTTCCGAATAATTCAAGAAGGGACAGCAGTATTTTTCTGCGGTAGAGCATTTATTTTTCCATTAGTTTTTATTCAGCTTTAACGTAGTCAGCATGCCGGTATTTGTCAAGAAGATAACCTGAAAAAGGGTTTTCGAAATCAACGGGGCTGGAGTAACTGTGGAAATTGTTCCTGGCCGACATGAATGGGTTGACTATTACTGATAAGGAAAACTGAGAAAATATTCTGCTACAAAAAGTCCAAGCCCGTCGCGGCCAGCGACCGCCGGGGAGGTCGAGGAGGGGGCGGCGCTGCCCCTTCCTCGTGTTCCAGTCCCGGCCACACCGGGACACCCTCACCCGGCCTTTGATAAAGGCCAGAATCCCACCGAAGGTGCATTACACGGCAGGGGACTCCTTGTCAACACCGCCACACCGGATTAAACGGTTAAAATATATAGAATATGTTGACGTTTAAACGTTTATACGTTATTATGACTATATAAATATGACCACTTGGTGAAATCGTTATGCAGATATCAGCTGCTGAATTTAAAGCAAAATGTTTAAGAATAATGGATCGTGTAAACATGTATCACGAAGAAGTTGTTATTACAAAACACGGGAAACCCGTTGCTAAACTGATTCCATACTCATCGAAGCCCGGGCACACAATTTTCGGCTACATGAAAGATACCGTAACGATTCATGATGATATAACAAAACCAATACCTGAAACCTGGGATGCCGAAAAATGATTGTGCTGGATACGCATGTTTTAATATGGCTGGTCAATGGTGATGAAAGAATCAGAAAATCAGGTTTTCTGTCGTATATTAATAAGGCACTCAAGGATCATTCGATCATAATTCCCGCTATCTGCATGTGGGAAATTGCCATGCTTGTTTCAAAAGAACGTATTTCCTTATCAGAGAATACACTGGATTGGATCAGGAATGTAACCGCCGCTCCAGGCATCAGTATTCATCCCCTGTCGCCGGAAGTTGCTTATGAGAGTACGGTATTACCGGGGGATTTTCATGGTGATCCTGCCGATAGAATGATAGTGGCAACCGCGCGAGTCCTCGATGCGACCCTGCTGACCTTCGATGAACAAAAAATCAAATATGGTGAAAATGGATTCGTAAAGGTTAAAAAACCGTCCCGCAGTTGATCATTCCAATCCGGCCGATATGTTTGCAATATATAGGAAAGAGTTTTCAGGAACTATTGAACCGGGGGCCAGTCCCGGCCACGCCGGGACCCCTCACCGGCCTTTGATCAAGGCCACAACCCCACCGCGCCCTGGTGCCAGGGCAATCAAAAATATTCTTGACCGTATGTATCAATATGTATATATTATACATATGAAAACAACCATAAATATCAATGATGAACTTCTCGACGAGGCCATGAAAATTTGCGGCGCGAGAACAAAAACCGAGGCAATCGAAACCGGTCTGAAAGAAATCATAGCATCTCATCAGAGAAGGGAACTGGCCAATCTTTTTGGCAGTGATAAAAACATAATGGCACCGGGTAGGCGACGACCCTCGTGATCATTATCGATACCAATGTGTGGGTCTCTTTTTTTAAGGGTGAAAAAAAGGCCCTTCCCCTGAAGGACCTGATTGTGGAAAATCAGTGCCTCCTGCATCCCTACGTGTACGGGGAACTGCTCCTGGGCGGCCTTACTGTAAAGGCTGAAGAGCTGCTTGGTGTTCTTGAGAAGATTCCGGTGACGGATGAAGAGACGGTCTATCAATTTATTCGTGAAGAGCAGGTCAACAGCAGAGGTATCGGATGGGTTGATGTCAATATCCTCGTCTCGGCTCTTTCCCGCAAATACCGTGTATTTACCTTCGATCAAAATCTCTCAAAACTCTGTACTGAATATCACTGCAACTTGCCTTGAATATAAGGCGACAGGTTTTTCGTGATTCAATACTACTTTCCTACTACCGCATGGTAGGCCGGTCAAAGGACTCTGCAATCGTTATTGCCTCCTTCCTGGACTATTTCGGAGAGTGCATGGAAGAGATCACCCGCCGGGCTGTGAATGTGAAGGACGTGGATTACGGCGGTGTGGATAAGAGGAAGGAAGTCTGGCGACTGAGGGTGTGGATTCCGGCAAGAAGTAAACAGCAGCGCGTGAGCCTGACAGGACAGTGCAAAATCCAGTTCAAGGTTTAAAGTTTAAATGAAATTCCAGGCATGAACAAACACAGCAGAAAGCGAACCCATGGACGGGTGAGCGCATGAGGCTGTAGGCGAGGACAAGCAGGATGCGTCCGCAGCCTTCACTGAGAAAATATTCTGTTACAAAAAGTCCCAGCCCGTCGCGGCCAGCGACCACGCGGGGGTCGTTAGGGGGTGGTCGTGCAACCACCCCCTAACACGGCCAGTCCCGGCCACACCGGGACATCCTCCACGGCCTTTGATAAAGGCCAGAACCTCCCGGAGGCAACTTCGGGACACCCTCCCCGGCAGGGAGCTACCTGCCGCAACCCTCTTATTTCAACAACTGAATCCTCTCCGAAGTGGGCGGATGTGTTGAAAGGATGCTCGAGTTGTCGGACATATTCTGCTGCTTTTCAATCTTCAGCAGCAGCGAAGCCAGGTGTTTTGGCTGAATGCCGTTATTTTTCATGTACCGCAGGGCAAAAAGGTCAGCCTCCCTTTCGAAGTCACGGGAATATCCCCTTTCCACCAGTATCCCCGGCATGGCCGCGATAATTGATGACGAGGAGAGCATGTCGCCCGTGAGGAATATCATCACAATGGCGGCCATGGAGCCCTGCAAAGCCATCCTGAGACCGTGATGATGCACAACATGGCCCGCTTCATGGGCCATCACCCCGGCAAATTCATGTTCATTGGATATGAGTCTGACAAGCTCGTCGGTGATGATTATCCTCCCGTCGGGCATGGCCAGGGCATTGGCCCCTATGGCGTTGCCTTCTCTGAAAAGGAGCCTGTAGTGAAATTTATCATTTTCATCGAGCCGCGATGTCATCTTTCTGAAGTAACGGGTGTACCGGGCCTGTGTTTTTTTTGTTAAACCGGACGGGGCCAGGAGCCTGTTGTCGAAGATTGCCATTATTTTATCCGTCATCATCTCCGAGACGCGACGCGGGGTTTTCTCCGCGATCGTTTTTGACAGGAGTGGAACGCCGAACCATAAGATGAGGAACATGCTGGCGGCGATTGCCGCAAGGCTCGCCAGCATGTAAGGCCATTTTTCTTCGACAAGGTGGACAAACCGGCCCCTTGTTTTCACGGGCAGTATCCCCAGCAGGCTGTCCAGGGCCTCGTTGTCGAATATTTCCACGAGGCCCCCGTCAGGGAGCCTTATGGTGCAGGGCGTGTTGCCTACCCGGTCGCTGAACGTAACGGTGTCCAGGAGATACTTCTGGACACTGTTGTCGGGCAGGACAATGGTTATCATGTTTGTTTCAATTCTTATTTCCGCCTCGAGTTTAACAGACCGTCCCGGCTGGAAATAATTGGCGGGAATCTTATATACTGAGGTCAAAGTCAAATACCTCCCCTATTTCTTCCCCCGTTGCTGAAATTTTCTGGTCCTCAGCGGCCGCGAAGGAATCAAGGTCCGAGTCTGTTTCAAGATAGATGTTGTCTATGCGATATCTCAGGAGCCTCACCAGGGCCCAGGGATAGAGGAGCCCTAGGGATAAAAGAACGGCAAATAAATTGCCTAGATATATCAGGAAAATTTTCTTCACCTTGAGGGAACTGGTAAAGGATAGGGATCCAAGCGAGGTATTGTTTGCGATATAATTAAAGACCGAGGTGTTCTTGTAGGACATAAAAAACAAAATGGCCATAATATACAGGGTGTATATGAGGGTCATAAGGGGTATTAAAAAGGCCGTGTCGTCCGTTGTATTCGGCAGGGCCGTTCCGGTCAGAGCCATTATCGCAAAATATGATCCGGCCATGAGAGCGCCCGCCAAAAACATGAGGCCGAAAGAAATAAGCCCGCCCAGTATGTAATAGACCAGAAAGGGTTCCCATTTGCCTGAAAAAACAAAGGGGGTTTTGCCGTATCTGTTTTCATTAATGATGTATTTTTTCTGCCGGTATTCAAGATAGGGTATGATAAGGCCCATGGTCAGAGGCATGAGAAAATACATCCAGAACCAGTACTTGTAGGCCTCCTTTACCGAACCGGCAAATTGAAAAGGTATGTTTCTATATACTGTGTATCGTGACTTGAAGCGCAGTGCCTTCACCACGAACCAGGGGACCAGGGGCCACACGGCGAGGAAAAGCAGCGGGGCGAATTCAGGGAAAAACCTGTTGCTCAGGGCAAAGAGGCCGAAAATGGAAGCGGCGATTATTCTTCCTTTCAGAATATTCAGGGGATTGGCCGTATACTGAAAGGCCGATGAATCAAGAACGGTATTTCCGTAGAGGTACTGCCTGTTCCTGACCTTTGCCCAGGGAGAATATATCCCCAGGGTGATGATGGAGAGTCCGGAGTTTACTATCCATATCCTGAAGTATTCAGAAGCGGATCCCCTGAACTCGGGCCTTATGATTTTTCTCTCATTTGCATCGGGACAGGTTTCCTCCTGCCGCGGGGCTTTTTTCCCCGTGAGGGTGGTATCAGGCATTGTTGTGCTCCTTGTGTGTGAATGATGGGAACCGCTGATCGAGGTCCTTTTTGGAGAAAGGATTACCGGAATCGGGCAGAAAGGCAAGGAAAAAAAGTGTTTCAGCTTTGTCGGTGTTTTTCATGGGAAAAGGCCTACATGATGAAGAGAAATATCTCTTGACCGGAACGATTCTTTCGCATATCATATTCCGGTGTGATACTATCCCCGATCCCAAAAGAGACCGAAAGAAATGACTGTACGGCCTATAACAACAGGTAAAGGCGATATTTCCGACCTTACCCATCTCATGAACCAGTGGGATGATCTGCCCCATGCATTGACACCCTATTATATCACCGCAAAAATCGGGAGAATAAAAGAGAATCCCAACGCAGAAATTTTTGTTTCGGAAAATGCCGATTTTTTTTCGAAGAAGATTTAAAATAGCATTGCTCCATAAAAATCTCCGCTCTGCCGAACATCGGTTTGCGGTAGTGTGCATAGCACACCTCTTGATCATTCCGGGAGGGAAAATTGACCGAGCAGGTATTCATTGGAAAGAACCGCGTTCAATATTCTGAATAGAAGTTGACAGTTCCGGATCATCGGTAAAACTGACACGTCAGTTCAATTAGAAATTTGTCCGCATAACAGGATTATGACAGAATGATATGGCATAGATTCGAACGCGGGAAACATCAGGAACGGAAAGACCGGATTTAAGGAGAAATAGATATGCGACGCTGTTATATCATACAGGCATGCATAATGATGATTCTTGTCTCGGCCCCTCTTTTTGCAGCTGAACCCATTGTAATCACCGATGACCTGGAGTCGTATCGTATCGGCAGGAATATGCGGTATCTTACGGACAGGGAGGGTTCTTTTTCCATAAGGGATGTGGCCGAAAAAAAACAGGACTGGCTGGAATCATCGGGTGACGGTTTTAATTTCGGCTTTAATCCGCCGGTCTATTGGTTTTCCTTTACCGTGGACAACCGGCAGAGGTCTTCCCAGGGATGCTATTTTGAGATCAATTATCCCATGATAGACTATATCGAACTGTATGCCCCGGCTGAGGATGGAACCTTTACTGTACTGAAAACCGGCGATCGCCGGCCCTTCATTGAGCGGGATATCGTGGACCGGAATTTCGTTTTTCTCCTCAACGCCGGCCAGGGTTTACACACCTATTATATTCGTTTTCAGACCGCCAGTTCCCTGAATTTTGTTCCTGTCCTGTGGTCTGCAAGAAGTTATATCAAGCGTATGAATATAGAGTTTCCCGTATTCTGGATATATTTCGGCCTCATGCTGGTTATGGCCCTTTATAATCTTTTCCTTTTCATCTCCGTGAGGGAAAGCACCTATATCTTTTATTCGCTTTTTATCATCACCTTCATCCTTTTCCAGTCAACGCTGAACGGTTTTGCCTTCCAGTACCTGTGGCCCCAATCGGTCTGGTGGGCCAATAACTGCCTTCCGTTTTTCATGCTCAACTGTATCGTCACCGCTGGCCTGTTTATCGTGCGCTATATTGAAACAAAAAAATTAAGACCCATAGTGCATCGTTTCATTATTTACGGCATTCTGCTTCCGATTTTTCTTGTCAGCCTGGTATCTTTTACCGGCAACTATGCCCTGAGCATCAAGCTTTCGACAGCCGGTTCAGGGATCGGCGCCGTTTTTCTCGCCATAATCGGGGTCGTTCTTTTCTTAAGAAGATCCCGTGAGGCCCGTTTTTGTATCGTCGCCTTTTCTGCTCTCGTCGTAGGCGCGGTCCTCTATGTTTTGAAGTCATTTGGTATTTTACCCTCGACGTTTATCACCAACTGGGCCATACAGATCGGGTCATCCATGGTTATTTTAATCTTTTCATTCGGACTTGCTGACAAGATTAACACGATGAAGAAGGAGCTCCAGAAATTCAACATTGATCTGGAAAAGAACGAGCGGGTAGCCAGGGAGAGAACGAATTTCCTTGAAAAAACCGTGGGAACCATCACCGGTATTTCCCGTGATTTATTCGAGATCAGCAGGGAACTGGCTGTGATCGGCAATAATTTCGGTGTGCTGTCTACGGAGCAGGCAGCCACGAGCGAGGAGATGTCCGCGGCCTTTGAGGAGTTGACCTCATCCAATGAGCGCATCCATGACGCAACCGTGGTACAGAAAGATGAAGGGCAGAAGACGCGGGAGTTTACCAATGTGCTCACGGGGTCACAGAAAAACGTGGCCAGGGTGAGTTTCAAGGTGCTTGAAGGCGTTGCGGTGATTACTGACACGGCAAAGGAAACAGGCTCTGACCTGTCCAGGATGATCGAGCGAATGGAGCTTATCGATCGTGGCGGCAAGGCTATTGACGACATCATGGTCATGATCGATGATATAACGGACCGCATAAACCTCCTTTCTCTGAACGCCGCCATTGAGGCAGCCAGGGCCGGAGAGCACGGACGTGGTTTCGCCGTGGTGGCCGACGAGATAGGTAAACTGGCCACGGCCACTTCAGATAATTCCAAGGAAATATCCTCTAAAATAAAAAGCATTATCCATGACATTCAGGAGGGAATGAGCATTGTCAATAAGACGAAAGATTCTATAGCCGTTATTTTCAGGAGTATTGAGGATATAAACGTGCTTATTGAAGAGACCAAGACAGTGCTCACCGGCCAGGGTGATGCCATAAACGAAGTGGTGAAACAGGCCGACGTTATGGAAACCATGTCCCGGGATATCGCCGATGCCACGCAAGAACAGAACACGTCCATGGAAGAAAATATAAAAACGGTTTTCCGCCTCTCGGAGATAGCCCAGGAGATAGCCCAGGCGAATCAGAAAATACTGGAATTTACCGGTTCCATCATGGAAAAATCAACGAGCTTAAAGGATATTATCGATGTGGAGCCGTGACCGTCAACCGGCTGTTATGTAAATATATTCACGATGGCGCGACTGACGGGGATTGAGTCCGGTTTGCGGAATGAGTCAGTCGCGGTACCGTATCTCGAAACTCCCCTTCTTCTCATGAATGACATCACCCTTTTCCCCGTGAAGAACAAGCCGAACAGAAAAAGGAATCGTGTCGCAGCAGAAGGCCTTCTCCGGCAGGGGCTGCGTGAGGCGGTCGCGGTAAAACTGTTCCAGCAGGCTGCCCAGGAGTGAAAATCCCGACACGTTATCGTCTATGAAATCGATGCGTTCGGCTTTAAAACCGGACCCCGTTGACGGTTCGATGAATTGTATATCCACATCCTTCTCATTGACTTTTCGGGTAAGTTTAAAGCTGAAGCAGACCGTGTCGCCTTCGAAGTAGATGAAGTTGAAGAGATCGCGCGTCGCTGCTCCCGGATCGGGCTTTTTGAATGTGAACACGAGGCTATTATCGCTGATAGTTCCGTCAGGAGACAAGTTGGAACCGAGCGCGGCACTTTTCACAGCAAGCTCACGGGAACAGCCTATTGTGAACAGGAGCATGAGGGCGATAATAATGCCTGAAGAAATTTTGTTTTTCATATCACCACAACCTTTTTTATCGGGAAATTTTTTTCTCAAAGTCCCCCTCCGGGGGATTTAGGGGGCAATACCAAACTTCCACCATCCCCGAACCATCATGTCGTCGTCGCGCGATATGCTGAAGCGGCTGAAGTAATTTTTCAGTTGTTCGCGGAATGCATCGGTCATGGCCAGGTCCTGGCCGTCCGTGGTAAGTTCTTCGCTGAATTGATCCATGACGGAGTTCATGTTAATGAGACCCCTGATGTTCCGGAACCGGCTGTAAATATAGATAAACAGGGGCTCGTATATCCGTACTGCTTCGGTTAATGCAGCTCCGTCGGGATAGAGAATGTTCAGGCAGGCCGAGAAATAGTCATATACAATGAAGGGGTAGATCTCCGGGGAGACGGGGAAGATCTCGCCGTCTATTTTTCCCAGCAATTCCCTGGTCAGTTCCCGTTCGTTCAGGTCCTCGAAAATGGCGAAGGTGTGGAAAAACTGGTCCGATTCCACCTCGTTGGCGTCACGAATGCGTATGGGGCGGATGAGAGCAGTGCTTTCATGGCGGTGTACGCTGTTCTCCGGGATGAGACGCGATTTGTAATAGATGCGGCCCGTGGTATACGAGGGATACCAGTCCGAGGTGCCCCGTTCGATGATTGTGGAGGTATCGCCGCCGAACTTGAAATCGAGTTTGAAGATATGGGTGAAGTCCATGACTTTGCCGCGGAGTTTTCGTACAAGATGAATGTGATGCTGCTCTGCCGGTGGATTGCGTTTTTCCAGCACGGTGTGGTCGCGGAGAAATTCCGGGATGAAGGGAACCAGGTCACGCACCAGGTCCAGGGACGTGGCCATATCCAGCTCCTTCACGGGAATTCGCGGCACGGTGATGGTTCCGTCGAAGGTCATGAACTCGTTGCGGATGGCATTGATATACGTATCGCCGGTCCGGTTTTCGGCCCCGGGCGCGATACCTTGGAGAATTTTCCCCATGGCATCGATGGGACTGTCTTTATCGTGCCGGTGCATGTTCATGACCCTTTATCATATCACACATTTTCCACGATCATGGTAACGGCCTCGGCCCCGCCGAGACAGAGTGATGCCTGGCCCAGGGCCGTTCCGCTGCGTTTCATCTCGTATATGAGCGTGGTGAGAACCCGGGAACCCGAAGCGCCGATGGGATGACCCAGGGCAACGCCGCCGCCGTTCACGTTCACCTTTGCCGGGTCCAGTTCCAGAACGCGGTTTACCGCCGTGGATGAGCCGGAAAATGCCTCATTTATCTCATGGAGGCCGATATCTTTTATGGCAATGCCGGCCTTTTTACATGCTTTCGGTATGGAATTGATGGGAGCCATGAGAACATATTTGAGTTCGATGCCGGCTGCGGCCGATGCCACAACCTTTACCAGGGGTTTCAGGCCCATTTCCTTCGCCTTTGCGTAGCTCATGATGATCACGGCCGAGGCCCCGTCGCTGATGATGGAGCTGTTGCCGGCCGTGGCAAAGCCCTCCTTCTGGAAAGCCGGTTTCATTTTTGCCAGGTCCTCGTAGCTGGTGTGCCGCGGGCATTCGTCCGTATCGAAATAAAAGGGGTTTCCCTTGCGGTCCTTCATGGGCACGGGCATGATCTCGTCCCTGAAGCGGCCCGTTTCGATGGATTTCATGGTGCGGGCGTAGCTTTCGGCTGCGAAGCGGTCCTGGTCCTCGCGGCTCACCTTCCAGTTCACCGAGATCAGGTCGTTGCTGATGCCCATGTGGAAATCGTTCACCACGTCCCAGAGCCCGTCATTGACCATGTGATCTTTGATTTCCGCGTTTCCCATGCGGGTTCCCTTGCGCGCCTTGGGTATATAGAAAGGTGCCAGGCTCATGTTTTCCATGCCGCCTGCCACGGCAATATCAGTGTATCCCGATTTTATCAGTTCCGAGGCCATCATAATGGTCATGAGGCCCGAGCCGCAGACCTTGTTCATGGTTACGCAGCCCGCGTCCATGGGAATCCCGGCCTTCATGGCCGCCTGCCGCGCCGGGTTCTGTCCGTACCCCAGGGGAAGAACCTGGCCCATCATTACCTCCTGAATATTGTCCCTGGCGATTCCCGCTCTTTTTATGGCCTCTTCAATGACCATGGCGCCCAGGTCCGTGGCCCCTGTTTCTGAAAGGCCTCCCATGAATGATCCCAGCGGTGTACGTACGGCGCTGATTATAACGGCGTCTCTGTCTTCAAGCATTGTGTACCCCTTTTGTTTGGCAGTGTGCTGTGATATATAAAATTGAATAACTGTCTATGTGCGGTGACATATTCCTCAGTCTATAAACGGGGTGTACGCGACAGATTCAAGTAAAAAATGAGTATACCCGGAGAAAATATTCTCTGACGGATTCTCTCTTTGACTTGACTTTTTGCTTTTTAACCGGATAATGAGACTAATCCCGGCACAGGTACGGCGGGAGACATGAGGATTTAAACAAGGAGAGGACCGTATGGATTGTCCGCGATGCAACGATGTCATGGTTCATGAAAAAGTAGAGGGTGAGAATATTCTCATCTGCCGGTCGTGCAACGGCATGTGGGTGCACCAGCACCAGCTCAACCAGATGCTGAAAGAGAGCGGCGGCGATGTGGAATCGTGCTCCATTGATGACGCCCCCCACGAAGACCGGCAGCCGGCCCTTACCTGCCTGGACTGCAGAAATGTCATCATGAAAAAGATTAACTTTCTCGACTATTCCGATATAATCATGGATTACTGTCCCTCCTGCGGCGCCTTCTGGATTGACCGGGAGGAATTGAAGAGTATGCACCGGTATATCAAGAATGTGGAAGACGGGAGTCATACCGTGACCGATCATTCGGCCTATAACCTGCTTCTGAGGCTGTCGGATATCGCATACCGGATTTTTCACTGAGAGGGGACGGGGACGGGCTTGTATTAAAGGGCCATGATGATGTCGGCCAGCTCGTCCGCGCCGTTTTCCGTGAAATGATAATCTTTGCATAATTCGATGCGCTGATGCTGGTTTTCATGAAGTCGTGGCATGGGTATTGGTATGAATTCTTTTTCAAAGTACACCGCTTCCCAGAAAGCATGATACCCTCCGCCGCAGACTATGAGATCAAAGGCGTTAAAATAATCCACAATGGGAAAAATTCCGTCGTCGTAACTCGTGCTGTAAGCCGGCACATATCCCGCATCTTTCAAATATGAAAAATCTTTTTGGAGCTGACGGAACTCTCCCGGTTCCCCGTTGTGGCTGATCAGGCAGTGGCGATCCCCGGCATTCAGGCCCAGTTTTTCCATGGCTTCTTCTCTTGTGAAGATTTCATCATGATTTCGCAGAATGAAGGGGTTGAGGCGTTCCATGGGAACGGCACTTGCAAAGGGCTCGATGGCGAAGATCCGGTCATACTGCGCTGGATTGAAGGCCAGGGTTTCATCCTTTGCGGCAAGAGTGAAAAAGCGGTCCGCCACCTGGCGGGAGAGAAATATTTTTTTACCCGGCAGTTCCCGGATCATGTGGTGCAGGGCAAACCAGTTCAGGTCTACAAGGATGATATGGGGCTCCAGGGAACAGAGCGTGGAGAAGAGCGCGGACCGGTGAAAGTTTTCACGGGAGAGCCTTGTCCCGTCCTCCAGGGGAATCTCTACATGGCGCACACCTACTGTCCCGGCCAGATGACTGAAGGGAGATCCGGAAATGATCGTAAACGTGCAGTCAATGCCTTTTCGTTTCAGAGCGGTGGCCACGCACAGACCGCGGATGAGGCGTCCCGTGCCGGTGCGTCCTGAAGTGTAAAAGACGATGTTCATGTATCAGCAGGCGTAATACATGTTAAAAGTCAGCCCTATGGAAGCGCTATCAAAGACCTGCCAGCCTGAACCGTCCATGTCGTCTATTCGGACTATCCTGTCGTAGGAACTGCCACTGTAAAAATTTTCGTCTAATATATAGATGCCGTCGCTGCGGATTGCGGCGAAATGGTGAGGTCCCCAGAACTGTCCCTGGTCGTTATCGGGAAGTGTTCCGTCAAAGGGCTGTCCATAGGACGCCACCAGTTCCAGAGACTTGTTCAGTTTAAGAATCTTATTGTTTGACACACCGGCCTGGTTGGTAACATAGATATACTGGTCAAATATAACTATATCAGCAAAGTACTTGGTGCCGGCTGAAACAGTTAGAAGAGCGAAATCAAGACCCGTAGCGTAGTATGCCATGAGAACCGCAGGATTGGCCGGATTGATTTTAATAATCACATAGGTACTTCCCGGCAAAGGAGAAATCGGTGTAGCGGCCGTCATGCCGGCGATGTAGAGCATGCCCGCATCGTCCACGGCCATGGCAAGTATCTGACTCAGCATGGCTGTTACGGATATCAGCGTACCCAGACTGGGTAATGTTCCGTTAAGGTCCACGCGGTAAATACTGGTGGACCCGGTGCTGTGGTAGAGAATGTTGTTTATCCGGTCGATAGCGATTGCCTTTGTATCTGCCGCTTCCATCAAGGCAGAAGGTACAATTACCGTATCATTAAGGGCGTTAAAATTATCAATACGGATGACCTGGCTGTAATCATAATAGACATTATTGGCAATATAGATTCGGCCCTGCCGATCGAAATCGATATCCCATGGGTAGAAAGTGCCCACTGTTGAATTGGTAAAATCTGTGGCAGTTAATTGTGCCCATGTTGTGCTGGAGAAATCATTGATTTGCCGAAGGCGGCGGGTTATGTATGGATCAGGTTCCGGTATCATCAGTTTTGTATCCCCCGGGCCCATATTCACCGTAATATTGTTTTCACCGGGTGACAGGTTCGCGATAGTGCTTCCACGGTAGGAGAGCAGGGCCCCGGGATCTTCCGGGTTTATATTGGCGGCTACAGTAATGGTTCGGTTGGAGCCAATGGGCGCGGTCATGTAAATGACGGCCTGGCCCGCCGAAAAGGTCTGCGTCAGGGAGCCTATATCCGACGCCGATACGGTCACGGTTATGGACGTGACATTGGACGGAACTACGGCTGCCCGGCCCGTGGGTTCCTGGCCCGTATTGATGACGATAATGGCCTCATTGTTCGTGGAACAGCCTGATATAAGGCCCATAACGAGGCTTATGCATAATAACAATCCTGTTTTTTTCATTCGTCTCCCCGGTCTGCTTTGATTATTGCATCTAAAATACAAAATTTTCCTTTTTTTGTCAAAAGTCAATACAAATAGAGAGTAAATTATGTGAATTCAATACGGGTATATGAAGGGAAATGCCATTATTGAATACATATTCTCGCCGAGGGAATGTGTTTTATTTTATTATAGAAAATTAACCGGTAAAATAAAAAAAACCTTGAAATTATGTATGCGGTGATACCATATTCTCAAAAAGTAGAAATAGATTTTTTCCCTTTTATGTCCATAAAAATGACGAGTTATTTTACCTATTTTCCGGTTCAGTAAGGTACTACAGGCATAGGGCAGGTTCCGCGTTGTCTTTTAATAATAGATATTGTATATTAAGAAGACAATTGTTTCGCGCGGAACACCGCAAAAGTGTTTAATCAGGAGATGCGTATGAAAAAATATCAGTTTTTAACAATAGTTATAACGGCTATATGCCTTTTCAGCTTCAGCGAGGCCTTTGCCCGTATAACCGTAGTATCGGTAAAAGGCACGGCCGCTTTTTCTGAAGGCCGTAGATGGTCGCCACTGAAGGCCAACATGGAGTTGAAAGAGGGCACAAAAGTCAGCACCGGTGTCAAATCCACCGTGGTCCTGAAGCTCAATAACAATACTCTGACCATCAGGCCCCTTTCCATGCTGAAAATCTATGAAAATTCCGTGAATAAAGGCGTCAACAACACGAAGATAGCCCTTCGCCGGGGCAGCGTTCGTGCCCAGGTAGCCAGGGGAGAGCGTGTCAAGACCGTGTTTAAAATAGCCACTCCCGTGGCCACCAGTTCCGTCCGGGGAACCATCGAGGACGCCACAACGAGTCTTTACGGCACGACCTTCCGGGCGCCCCAGGGCAACTTCGATGTGGACCCCAACAATGGCCAGACCAGCAATATTTCCGGAGACCTTTCCTATGATCAGGAAGGGAATGATTCTGAAAGCGGTTCACTCGTGACTGACCCAACAACACAGGTCTATGACCCCAATATTTCCAGTGATGAAAGGGACGGGATGCAGTATTTCGGCAGCGATTCAGCCGAGGGCGGCGATACTTCCATAGTTGATAACCTGGGTAACGCCAAAGTCAATGTGAGAATAGATTTCCCATAAGATTAACTGATGTAGCATGGGGCGACGGTGCGTCTTGAGCGCTGCAACTGTCTTGTGAACATACTAAGGAGAATACTATGAAAATACGTCTGTTGCTCTTGTGCATAATCTGTACCGGCAGCACTCTGCTTGCCCAGGACATGGGTTCCCTGGCCTTCATCAATGACCTGGCGGATAAAAAGACGGCCACCTTCGGTGATGCCGTGAAGCTTTTTGTCGTCACCCTCGACAGAAATTCCGCGGGGTTCCGACAGGACCTGAACGTGCTGAAGAAGGCCGGTGTAGCAACGGGGTATGATATAAACGAGAATGCCCCGCTCAGGAAAGGGGTTGTGGCCCGTATGGCTGCCCGTTATCTGAAGCTCGATGATTCCCTGTGGTATGACCTTTTCGGGACCGAGCGTTACGCCTTCAGGGCCTGTGTGGCCGCTGAAATAATGATAGTGGACGGCAGCGAGTGGGACAGGGTGAGCGGCGAGGAACTTATTGAAATAATGCGACGGGTTGGTGACCGGAGCGGAGGTGAGCAGTGAGAAAGTATTTTTTTATAGCAATTATAGGCATTCTTCTGTCATCCTCCCAGGTAATGGCGAAGGACACGGCAGGGCAGGATTCGTATTTCCCCGAATTCAGGCCCGACGAGGATATGACTGCCGTAAGGGAAGGCAATAACTTTTTGAACAAGGGTATCCAGTACGGCGGATGGGTTACGCCGGTTTTTATCAACCAGTATCAGGGGGCCGGTACCTCATACTCATCTTCCATAAATTCGCTCCGTCTCTGGATGCGTTCCTATCTCTGGAATAACAGCTACCTGTACGTACGGGGCAAGTATACATTCAGTGCCGTTGATAACGGTAATACGACGGATCACCTGGTCGATGTCGATGCGGCCTTTATCAATGCCCAGTTTCTCGACAAGAAAATCGAGGTGACCCTGGGCCGCAAGTATTTTCTCCTGGGAAGCGGCCTGGTCCTTAACGGCCGCGGCGATGGAGCCGAAGTGGATGTCTATACCCGCTATATCAGGGCGAAAATCCTGACATCATATACGGGCCTTCTTTTAAAAGACAATAATCCCTATAACATCAGCTCCCAGGATGTGGCCGACGGGGCGAAACGTCTCTTTGTCGGCGGTTCCCTGTCCTATATCCTTTATAATCAGAAGATCTATGCGATCAGCCTGGCCCAGATGGATTTCGCCGATGAGGCTGCGGGAACCAGGACGCGGTACCAGTCCCAGTACTGGGGCGGCGGCCTCGAAGGCGCTCTGCCCTGGAATTTGAGTTATAACAGTGAGTTCATCTACGAAACCGGTACGAGTTATACCGCCTTATCGCAGGAAAAGAAAATCCGCGCCATGGCAGCCCTGTTCAATCTGAACTGGCAGATCAAGGAAACGACCAGTCCCGTTGTCATGGTTCAGTATGCCTACGGTTCCGGCGACAGCGATCGGGATAACTATACAGGCCCCACTGCCGGCGCACTCGGCAATGATACGGGATTTGTTACTTTTGGAACATTCCTGGCCGGGTATGGCCTTCGTCCTACGCCGGGCAACCTGCACGTGCTCAGGGGCGGATTCTCCCTGTCACCAACGGAGATGCTTGATAATCTTCGCCTGAAAAGGACAACTCTGATAGCCAAGTATTCCCTGTATATGAAGGACAAGAAGGATGGTGTAATAAGCGGTGGAGAAACCACTGAAGAAGAATTATTGGTTGGACATGGTATCGACCTGTCGCTGCGCTGGAAGATTTTTTCCGATATTTCCTTTTTCGCCAATTACGGTCTGTTTATTCCCGGTAATGCATATTATTCTTCACAACAACCCAATCATTTCACCATGGCGGGGATGAATATCAGTTTCTAGGGAGAGAGCACAGAAGACCGAAAAGGGCCCCCTAAATCCCCCAGAGGGGGACTTTAAAGGTAGTATGACCGGATTCTATCTGAAACCCCCTATGGGGGTGGCGGCTGTCGGTAAATATAAAAAATGAATTCATTCGCCGGGGGCTGCCTCCTTCCGGGGGCATTTAATCATACCGCACATACCATCCACCAGGGGATTGTCATGATAAAAAAATATCTCGATTATGCAGGTCACTTCATCGAGGAGAATAAAATCTCCGGTGTCATTATCGCCCTCATTTCATTTCTTTTTGTCTTTGGCGTCAGTTTTTCCGATGCCTATGAGCGCTTCGATTTGAACCTCTACGACCTCAGTTTTTCCATCAAGCCCTCCATCAATGAATGGGACAAGCTCTCTTTTATCGATATCGATGACAACAGTACCGATACCCTGGGACAGTTCCCCTGGCCCCGGCGTCTCTATGGCGAGGGGCTCCGTGTCATGAAAGAGGCGGGTGTTTCCTTTGCCGCCCTTGATATAATGTTCCCCAACAGTTCGCCCCTGGAGGTCCTGAGCGATCATTATGACAGGATCGAGAGCGAGGCCGTCGAGGGAAAGAAGCTCGATGCTGAAGAAGTGAAAAACGCCATCATGAACAATGACCGGATCTTTGCCGACGGGATTCGTGAGATGGGGAAGGTCATTCTCTCTTACAACCTGGGCCCTGAACCCGTCGTGGAGAATGTGAGAAGGGCCCAGTCCACGGAACGGTTTCAGAAGGCGCTGAAGATATTTCAGGAGAGGTCGTCAGTAGCGGTTCCGGCAAAGAATATTGAGAAGTATCGGACCCTGGAGGACCTTAAAACACAGAGCATTTCCTATCCGATTCCGGAACTCATTGAAACGGCCCACGCCTTCGGTTTTGTCAACCGCGATACGGATATTGACGGCGCCGTGCGGAAGGTTCGCCTCGTACAGCTTTTCAAGGGACGGCTCTACTTCAACCTGGCTATGGTCATGCTCTTGAATACCTGCGGTGTCGATATAAAAAACGTAGTGGTAGAGCCGGGGAAATATCTTATGCTGAAAAACGCCTTCAACCCCGTAACCCATGAAACGGGTGATATGAGAATTCCCATCAACAAAAAGGGTATGATCTATGTGAACTGGGCCGGACCGGGCCCCCGGGAAAAATCCTTCCGCATATTACCCTATTATGCGCTGATGGAATACAATACCTTTGTGGAAGGGGTATACAATTTTTTTGACGAACAGGGCGGTCCCGAAACGGGACTGGAACTAAGCCGGAATAACGGGGTAATTGAAAAAAATATCGCGCTCTATAGTAAAGAGAAGGATGCAGTAAAAAGGAAGGCCCTGTATGTAAAAACCGAAGAACTCCGCAAAGCAAACCTGAAAATAAAAAACTCTCTGGCCGATCCCATACGGGATGAAATAAAAAGAATTCAGGAAGCGCTGAAAGAAAAGCCCAAAAATGAAAAACAGCTTAAAAGCGATCTGGCGCACTGGCAGAATGAACTGCAGGCCATCGAGCTCGTTCTCAGGGTGGAGAAACTGAGGGACAACATCACTATCACGGGTCTCACGGCCACGGGCACCATCGATATAGGTCAGACTCCCACGTGGAATGAATACGCCATGGTAGGGGCCTATCATAATACTATCAATACGATTCTGCAGAGGAAATTCATACGGAAATCCCCGGTATGGGTGAATTATATCATCATGCTTATTTTCGCCCTCCTTATGGGATTCACCATCCAGAGGCAGAGTGCCCGGACATCGGTTATCACCATAGTGCTTTCCATGGTGGTGATAAACGCGGCATTGGTCCTGATTTTTGTCTATTTCAACGTATGGTCCGATCAGGTGGGCATCAACCTGGCCCTGGTACTTCCCTCGGCGGCCATTACATCCATGAAGTTCATGCGCGAGGAGAATCAGAAGAAATTTATCAAGAATGCCTTTGCCCGGTATCTCGCGCCGGGCGTCATCGACCAGATCATCGAGCATCCCGAATCGCTGGAGTTGGGAGGTGAAGAGCGGGAAATAACAATTTTCTTTTCCGATGTGGCGAAGTTTTCCACGTTGTCGGAAAAACTGACGCCGCCGGAGCTGGTAAGCCTGCTCAACGAATATCTTTCCGAGATGACCGATATCATACTCAAATGGGGAGGCACCATAGATAAATACGAGGGCGACGCAGTCATGGCCTTTTTCGGAGCGCCCCATCCCTTTGAAGATCATGCCCTGCGGGCCTGCATGGCCTCTATTGAGCAGAAGAAGCGTCTCCGGGAAATGCAGGAGCAGTGGAGGAGCGAAGGGAGGGACGAACTGAAGGTGCGTATGGGAATGAACACGGGGCGCGCTGTCGTGGGCAATATGGGATCACGCACCCGCATGGATTATACGGCCATGGGCGATTCGGTTAACCTGGCCTCGCGCCTCGAAGGGGCAAACAAGTTCTATCTTACCAACGCCATGGTGAGCCAGGCAACCTATGAAGCGGCAAAGGACAGCATAGAAGGCAGAAAGCTTGATATTATACGCGTTGTGGGTAAAACAGAACCGATTCTCATATACGAGCTGCTGGGGAAAAAAGGGGACCTGCCGCCATATATGTACGACATGCTGAAGCATTACTATGAAGGACTGGAATTTTTCGGCGACCGTCAATGGAAGAGGGCCAGAATGTCTTTCAAGGAAGCCCTGAGGATAGTGAAGGATGACGGACCCAGTCTTACCTATGTCAAACGCTGCGAGGAGTATATGAAGAAACCGCCGTCAAAGACATGGGATGGCGTATATTCCTTCAAGTCAAAATAAGAAAAGTATTTTCGGCAGATACAGGGTATGCCCTGTATCTACTGGGTCATCATGATATTCTTTTTAAGCTCACCGCTTACCATTTCCACCTGGTCCGAGGTGTTCACCAGCTTCTGGGAGTGAGCCGCGATCTCCTGCGTGGCGGCGTTTATCACTGAAAGGGTTTTCACAATCTCATCGATGCCGATTTTCTGTTCTTCCACGGCGGACCTAACCGATTCGGAAAGATTGATGACCGAATCGGTGTTCTTCATGATTTCATCGTTGAGATTTTTGTCTTCCTGCGACAGGGCAACAATTCTGTCGATGGAGGTGCCGAGTTCGATAATGTACTGGATCATGGCATCCAGGACTTTGACGAAGGACTGCAGGGCGTCAAATGATTTCGTCAGTTCCTGGGAGCTGCCCGTTATCATGCCGCTGATGACCTTGACGTTTCTTCCCGTTGTGTCGGCCAGCTTTCCCACTTCGCTGGCAACAACGGCGAATCCCTGGCCGGCTTCGCCGGCACGCGCTGCTTCAATGGCTGCGTTCAGGGAAAGCAGGTTTATCTGGTCCGAGATTTCATTGATGATGGATACAACGCCTTTGACCTCGTCGAACTGCCTGATTGTCCGGTCCAGCAACCCGATGACATCACCAACATTGTTTCTGGTAGTCTCCGCTTCCCTGTTGAGCCTGTCTCTGATGGCAATAATCGCCCGTGCTTCCTCCGTTTCCCTGACAACGGTTTTATAGACCTCTTCGATTTTTGCCGTGGCCTGGCGGAGTTCGCTGTTCTGTGAGAGGACCAGTTCGTATATGTTGTCCGTCACGGCGGAAATCTCCTCCATGCTGGCCGTTATTTCTTCCGTGGATGAGGCCTGGGTCTGGGATGATTCGGTGAAGCTGTGCGACGATGAGATCATGTCTCCTACGGAGCCCGTGAGGCGTGAGCAGACCTCCTGGCACACACCGACGATCCGCTGGATGTCATCGGTCTTTTCCTTCTGCTCCTCGCACAGCCGGTCGCTTCGCTGCAGAGCCCTGTTGTGGAGAATATGAATGAGAACGGATACACCGGCTATAAAAAAGAAGGTGACTGTGTTGTCGGCGATATAATCCTTCCGTGTGTTTTCCGGGAGTGAAGCGATCGCCGGAGACAGGGCAATGAAAGTATAAAACAGCAGGATATTAATGCTGCCGTGAATGAGAATCCCTTTCCTTTCGACGATAAGGGGCATGAGGGCCATGACGCCGAAGATCAGGGATATGGTGTCTATCCGGTTTATTACATCGGGATTGGAATCAAAGAAAAGAACGGCCCAGATCATGCCGGGAAGGAGTACCAGGACTGTATGGGCTGAAATAGTATAAAAACCTTTCTTGATGAGAATGAGCGTACCCATGATGACGGTTGTGCCCACGGTCATGGCGGAGAGGAGGACCGGGTCGGTGTTTCCGGCCAGGAGCACATTGCCGAAAAGCATGGCCAGGGCTGCTATGAAGATGAATCCGCAGAGCGAAAAAAGCATGGCGGCTTTCTGTCGGAGCGAAAAATCATCGGTGGAATAGGCGGCAAGGAAATAAGCATAGATGCGGTTTATCATATTTATCACTCCAACTGGCAGATGAAAAAAATTTACAGATTCAGTATAGTAACACGTCACTTACACTATCGGCAATATCAATTCTTTGAATAAATCAAATATCAGGGCGATGCTATATGGTGAGGATCGTTGCACCCTGCATTATTAAAGGCGCAGACAAAAGAGTTTATGTTTATCGCAATGAACCGTGTTTGCGGGCCCATCGCAGGCCCAGGTAGCCATAGAGGTTATACAGCCCCAGGCCATGGGGAAGTAATTTTTCCACCAGGGGGGTCAGGTAGCATATGCGGATAAGACTGTAATAAAGGGAATGAAAGTCTTCTGCCCTGAAATGGATGGTGTCGTCTTTGCAGGTGAAATTCCATCGGCGGGCGAGTTTTTCAGCCGCTGCACTGCCGTCGCGCATGGTCATCTCAACTTCAAAGGGACCTTTCATTACGTAGGGTTCCGACGATATGTTTCGCAATGAATGGACCGCTGCTTCGGCAAGGCCCTTTCTCCAGGATTCAACATCCGGCGAAACGGAACCGGCCGATTTGTCGATCTCGTAAGTTTCAAGCCGGGGGATGGCTTCCCGGGCATACCGGCATGCTACGGGGCACCCTGAAAAAAAGACGGGCCGGATGCCGTGAGGGGACAGTGATGCGGCGAAGACCTGTGCTTCTGAAAGCAGGCTTCCATTTACCAGAAGCCGCGCGATCCGGGAGGTCATGGTGTGGGCCAGGAAGCCGTCTGACCCGGATGGGGCATGCATGCCGATCATCACAACGACTTCGGCGTTGCCGGGATCGCCGATGCCGGGCACAGGACCGTTACGGTATCCCGATACAAGGCGGACCCGTTCATCGAGCAATTCAGGGAATATATTGTATCCCGTACGGTGAAAGTCTTTCACCATGACGCTTTCCGCTCCGGCGGCCAGGAGGGCGCCGGTTACGGCTTTCACATCCAGGGTCATGTCTCGGCAGGCGCGTGCCCAGCTCATGGTCCTGAAGGACGAGGCTTCGTAGTCACGGCAACCCGAGGATCCTTCGATGTCGGCTATGACCAGGATATGCCTGCAGGGAAGGCTCATACACAGGCACTCAGGGTGTGAAGTTTTTCGAGAAAGACGGCGGGCAGGGGAAGCGCTTTTCTTTCGGTAACAGAGAAAGCGATTATGCCGGTCTCCACCAGGGCGACCAGGGCTCCCCGGCAGGTTATGCGATGAAATATCCTGAAGCTTTTTCCGCTTATTTCACCGATGGAGCTGTTGATAATAAGTTTATCGCCCCAGAAAACTTCGGACCGGTAGTTGACGGCCAGATCACCTATAACAATGCCGGTACAACCGTCGCCCAGGTCTCTTTCATGAACATTGAATGTTTCGAACATGAGGGCCCTGGCCTCGTGAATGTAATTGATAAGTTCGGTGTGACCCAGGTGTCCTCCCATGTTGATATCAGAGGCCCGTACGTCCATCTCATGGGTAAATTCATAACAGGATTGTTCATCAAGTCGGATTCGCGGCATTGCATTACTCCAAATAGATAGTATAAGAGAATTTGAATGATTTGAACTCAGACGTTCTGAGTCAAGAAAAATACCGATGTATTCGGAAGATTGACAATTATTTCATTGACAATCATCAGTCCATGATGTGTAAAATTCATTTTACACATCAATGCCCGCGGAGCCGAAAACGTGTAATTGAGGTATACTGCCTCCGCATTGTAATGACAGGAGATCATCATGTTAAAAAAAATTAAAGAGCGAAATATTCACTTCCTGACCCTGGCATTTCTTGTCGGGTTGTTCATTGGAATAAATGTTTCTTTTCTCGCGTCGGCGGAAGAACCGGCTCATCGGTATCTGGATTACTTTCATCGGGTTTACCAGATATTGAGAACCGAATATGTAGAGGATGTGGATAACAAGGAGCTTTTTTTCGGCGCCATACGGGGCATGATAGGCGCCCTTGGTGATCCCTTTTCCCGCTTTCTTGACGAGAAGGGATATGAAGAACTGAAGGAAATGACAACGGGAAAATTTGTTGGTGTGGGCATCGAAATAACGGTCAGGGACAATGAAATCGTGGTGATTTCACCCATTGATGATTCTCCCGCCATGCGTTCTGGTATCAAGGCCGGTGATGTTATCAAAAAAGTTGACAGCACGCCCATCAAGGGCAAAAAGCTTTCCGAAATTGTGAAGATGATAAAAGGGCTTCCCAGGACAAAGGTGCAGCTTTCCATCGAGAGGGAAGGATTTGATGAACTTCTGGATATTGATATTGAGCGCGCCCCGATTAAAATACAGAGCGTTGAATATGCGATGATTGAAAATACTTCCATCGGATATATTAAGATAAAAAATTTCGGATCTGAAACGTCGCAGGATGTCACCGATGCCCTTAAAAACCTTGAAGCTAAAAAGGCTGAAAAACTGATCATCGATTTGCGCTACAATCCAGGAGGGCTGCTCACCGCGGCTGTGAGCATTTCCGATCTTTTCCTCGAAAAAGGGAAAGTTGTTGTTTCCACCCGGGGCAGAAAGGGCAGTGAAAATGAACGGATTTTCAAGTCGGAAAATAATCCTGTTTCAGTCGAAGATATAGTGGTGCTTGTCAACAAGGGGAGCGCTTCAGCATCGGAAATTTTTGCCGGGGCCATGCGCGACAATAAGAGAGGAAAGCTTGTGGGTGAGAAGACCTTCGGCAAAGGATCGGTCCAGAAATCATATAACCTGGACGACAATATCGGCGTGGCCATAACCATCGCAAAATATTACACTCCCTCGGGAGAATTGATACACAACAAGGGCATCAATCCTGACTTTGAGGTGAAATCCGAGGAACTGGACAAGGATGACAAGAAGGGCATTAACCAGGTAACGAAACTCAAGCTTATGGAAAAATTTATTCCGGTAAAGATGGAATACAATGCCGAAACGAAAAAGCAGTTTGAACTTTTTCTGAAGAAGCATGATGTGGTCCTGTCGGAGAAAACGGCCCACCTCATGCTGAAGAACAAGATTTATGAGTTAAAAAAACGACCGCTCTACGACCTGGAATTCGACAATCAGCTCGTCAGGGCCATGGAAGTAATAACCGGAAAGGTACAGTAACAAATATGCACGGTGACGTCATAGGGCTGGGACTTGAGAGTTCCTGCGATGAAACGGCGGCGGCCATTGTAATAAACGGGAGCCGGGTTCTGGCCAATCATATATTCAGTCAGATCGACCTCCATAAAGAATATTTCGGCGTTGTGCCCGAAATCGCTTCCCGCTCGCACCTTGAGGTGATCAATGGTCTCATAGAAAGCGCACTGGATGACGCAGGTATCTCCTTTAATGATCTGTCCTATGTGGCGGCGACCAGCAGGCCGGGGCTTGTCGGCTCTCTGCTCATCGGCCTGCAGTCGGCCAAGGCTATTGCCTTTGCCATGAAAATTCCCCTCATCGCGGTGAATCACCTGGAGGCCCATCTCTATGCTCCCTTTCTTGAAGGGAATGGACTCACCTTCCCCTACATAGGACTGCTGATTTCCGGGGGAAACACAGCCCTGTATCGGGTCACGGGGATCGGAGCTATGGAGATTATCGGAAAAACCGTTGATGACGCCGTGGGTGAGGCCTTTGACAAGGTGGCCAAGCATCTCGGACTGGAATATCCGGGAGGTCCGGTCATAGAAAAGCTTGCGGTAAAGGCGGTACGGCGCGAGGTTCTTTTTCCTAAGATTCTCACCGATCCCGGCGATATGCGTTTTTCCTACAGCGGGATTAAGACCGCCGTGGTCAATTATATCAGGGAAAATCCGGGAGCGGAAAAGGCCGAGATAGTCTATAGTTTTCAGGAAAGGGCTCTGGAGGTTCTGGTCCGCCGGGTCTTTGCTGCGGCCCGGAAATACAGGATTAATGATATCGTTGTGGCCGGGGGCGTGGCGGCAAATGGCAGGCTCAGGCAGCTCCTGGACGAGGGAAAAAAGGGCAGGGAGAAAATAATCATCGCCTCACCGAAACTCTGTACCGATAATGCTGCCATGGTTGCCGGTCTTGCGTTTCACTATTTCAGCCGCGGGGAACACAATGACCTTACGGTTGACGTGAACGCGCGAGCCTGGTGATTATTTTCTTGATTTAAACAAGATGTTGAATATATTAATACAAGCGTGATCCAATTATGCCCATTCTAAAAGAAGAAACATATTTTAACCTGATCGATCAGATTATTCATCTTGAAGAGGAGTCCGATCTGGCGGGAAACGCCACGGAACTTTTCAGGCATTTGCTGATCAATTATTTTTTCAAGCGTGATGCCTCTGACAGCAAAAATTTCCTGCTCTTTCTGGAAAATCTAGACATGCCCGGCGTTTTCGAAAATGCTGATTCACTCCTTAAGGTGGATATTGAAAACCTGCGGAGCGCCATTGAAGGCGGGACAGTGAATGATTCGCTTGCCGGATTGATCATGCTGTCAAAGGAATATCTCAAGGCCTTTTATTCCAATCACCCCCCCGTGTTCGGCAAACTTCCCCACGATGTGAAGACCGACCTCGTGGCGAAAATCAAGAATAAAAATCAGACAATAGTAAGCGCATTCGAAAAAATAAACGAGGATATGCGGGCTGATAAAAAGCGAAAAATTCTGAATCTCATCGCCCTGGTAATCAAAAACATTCATTTCCGCACCGGGCGGCCCATCAACAAGCTTACGGGAACGGCTGAAGAAATCATCCGCTCCCTTTATTCCAACGCCGATGAAATATTCAACGGTTCCCAGAAGCAGATGACACTACTCAAAGATGATGTGGTGTTGAAACAGCTCATCAAAGCCTTTTTTACTATCCGTCAATTCAGCGAGATAACGGACCTGTCAAATCAATATAAAAAGGAACTGGAACGATACAGAAAGAGGGCTATCTTCGCCGCAGAAAACAGCTGAAACCGTTTTGGTCATGAAGTTTTATCAGACGCAGCAAGTCTGTTTTCAGCAGAGCTATTTTTCAGGAACTACTAACATGGATTTTATCGAGGAAAAGACGCCGGGCGGCTACATCATCAAGATAATGTTCAAGAAATGGCAATTCATTGCCTTTGACAACAGGGGGAAATCCGTCTATGTGAATCCGGAAAGCACCAGCCCCGTGTGTGAAATTCCTCTCATTTTTTTCGTCGGAAAAAAATTCTATATAAATGAGGATTATACCCGGGATTACCACATACTGAAAATCCGTAAAGGGACCATGATCCTGCCGTACACCGATCTTAATGAGCGCAGCATTAAATATATTTTCATCGAAAAAAATTTCACCATCGATGCCATTCCCGTCCGTATAAAGATTATACGGGATATAGCTACGATGATACGCGAAATAGATATAAAGATGAAACCTGATTATGTCATAGTGGATGAATCTATAACGGAAAATGATATTATCATCATACGGAGCCGTTACAAGGCGGAAAACATCATCCACATAGTGAAGGAAAAACCCGGCCCTGATGAACAGGAAGAGCCTGAAGCAGAAAAGGATGTAAATATTAACATGATGTCTACCAACCCGGTTTTTCTTGCCAGGATACATCTGCGGGCCATGGATCTTTCAAAGGTCAATCAGCTGCTCCTGGATTTTGATCTTACTGCCCTGGATGCGGAATATATCGTCAATTTTATAGACTCCTATATCGAGGAACCCGATGATTCACAGGGAAACCGGAACCGCGCCATGCTCATAGAGCTTCGGAATGCCTTTGAATTCTACCTTCACCTTCTGCAGAGAAATGACCAGGAGATCAGGACAATGATCGAATCACAGGTCAATCTAAAAAAACTTGCTCCCTTCAGAACCCTGGTCAGCAAAGTCAAATCGATTTACCCGAACCGGGAGGAACAGCTTCTGTATACCGAGTATGAGAATATCATCATGGATAAAAGGCAGGAACTACAGGAAAAGGGCTCGGTGCAGGAAAAGAAAAAGGTTTGATTACGGACCTGCCCATAATAAACCCGGTGATACAGCTATGATGAAGCGTTTTTTTACCATATGTTTTGTCCTCTCCCTGTTTTTATCCCTCTCATCCGCTGAAACACGGAGCTGGTGGTCCGTTTATTTTACCACACCGGGAAGAACCGCAGTAGGTCGGCTCAATCCCGAGGAGGCCCTGGTTCGTCTGATAGCGGAGGCCCGGAGTTCCTTTTGCGGAGCCTTTTACGATATCGATTCGGAAAAGATATCCCGGGCGTTGATCGATGCCGCACGCAGGGGAGTGGATGTACGCCTGGTAACAGAAAGAGACAACGCAGATACGAAAGAGGTGGCGCGTCTGCGGAAGAACGGCATCCACCCCGTTACGGATAACCGCAGGGGGTTCATGCATAACAAGTTCGCCGTGATTGACGGAAATACCGTCTGGACCGGCTCGTACAATATAACGGACAACGGATCCCGGAAGAATAACAACAATGCCATCTGCATCGCATCATCGGAGCTTGCCGATATTTTTCTGAAGGAATTCAGTGAAATGCATGATTCGGGAATTTTCGGCAACCGCAAGGAATTTATGGCCTTCCCCTTTTTCCAGAAAAAATACTATGTAAAGATCGATGACTCTCATATTAATGCCTACTTCTCACCTGAGGATGATATTGAACGAATCATTATAAAAAGAATAGAGAAGGCAGAAGCGAGCATTCATTTCATGGCCTTTTCCTTCACCAGTGAAGGCATTGGCGAGGCCATGATTAAAAAATTTAAAGAGGGTGTTCCCGTTTACGGGCTGTTTGAAAAGAGAGATACACGCTCAAAGTATTCAGAGTATACCAAGATGAAACTCGAGGGCCTGCCCGTAAAAACCGACCGAAACAGGTATGCCATGCATCACAAGGTCATTGTAATTGACGGCTGCCGGGTTATAACCGGCTCCTATAATTTCTCGCGGAACGCCAGCAGGCGGAATGACGAGAATGTTGTCATGATCGATAACCGGAAGATCGCGGACAGCTATCTGAAGGAATTCTATCTGCTCTATCGATGAGGCCTAGTCATGGTTTTTTTTCCAGAACTATCCGCTCCATCTCTTTTCGGTCAATGAATCGGGTGAAGTTGCGGAATGCCTCATACTCCTCTTGCCCGATGCTGCGGGTTTTGACGCATATCCTGGCCTGAATAACGATTTTTTTATCTGACAGGGAATACCGGTAGGTTGCCGTGAACTTTTCGTGATTGAAGGATTCGGATTCCGGCAGATAATTAACCGAGTAGTCGGGCGGCAGGACATAGGTCAGGTTCTCCAGCGTTTCCCATTTATCGGAGAAGACAAGGGGGTGCTGCCTCGTTTTTATCATTGCATAGTTGCTGTAATAGGACGAGGCAACCAGGAAGGGCCTGAAGATGATTTCATCGTTTTCAATATGCATCAGGGACGGGATTGCCACCTTATACCGGTAGAGAACCGGTTCATCACGGTCCATCCCCTGTATGTCCAGTGAGGAGACACGGGCGCCCGGAAAGTGGTCATTCCAGTATTCATTCAGCGATTTAAGTTTTTCATCCCTGTTTTTAAGGGACTGCCGTGCCGAGGAAGCCGAAGCCCCCTTCTTTTCCAGTTCCCGTTCAAGCATGACGCTCCCGTCGCTATTTATGGTAACGGAATTGGTTACCGTATCGATAGTATTTTCATAGATACTGCTCCCCGTATCGATGAAACGGTATCCCGTATCAAATATGACAAGGCCTGAGACATGCCGGTCGTCCGACGGGAGTTCACGGTAGCCCGTGTTGTCGACCGTTCCATCCAGAAAGAATCCGCCCTCAATATCTACATAGCAGAGCGCATGGTTAAATTCACCGAGAAAAGGAACGTCCAGATTTGCCGTACCCCGGTCCCTGGTCCGGACCAACGCGATATGAGCGGGGACTCCCGCTTGCCTGAGCATGGCGGCAAGGAGCAGGGATACGTCCTTGCAGTCTCCCATTCGGGAGTGATAGGTCTGATCCGTGGAACGCGGTTGTATCCCGCCAAGGCCCAGTTCAAACCCCACATACCGTATCTCATCGGTCACATGGTTAAAAATTTTACGCGTCTTTTCCACCGGAGAGTCTTCCGGCCTGATTATTTTTTTTAAAGCATTTTTCATTTCATCGCTGACAATGGATTTATTTTTCAGGAGGGACCGGTAGAATTCCGTGAGCGTGTTCCAGGAAGGCTGTGATGTGAAATAAAGAACGGGAAGGATCTGTGATTCGTTAGGCATGGCCGTTTCCCTTTTATAGGGCGCGATATCTGAAAGGGTCGTGTGAAATATTATATGGCTTCCCTGTCTGTGGGTGAGTATCTTTGTACGGTCAATCGATCCGGTGTGGAGGTAAATGTCTTTATCCCCGGGGTGGCTGAGGGTGACATTCATCTGAAGAATCCGGTACTGACTCCCGATGGTTATTTTTTCACCAAAATAATTTTTGTATTCCCTGCCGCCCCTGTTTTTGATTGTATAGCTGAAGTCGATAACGCTCCCCCGGCGCAGATTGGTTACGGGCAGAATGATAGCTTCCAGGTTGTAATAGAGCCTGCTCTCAGGGTCCGACAGGGATTTGCCGTATCGCTCCGACATCTCAATGCTGTTGGGACCGTTCGTGACCGTACATTTTACCTGCCCGACAGCTTCCGTTTCCGGTTCATAGATGATATACTGATTCCTGAAAGAATCAATGGCCTCGTCATTGAGTATTTTGATGATACGGCGTTCATTCTTTTCAAAAGAACCATCGTGCTGAACACGGATCATGGTTTCACTGAGGAGGTACACGGCCTTTTCGTCGGCGTAATGCAGAGAGCGGTTTTCCAGTTCATTGATGTCTCCGGTCCATCGGTAGGGGAGGAGATGGTCCTCCTCGCCGGCGAGCAGGGCGATATACTGCTTCAGGGCGTGATTGTCGGGGTCATGGGCGGCCGAGAGGCGGAGATAATAAAGCGCGGTGTTCCTTTTGTTCATGGCATGATAGACAAGGCCTAGCTGGTGAAGGATGTTCTTGTTATAGGGAGAACGTTTCAGCGCCGCAGTAAGATAGGGAAGGGCGGCCTGGTCTCCCTGGGTTGTTTTAACGGCCTTTGAAAGAATGATAAACATATCCATATCATTGGGGTGCAAGGCCGTCCAGGCCGATGCCGTCCTGACTATTGCAAGCATATCGGACATCCCGTTGTAAGCACCTATGAGCAGGCGCTGATAGGTGCGGTTGCCGCGATCGAGGGATAGTAATATTTCCAGGCTGGCAGCGGCATCACGATAATTATCCTGATCCATATAAATCCGTGCCCTGTATAAGTGAGACTGCGATGAGTATGCCGTATTCTGAATCAGATCGGCCGTTTTCAGGGCATCACGGTGCCATTTTTTTTCAAGAAAGAAATCCGTTTTTAACGCCATGACGGAATACATGGACCTGCCATGGCGTTCCAGTTCTTCTATAAGGGGCCATGCTTCGTAAAAAAAATGATGCCGTATCTTCATGGCGGTTATTTCGCTCAGGGCCTCCAGGTTGTCTCCGTCGCCGGACCGTGCAATTCGCAGGTATTTTTCTTTTTCATCGGGCACTGATTCGGCCATGCCCCGATAGTATGAAGCAGCCTGGTATAAGAGGCTTCCCGCCGATATGCGTGATGCATATTCAGCCGTAACTGAAACCCCGTCGGGATTCAGACCCGTCAGGTAATAAAGATAGGCGGCAGTGAACAGCGATCTCTTGTCGTCTTTGTTCAGGGCTTCACGCAGCGCCGGGAAATAGGTCCATCTCCGGCTGGATGCGTCACCGGGATCTGTTTCCTGCGGGTTGTCGGATCTTTTTCTTAGCCGGCATGAAACAACTATGCCGTCGCGAGAATCACCTGTTTTAATTATCAGTCGGTGGCTTCCCTCGCGAAGAAAAACCGTTATGACGTACTGGTCCCGGGAGAATCCATGTTTTTCCCGGCTGGAATAGATGGTCATGCCGTCTATCTTAATATCACAGAAACCGGATTTTCCCAGCACTATATCGTACAGACCTGTTTTTGTGATGTTCACTTCCCGGCGGAGATAGAAATAACTGTCCCCTGAGTCGGGACACAATTCACCGATGTTGATGGCGCCGGAAAGATCGGGCACTGCTCCGAACCATGAAATAAGATCCGTTTTGCCCTTTATCTCCATGGAGGGAACATATGATTTTTCATCAATATAATCTTTGTCAAATTCGTCACTGTTTCGCGCCGGGAAGGGGCCCAGGAGGTTAAAGTCCAGGTATCCCAGGCTGTCCCGTATTCGCCGTGCTTCCCGGATATTCCCCTTCCTGAGAAGAATATCCTGTCTGCACAGGAGAAGCCGCTCCTGCAGGAAAAGAGTATTCCCCATAAGAGGATTTTCAGAAATCCTGTCAAGTATGGACATCACCGTATCAAACTGTTCGGGATACTTCGCCAGTTCCATTATTCTGAACAGGTTCAGTTCAAGAATATCGGCATTTTTTTCCTGCACGGACCAGTCACCCAGTATATCAAGGGCTCCGTTGTAATCGCAGCGGGCCTTATGCAGGAGATACGCCTCCTCCCTTGTCTCCGCTGTCTGAGTCCATGCAAACTGTCCCGGCATTGCTGTTGCGGCAAGGATAGCCAGGGAAAGAATGAAGGGGAAAGCTTTTACCATCAATAATTCCTTTATAAAAATCGGTCTTTTCTTTGCATATTACCAGTGTCGTCTTCGTTAATTATATATAGGGGGAAAAATTACAATCAATAAAATAATGATGGAGAAGACTAAAATAGTGCAGATAAAAATAAAAAAAGCGAAATATCATGATAATTTTGTAATGCCGGTGCAGCGCTGTATCGCCGGTGAGGATGTGAAAAATCTTTCCGACATGGATATTCTTGCCGTAATCATCGGAAACGGGAACGCAGGAGCCGATGTCTTTGAGGTTTCATCGGCCGTTCTCAAGTCACTGGGAGGTCTTACGGGTATTTCCAGGGCAGGGATCCGTGAGCTGGCTCGGGAGTGCGGAATCGGTCTCCGGAAGGCAATAAGGATTCACTGCGCTTTTGAGCTGGGGAAAAGGGCTATCCTGGAGAATGCATCCATGACTCATGTTTCATCGCCCGAGGCCGTGTGGAAACTGCTTCTCCCCGAAGTGGCGGGGCTCCTGAAGGAGGAATTCCGGGTGCTCATACTGAATAATAAGAACCGCGTGTTGCGGAAGACGGTCGTATCCATAGGGACGATTTCCGAGGCTATTGTTCATCCACGGGAGGTTTTCCGTGATGCCATCAGGGAGGGCGGATCAGCGGTGATTATCTGTCACAACCATCCCTCGGGTGTAACGGCCCCATCGAAGGAGGATATAGCGGCGACGGAGAGGATTGCCGAGGCAGGGAAAATAATAGGGATACCGCTCCTGGACCACGTGATTCTCACTAATACATCATTTCTGAGCCTGAAGGAAGAGGGGTACATCTAAAAAAGTTTCCTTGTAAATACAATCTCCACGTGCTCCGCACCTCAGTGGTGTCATCCTTCATAATGAGCTGTGGAAAAAACAATAAATTCCTTGCAATAATTCACCCGGTTATATAGTATAACGTGGATTTTGCTGAAGAGGCGCGAGCCGGCAATCAATTACGGTGGAGTATTATGAGCAACAAATGGGGCATATTTGTACTGATGGCGGGTCTCCTGCTGGAATGTTCCGGGACAACCGGTAAGTTTACCTACACAGGCGACATACATTCGGGGAAATGGATGAGGGACCTCAAGGTTCCATACACGTATGGCGGAAAAGACTATACCGGATCACTGCAGATTTATTTTCCCCGCGCATACAAAAAGGGGGAAAGGCTCCGGACTCTCATCGTTCTGCATGGCTACAAGGGAGCAATGAGAGATTGGGAAACGAATACTGCCATTGAGAAGCTGGCCGATGAATATAATTTTATACTTGTCTGTCCCAACATGGGAGCGACCCTGTATGAGTCGGCTTTTTATCCTGAAACGAAGGTGAAATGGGGCGCCATGCCCGGCGGGGAATATGTGTCGGAGGTCCTTGTCAATTTTCTGCGCAATACTTTTGCTCTTGCCACGAATAAAAAGCTAACGGGCATAATGGGAAACAGTACCGGGGCGCGGGGGGCACTCCTCATGGCCTCGAAGCATCCCGATATATTCGGCGCCGCTGCAGGTTTTTCCGGTGATTACGACCCTCTTTCCATGACCAGGGACAGACTTACGGCTTCGGTCTATGGAGATTACAAAGAATTCAAGGATCGCTGGGAGAATGATGACAATATCATGAAGCTTGCCGTTAACCTGGAAGATATCCCTGTTTTCCTGGCCCATGGTGCCAAGGATTATATAGTGCCCAAGGAACAATCCATGCTCCTGGCAATGAAACTGAAGCAGCTCCAGAAACAGAAAGGCAAATACTCTGTAGTGTACAAGGAAGTACACTATGGTGTTCATGACTGGCGGTTCTGGAAAAAGATACTTCCCGACGGTATGGAATTTCTGGCAAACAATCTCGGCAGGTAAAAATCCCCGCCTGCCCCTATAAAAGCCTTTTACCCATTTTTTTTCCTGAACATTTTTTCCCAGAAGGAAATCTCCTCCTGTGACAGTACGGGGTCCACTTCCTTTTCTGGAACAATGGGTCTTCCTTCTTCCTCGATGGTCTTCGTTACATGGGATGAAAACTCCTCGCTCCTGACGACTACGGCCTTAAAACGGTTAACATATGAAATAATTTCCTTGTCCGATGTCACCACCGTGGTCATGCGGGGATTTTTATCCTGTTTGATGAATTCCTTTATGAGATGATCGGCCGTATAATCGTGGGAATAATAGACTTTTATCGGGCCCAGTTTTTCCTGAAGCGTCGTGTCGCCCTGGTTCCTTTTTCCGTCAAAAACCACCCGTATCTCCACGGGTTTAATTCGGTGATATTGTTTGAGAATGTCGATGAGGCCCTTCCGGGCATCGTTGAGCCTGTTCACGTACATGAGAGATTCCAGCTCGGGAAATTTATATATGAGGTTCAGCCCGTCTATTATGATTCCCATGACCGTTCCTTTACGAATTCTTCAATACGCTGAAGCGCGGTCCTGATGTTTTCCATCGATGTGGCGTAGGAACAGCGGATGTATTTTTCTCCCGCTTTGCCGAAGGCGTTTCCCGGAACCACCGCCACTTTTTTACTGTTAAGCAGCTTCAGGGCGAATTCTTTCGAGGTAAGACCCGTGGAGGAAATATCGGGGAATACGTAAAAGGCTCCGTCGGGCATGAGACAGGGCAGGCCCGCCTCGTTGAAGCGGTTGACGATGAAATTTCTTCGCTTGATGTATTCGCCTCTCATGCGCAGTACGTCTTTTTCGCCGTGCTCCATGGCCTCAATCGCCGCGTACTGGGCAATGGAGGAGGCGCACAGGGCGATGTACTGGTGAATTTTCAGCATTATGCTTATTATGTATTCCGGTGCACATACGAATCCCAGTCGCCAGCCCGTCATGGCATGGGATTTGGAAAAACCGTTCAGGTAGATGGTACGCTCCTTCATGCCGGGAAGGGATGTTATGGATACATGGCGGGAACCGAAAGTAATGGCCGAGTATATTTCATCGGAAAGAACCAGGAGGTTGTGCTCCATGGCCAGACCGGCGATGTTCTCAAGGGTTTTTTTGTCCAGGGAAACGCCCGTGGGATTGGAAGGGTAATTCAGCAGGATGGCCTTTGTCCTGGGCGTGATGGCCTCGCGAAGCCTGTCCACGCTGATACGGAAATTCTCGTGAAAATACGTGGGTACGACAACAGGAACGCCATGAAGCATGCTGATATTGGCGCCGTAAGAAACATAACAGGGTTCAAAAATGATTATCTCGTCGCCGGGATTTATGATGCTCCTCAGGGCCAGGTCCAGGCCCTGGCTTACGCCCATGGTGATGATGGTTTCCTGATCGGGATCATAACCGGTGCCGATATTTTTTTTAATATATTCCACGACAAGTTTCCTCAGTTCCGGAAGGCCGCGGTTCGGCGTATAATGGGTATATCCGTCTTTTATGGAATAAATGCCGCTGTCCGATATGCGCCATGGAGTGTCAAAGTCGGGCTCGCCCACGCCAAGTGAGATGCAGTCAGGCATTTTATACACAATATCAAAGAACTCGCGTATGCCCGATGGCGGCACTTCCTTCCCCGTTGATGAAACCAGTTCTTCAAGGTTGATGGGCGATGATGATTTTTTTTTCACTTGCGTTCCTCTCGTATTTCATGCACTTGATAGCGCATCCTGATATGTCGGTTTTCAGCCGTATATCCATATTTATTAAAAATGGCTATCATATCAATATTATCTTCTG
This sequence comes from Spirochaetae bacterium HGW-Spirochaetae-1, assembly GCA_002839375.1. Lineage (NCBI taxonomy): Bacteria > Pseudomonadati > Spirochaetota > Spirochaetae bacterium HGW-Spirochaetae-1. Next base: position 304,011 of record PGXY01000005.1, on the reverse strand, counting down.
GCAGCTCCACGCCGGCACTGTAAATATGCCTGTGTATCATCTCATTTTTCAGGCCGTCCAGCAGTTTTTCCTCTATTCCCCTTCCATTTAGGCCGGGGGCAACGGCGAGGCAGGCAATGCCTACCGAAGGAGAGTCGTAATTATTTTCAGCTGAGGCAATGAGAAAGCCTATGAGCTTTTTTCCCTGCAGGGCTACGAAAGAAAGACTCATGTCCGTTGTCAGCAGGGAAGCGATATGTTCCACGTTCCAGAGGAATTGCCCGGCCATGCCGCCTTCACACACGAGATTCCGCAGCCCGGCAATACCGGAAAGGTCCCTGATCTCCAGCCTGCGTATGGAAATTCCCCGTAACATGCTCAGTGCCTCAGTTTTATCAGTGTCGGTTCATGATCGGAGCGGAGTACCACATTGACCTTGTCAGGCCCGGTCCCGGGATGATCTGAATTGTAATGGAGTCCGATGCTGTCTTTGCGGGTAAGTGCGCTTTTTATGATGAGCTTGGCCACGGTGGCCAGGTTTCTGAGTTCCAGCATGCGTGATGACAGGGTGCTTTTTTTATACACTTCGTGAATTTCCTCGGCCAGCATGAGTATTCTCTTGTACGCGCTCTCGAGCCTCATGTCGGAGCGGACTATTCCCACATAATCCCACATGAGATTTTTTACATTTTCCATGTTATGCTGAACGAGAATCCATTCATTCAGGTCAAAGGTGCCTTCCTTGTTCCAGGGGGGAAACTGTGGAATGGCTGTTTTTTCTTTTGTTTCCTGTATGAAACGAGAGGCGTGCTCGAAGGCGCGGATGGAATAAACGACTCCTTCCAGCAGGCTGTTGCTGGCAAGCCTGTTGGCACCGTGAACGCCCGTGCAGGCCGACTCGCCAGAAACATACAGGTACTCGATGTTTGTCTTTCCGTGCTTGTCGGAAACGATGCCGCCGCAGAGATAATGAGCGGCAGGCACAACGGGTATGGGCTCCCGGGAAATATCGATGCCCTCATCGAGGCAGCGCATGAATATCTGCGGGAAGCGGTTCTGGAGAAAGGCGCGGCTTTTGGACGTAATATCGAGGAAGACATGGGTGTCGCCCAGGTGTTTCAATTCGCGGTCAATGGCCCTGGCCACGATGTCACGGGGAGCAAGGTCCTTCAGCGGATGCACTTTTCCCATTATATGATCGCCGCGGGAATTGAGGAGGATAGCTCCCTCTCCCCGTACAGCCTCGCTGATGAGGAAAACCGGGTCCGTGGATTTTTTTTCCGTGTACAGGGACGTGGGATGAAACTGTATGAATTCCATGTCGGCCACGATGGCTCCGGCGCGGTATGCCATGGCGATTCCATCACCCGTGGCGATGTCGGGATTGGTTGTATGGGGATATATCTGGCCGACACCTCCCGATGCCAGGAGAGTCACACGGGCGCTGAAAATGTTTACCTGTCCCGTAGCGTTATCCAGTATGTAGGCGCCGTAGCAGTGAATGTTATCGCCGGGATCTGACTTCAGCTGGTGTTCCGTGAGAAGATCCACGGCTGTATGATTTTCAAAAAGGATTATATTCTTTATCTCCGATACTTTCTGTAGCAGAGCCTGCTCTATAACCTTTCCAGTCAGGTCCGCGGCATGGACGATGCGGTTGATGGAATGCCCGCCTTCCTTGCCCAGGTCGAGGACTATTTCGCCGTTAGTGTCACTGACAAAGGTGAATTCCGTCCCCCAGCTCAGAAGCTCGCGTATGGCGTTGGGTCCTTCACGGACCAGTATTTCCACAGCCTCGGTATCGCAGAGGCCGGCCCCGGCAAGAAGCGTGTCTTCAATATGACGGGCAAAGGAATCTTCCGGCGACAGCACCGAGGCAATTCCTCCCTGTGCGTAGTTGGTACTGGACTCAAAATCTTTTTTCTTGGTGACTACATGCACTGTCCCGGTCTGCGATGCCTTGATGGCGAAAGTGAGCCCGGCTATGCCGCTTCCAATGACCAGATAATCCGATGTAAATATTCCCGGTTCCATATGTCTGATTTATCCATTTATTTTATTCTGCAAGCCGGATAAGCGCATTATTCTTTCCATAGTTTTATGCAGCCTTTTCTCCGCGCAGTCTAATGAAATTGCCAAATACGGCCTTTTGTATCTCTGCAACAGGACATTTTCTCAGATCCGCGATAAACGTATAAGTATTGATTATGTATTCCGTCCTGTTCTGCCGGCCGCGAAGCGGGACCGGGGTGAGGAAGGGCGCATCGGTTTCAATAAGAAGCCTGTCGTGAGGGACAAAGGCGGCCGAGGCGTGCAGCGCCTCGGCTTTTTTATACGTGACATTACCGGCGAATGATAGATAAAACCCCAGGTCAAGAGCCTCGCGCGCCATGGCCACATCGCCGGGAAAACAGTGCATTATGCCTTGAGCCGGTTTGTGGCTGCGCAGTATATCAATGGTTTCCTTCCAGGCCTCGCGGGAATGAACAATGACGGGGAGGCCGTGTTTCTCAGCCAGCGATAGCTGAAACTCGAAGGATCGGATCTGCATCTCCCGGGGCTGCCTCATGCGGTAATAATCGAGTCCGCATTCGCCGATTCCGAAAAGCAGCTCCCTGGTTTCCGGAACATCGCAGTCCTTTACAAAGGCGGACAGTATTTTGCAATCGTCGTCATCGGCTCTTGTGGATGGATGAATCCCTGCAGTGAATAGAACGCCACTGTGCCGGTTTCTCTCGGCGAATTCCCGGGACCATTGAAGCCCTGCCGGTTCTATGGAAACCTGAACGGCGTGCATGACCCCATGGCTCTCCATATTTTTCAGCAGAGTTTCCTCGTCGATCCCCGGGTCCTCCAGTACAAGGTCAAAATGTGCGTGTGTATCTATATACATATTGTTTTTATCCCTGTGGTGAACAGTGTTACATCGCGTTGTGGAAAAGAATATTCTTCCTGTTCAGGTGGAAAATATACATAAGGGAACTTCAATAAATAATTATATGGAGGTTCCCTTGCGGGCACAATTATTTGGAAAATAAGGTTTTTCATTTTATTAATGCATAAACCAAATTTTTAGAGGTGCCCATAAAACATTTGCATATTTGACAGCCCACTGTATGATTGCAAGAAGAAAATGTCATCAATACCCCCATATTTTTTTGTTGCAATATCAATTCGGCAGGATATAGTAGAGGGGAACATCCGTACGGTGAAGGTTAACAATGAAAATTATTCTCATGAGCGATATTCACGGCAACCACGCTTTTCTGGATTCAATGGGACCTGTTCTGCAGGGAGCCGATATGATCGTCCTGGCCGGGGATATATCGCATGCAGGCGCGCGTCGGGGGGCCGAAGAAATTCTGGAAAGGATCGAAAAAGAAAACAGGAATATAATCGCCGTTCACGGCAACTGGGATGGAGAGGATATCCAGGACCTTCTGCAGGAGCGGGGATATTCCGTGCATGGAATGGGGAAACAAAGCGGTTCTACGGGTTTTTTCGGTTTGGGGGGATCAAATTCAACGCCCATGCATACGCCCTGTGAATACAGCGACGAGCAGATCCACGACATTCTTGAACAGGGATACCGTTTCGTTGATACGGCCGGCATAAAGGTCCTTGTTTCTCATACACCGCCGCGAAAAACACGGGACAGGACTTTTCTTGGTCTCCGCGGAGGCAGCCAGGTGCTCAGGGACTTCATTCTTGATCACGACATACGGCTCTGCCTGTGCGGGCATATTCATGAAGCACGGGGTACGGCGGAATTGGGAGGCTGCCTGGTGGTTAACAGTGGTGCCTTTAAAAGCGGCAGATACATGCAGATCGATCTCACGGACACGGTGAATGTCACGGAAGGCAGGGCCGTAAAATGAATATGATCGGGATCATGGGAGAATTTTTCGAGAGGACTGGTGATGCTGAAATTTAAGAATGAAATGTCCCGTTTGAAGAAGAAACTCCTGCTGTATTTTCTTCTCATCGCCATCGTTTCCATTTCAGTGAGCGCCGAGATTGTACTTGAAATGAGCTCTCCCGTCATGAAGATGGAGATAACCAATAATTTGATGAAAAGTATCGAGAGGAAAGTGCCGTCGGCCGATCTGCAGAGGATACGAAGTGCCTTTTCCGAGGATGCCGTGTTTAAACCCATACATAATTTCCGCGACAGGATGATATTGCTCCTCCTTGTTGTGAGCGGGTGCATCGTCGCCGCATTTTTCATGTTTGCCAAGGATATTGTTTCGCCCATGGACGGCATGGTGGAGGCCACAAAGCGGCTCGCCGAAGGGGACCTGACAGTGCGCGTTCCCGTGAAATCCGATGACGAAATCGGGCAGATAGGCACTCTGATAAATGAGATGAATGAAAAGCTCCTGGATATGATCAACCAGGTGAAACGGGATATCCGCCGCCATAAGGAAAAGGTCGGGGCGGCCATGCATCTTCTCAGCGACCTTATCCCCGAGGAGAAAAGCGATGAGATCATCGAAATGAAAAAGATGCGCGTTTCGGAATTCAGGGGGATGCTGAAGAATGCCCAGGATATCGTGGTACTCCTGGAAATGATGACATATGATCTTTCATCGCTGGAGACCTTCGTCAATATGTACAAGACTTATAAAATTAAATCGGAAATTTCCCAGGATGAAATCCGTGAGGCCATTGAGAATTATGAAAAAACCGCGAAGTCCGGGCAGTGAATAAAAGAGGAACAACATGAGTTTTGAATACTGGTATATGTTTCCCGTCTCCATTGTGATTGCCATACTCGCCAATTCATCGGGTTTTTCCGGAGGCGTTCTCTTTCAGCCCATCTACAACCTGGTGCTGAAAATCCCTATTCAGAATTCAGTAGCCACGGGTATAGCCACGGAAACGATCGGCATGACGAGCGGTGCGCTGCGTTATCTCTGGTACAGGATGGTGGAACTTCCCATCGGTTTTACCATGATCATGCTCACCATTCCCGGCGTGGTACTGGGGAATCATATATTGCTTATTGTTCAGGCGGACCTGATAAAGCTCGTCCTGGGATTCGTTATTCTGGGCCTGGCCTCCATGCAGCTTTATAATGCCCTGCGGCGGTATTTCGGGCAGAAACAGAATATCCCCATCGAAGACATATACGGGTTCATGTGGATACCTCCCATAGGAGGGCTTTTTTCAGCCACAACGGGAAGCGGCATCTGCGAGCTGGCGCAGCCCGTGCTTGAAAGGGGTCTCAATATCAAGACAAAACGGGCCAATGCCACGGCAATCCTGGTGGAGGCGACAGCCGACTGGGTAATAACAATTCTGAATCTTCACGCCGGGCTGATTCTGTGGGATCTCTGGATTTTTACCGGGACCGGGACCCTGATCGGCGCCCAGATAGGGGTCTATGTGTCCCGTTTTCTGCCCGACAGGCTGATTAAAGTGATCTTTGCCCTGGCTCTTTCTGTCATTGCTGTTTTCTATATATATACGGGTATAAAATGGCTGTTGGGTTGAATACTGCAGGGAACCATTGTGCTCCCTGGAATGCCGGGCCGGAAGGATAAAGGAAGATGCTGAAAAAGATTAAAATGATTCTTGCCGGGATGAACAGGCCGAAAAAAACAAGCCTTCGGAAAAGGATGATTTTCTATTTCCTGCTGATTGCCATCGCCAATGTCTTTGTGGCGGGAGAATTTCTCTGGGAAATTAAAAGCGATCGATACAGGGACAAAGTCACGAAGGAAGTGATGCTGATCAAAGAGGGGAAACGTCCCGTTGAGCACATATACACGGCCCTGGACAGCCTGGCGAGCAAGTTTATCGTCATGATTCTCATACTGATACTGGTTTCCGCCGTCGTGCTTTTCATGTTTGTATGGCAGATAGCCTCGCCGATGCAGTATATGATCGATCAGGCCGGAAAGATGGCCGAAGGGGATCTGAGTATACGGATAGATATAAAAACAGAAGATGAGATAGCGATACTGGGGAATCTCATCAATGACCTGTCCATAAACCTCCAGGAGGTTGTGGCTCAGCTCGAGCGCGTTGTTTTTGATCTGCAGGACAACCTGGAAACTTTCCAGGGGGCCCTGGCGGAGCGGCCCATCAGGTTGTCGACGATAAAAATGAATATTGACAAGCTCACACGTGATGTTAAACAGCTCGAATTGCTGAAAGACACCTTTGTGCTCTATACCATAGAGAGTCTTCGTAACAATATCGATGAGTAATACGGTCTTGCTGTTAGAGGAAAAACACGGACCGGTAAAGGAACAGGAAATAATTTGAATGCCATATTAGATAACTGGATGCTCATACCGCTGGGTATGACCATAGCTACGGTGGCCTCTCTCATAGGCATCGGAGGAGGGCTCCTCTGGGCCCCGTACTTTATACTTGTCAGGGGTTTTGATCCAGCCAAGGCCATCATGTTTTCTTTTCTCATCCAGGTCGTTGGGATGGGTTCAGCCACTTTCTGGAACATCCGCCATAGGACGGTCTACTGGCGTCTTCTTGCAGGCATGGGTTTGCCCATTGCAGCCGGAGTCCTCCTGGGAGCATTTTTCAATCAACGCGTTGCCAATCCCGGCATCGTGAAGGGAATGCTGGGTATCACCACGATCGCCGTTTCCATATTTTTCGTTTTTCAGACTGAAAAGTACGACGCCAGTCTTGAAGAGGATCGCAGCATAAAGGCCCCGTGGTGGTTCAGAATTCAGGGCCTTTTTTTCGGCATACTCTCGGGGTTTCTCTCCATCGGCATCAGTGATTTCCTTATACCTGTCATGAGAAGCAAACTGAAGATCCCCATGAATTATGCCGTGGGCACGGCCCTTTTTTTGAATTTTTCCATTGCGTTCATGGGCTCCGTGTTTCATTTGACCTTTACGGAACATGCATTTACCGCAGAAATGATCACCATACTGATTCTTTGCTGGGTCGGTGCTATCATTGGAGGGCAGTTTGGGCGAATACTCTCATCCGTCATCGACGACAGCAGGCTGAAGGAAATATTCATCTTTGCCCTGCTCATAATAGGTATACATCTCATCTATAATACCCTGTAAGCCCTTTATAAACCCTGATAACCGTTGTCGCAGGAAAAAATATGGCATTTAAGTATAATGCAGAGAAATTTTAGTTTGACAATTTTACCATCTTTCAATAAAAATTAATTTTGATATGAACTCGCTAAAACGAAAAGACCTTCTGGACATTCAGTCGCTCACCACGGAAGAAATTAATTTAATCTGTAAAAATGCAAAATTTTTCAAGGAAGTGTTCACCCGTTCCGTGAAGAGTGTGCCCGTACTGCGCGGGAAAACGGTATGTACCCTCTTTTATGAACCGTCCACCCGGACCAGGCTCAGTTTCGATCTTGCGGCGAAACGGCTCTCGGCCGATCTTATCAACGTGACGGTCTCCACGTCCAGTGTTGTCAAGGGGGAATCCCTTATAGATACTGTCCATACACTGGAAGCCATGAAGGCGGATTACATTGTTATGAGACACGGAGCGGCCCTTGCGCCGCATTTTTTATCTCAAAATATTGAGGCTTCGGTCATCAATGCCGGTGACGGTTTCCATGCCCATCCGACGCAGGCCCTTCTTGATGCCTATTCCATCCTGGAGAAGAGGGGCACCCTGGAAGGACTGCGTATCGGTATCGTGGGAGATATACAGCATTCAAGGGTGGCCCGCTCCGATATCGAGGTTTTTAAACGGCTCGGCGCGGACGTGATCCTCTGCGGTCCCCCGACCCTGGTGCCCGACGACTTCAAAGTTTACGGCGTGGACATATCCTACAATCTTGACGAGATACTGCCCGAACTGGACGTTATAAATATGCTGCGCATACAGCGTGAACGACAACAGAGCGCCTTTTTCCCCTCCATCAGGGAATATCACCGGCAGTTCGCCCTCAATGCAAAGCGCCTGGAGCGCTGCAAACAGGATATAATCATCATGCATCCAGGGCCCATGAATCGCGGTGTGGAGATGAGCAATGACGTGGCGGAAAGCCCGAACCTGATCATGAACGAACAGGTAACCAATGGTGTGGCCGTGCGTATGGCTATTTTCTATCTCCTGGCAGGCGGAGCACCCCTGGAAGAGATGAGCGAGGCAAAATGAAAATTGTCATCAAAAACGGAAGAGTTATAGATCCCGCGTCACGAACCGATGCGAAGCTCGATATTCTCATATCCGATGATATGATTGCCGAAATAGCCCCGCAGATCGATGTGAGCGATGATGCCGGTGTCATTGATGCAAAGGGATGTCTCGTGCTGCCGGGACTTATCGATATTCATGTCCACTTCAGGGAACCGGGACGCGAAGATGTGGAAACCATCATCGGGGGATCGCACGTCGCGGCTAAAGGCGGATTTACCTCCGTCTGTACCATGCCCAACACCAATCCTGTCATAGACAACCAGGCCCTGGTCCGGTTTATCAAGTTCGAGGCGGAGAAGGGCCCCATCAATGTGTTCCCCGTGGCCACCATCACCAGGGGTTCCGGGGGGGAAGAGCTTTCTGAAATGGGCGAGCTCATCAGCGCCGGTGCCGTGGCCTTCAGTGATGACGGCCGTCCCGTGGTGCGTTCCATCGTCATGCGCAGGGCGCTGGAATATTCGCGCATGTTCAATGTGCCTCTCCTGGCCCATTCCGAGGACCTGGAACTGGCAGATAAAGGTACCATGAATGAAGGTGTCAATTCCACGCTCCTGGGCCTCAAGGGGATTCCCCGGGAATCGGAAGAAATCATGGTGGCACGGGACCTGCTGCTCACGCGACTGGCCAAGGGCCGGCTCCATGTGTGCCATATCTCTTCGGGGGGAACCGTGGCCATAATTGAATGGGCGAAGAAGTCGGGAATCAATGTTACCTGCGAAACGGCTCCCCATTACTTTTCCCTTACCGACAGTGTCGTGGCGCGTCATATGGCCATGGCCAAGATGAATCCCCCTCTCAGGGGCGAGGAGGACCGGAAGGCCATAATCAAGGGGCTCAAGGAGGGCATTATCGATGTCATAGCCACGGATCATGCGCCTCACTCGGAGAACGAAAAGATGCAGGAAATGGAATATGCGCCCTTTGGCATCGTGGGCCTTGAAACGGCTGTTCCCCTCATCATCACCGTTCTGGTGAAGGAAAACGGTTTTTCATATATAGAAGCCTTTGAAAAAGTGACAATCAACCCGTCACGCATACTGAATCTGCAGCGCGGCGAACTGAAGAAAGGCATGGCTGCCGATATTACAATCATCAATCCCGACAAGAAGGTTCTCGTGGATGAAGATTTTCTCCTCTCACACTGTAAAAATACCCCCTTTCTCGGTATGGAGATGTATGGTTCTGTAGAATATACAATCTGCAACGGCAATATAGTCTATTCAAACGAATCCTGAATACCCCTTTGTTCTCCTCATTAATAAGCGTGTATGAAATGAGTTAAATGGCGCTTTTAAATCCGCGCGAATTGCGATGAAAAATTTTATTTGATTAATCTCTGCACATGCGCTATACTTTTTTAAATTAATAAACTGGAGGGGGGAATATTATATTTGACTTTTAAATTATTTAGAATATAGTTAATTAATAAAATATCTTTCCAGGCAATATCGAAATGACATGGATCACCTTTATACTGGTTTTCATTATTTTGCTTTTTTTCATGCTTTCGCTGGTGTTGAAAAAGCTTATTAAAGGCAATGATCTCAATGCGCCATCGTGTGGAATGGAACGGGAAGGCCCGACAGGCCAGGTTTGTTCCTCATGTGGACGGATTGATCAGGGTCGATGTACACTTAAAGAAAAATGACGGGATACAGCTGAATGAAATTGCATATACCATGTGACCATAATGGCTGAGATAAAGTTAAAAAAAGGATATTATCTGCGCCTTGAGGGCGAGACCTTCAAGGCCTTTGAGAATGCCCCGTTCCCTGAGAAAGTGGCGTGCAAACCCACGGATTTTACCGGTCTGAAGCCACGTCTTCTTGTAGAAACGGGTGACAGGGTTAAAGTGGGTACGGCTCTCTATAAGGACAAGAATAATGACGATATTCTCTTTACATCTCCGGCCAGCGGCAGGGTCGTGGATATTGTCCGGGGCGAACGGCGCGTTATACAGGAAATCGTCATCGAGACCGACGGGAAACAGCAGCGGGAAAATATTAAAATTCCCCGGAAAAGCATTTCCTCCATGAACCGCGGGGATATAATCCCCGTTCTCCTCAGGTCGGGCCTTTTCCCTCTCATCATTCAGCGGCCCTTCGGAAAGATAGCCGATCCGCGTGTCACTCCCCGGGATATATTCATTTCCGCCATGAATACGGCTCCCATATCACCGGACTGGAATCTCATTGTTCACGGCAACGAGGAATGTTTTCAGAAGGGCGTTGATATACTGTCGCGCCTCACGGACGGAAAAGTACATCTCGCCGTTGACGCCCGTCACGGGAACCTGTCAAGAGCTTTTACCGCAGCCGAGGGCGTTGAACTGCATCATATATCCGGTCCCCATCCCGCCGGCAATGTGGGCGTCCACATCCATCATATAGCACCCATCAGGGGCAGGCATGATATCGTATGGACCTGCTCAGTGCAGGCCGTCATGTGTATCGGGCGGCTGTTCATGGAGGGAAAGCTGTCGCCGGAAACGATCGTGACCGTGGCAGGCTCCCCGGCCCAGAACAGGAAGTATTTCCGCACCATCCGCGGTGCCCAGCTGAGCAGTTTTGTGGAGTATTTTTATGATGAAGATGTTCGGTTTATCTCCGGCGATGTCTTTACGGGGAAGAAGGTTTCCTATGACGGATTCATTTCATTTTATGATAACATGATAACCGTAATCCCCGAACCGGCGCATTATGAACTTCTCGGGTGGACTACCCTGGGAGCCCAGAAGATGAGCTTTTCACGGACCTTCCTGTCCTACTATCTCAGCAGGCTGCTGCCCCGGGTGAGATTTGAACAGAAGGCGTCGCTCAACGGCAGCAAGCGGGCCTTCATCGTCACGGGAATATATGAAAAGGTTCTTCCCATGGATATTTATCCCGTATTTCTCCTGAAAAGCATACTTGCCGAAGATATCGAGGAAATGGAGGGGCTGGGTATTTACGAGGTGATAGAGGAGGATTTTGCCCTCTGCGAGTACGTTGATCCTTCGAAAAATGATTTCCAGGAACTGCTGCGCCGCGGCCTTGACCTGATTGAGCGCGAGGGTTAGTAATGATAGACAGGTTAATGAAAAAAATCGAGCCGCATTTCACCAGGGGAGGAAAGCTGGAACTGTTCTATCCCATTTTTGAAATGGTGGTGACCATAACCTTCGTCGGTCCCAAACGAACGGAGAAAGGGGCTCATATCCGCGACTATTATGACATCAAGCGCCTCATGATTTCCGTGATATACGCGGGACTCCCTGCCATGGCCTTCGGCATGTTTAACGCCGGGTACCAGCATTTCGCCTCCATGGGCCGTTATCCGGGATTTTTTGAATGCATGACCAGGGGGGCTTTCCTGGTGGTTCCTCTCTTCATAGTCGTCTATGCCGTGGGCGGATTCTGGGAGATTCTCTTTGCTGTTGTGCGTAAGCATGAAATAAACGAGGGATTCCTGGTAACGGGATTTCTTCTGCCGCTCATCGTTCCGCCCGCCATACCCTGGTGGCAGCTTGCTATTGCCGTTTCCTTCGGTGTGGTTGTTGGGAAGGAACTTTTCGGCGGCACGGGCATGAATGTATTCAACCCGGCCCTGGTAGCCAGGGCTTTTCTCTTTTTCGCCTATCCGGCATCAATTTCCGGTGACGGTGTCTGGACCGCCTTCGGACAGAACATGGTGGATACCTATACGGCGGCAACACCCCTGGCCGTAGCTGCGGTGCAGGGACCGCTTCCCATTGTTGATGTCCTGGCGCAGAAAGGGTACACCTTCTGGACCATGTTCCTCGGGCTCATTCCCGGAAGCGTGGGGGAGACGTCCACCATGGCCATTCTCATGGGCGCCGCTTTTCTCCTGCTGAACGGCGTTGCCAGCTGGCGCACCATGATATCGGTTTTCGCCGGAGGTACCGTTATGGCTCTGGTCTTTAACGCCGTTGCACCATCACCCGGCAGTGTTATGGCCCTGCCGCCCCATTATCATCTTGTCATGGGCGGCTTTGCTTTCGGCGCCGTGTTCATGGCCACGGACCCTGTCAGTTCGGCTGCGACGGATATTGGGAAAATATTTTACGGATTTTTTATCGGAGTGCTGGCCATTCTCGTCAGGGTGCTCAACCCGGCCTATCCCGAGGGCATGATGCTGGCCATACTGTTCATGAACGCCTTCGCGCCGCTTATCGACAATATCGTCGTGTGGTTCAATGTGAGAAGGAGGCGTCGACGTGCGACAGAGTAATGCCTACACCTTCGGTTTTATCACCGTTATCGCCGTGGCTGCCGCCCTCATTCTGTCCGTGGCGTCACAGTCTCTCAGAGACCGTCAGATGCTCAACATGGAAGCGGACATGAAGCGGAACATCGTTGCTGCCGTGGGGCTCATGCCGCAGGGAATGGAGGATTGCCGCCGGGGACCGCTTTCGGAAAAGCTCTGCTGCGATATAACTGCATGCTATCGGGACCATATCGTGAGTTTGGTTATAAACTCCCGGGGCGAGATCGTGAAAGGGGAACAAATTCCGGAACGCATCAGTATCGAGGCGGAAATGGACAAGCCCGAGGAGCAGCGCCTGTTTCCGATATTTTTGAGAAGAAAGGAAGCTAACAGCAATGAATATATTTCGTACTGCATCCCCATTGTGGGGAAAGGCCTGTGGTCAACCTTATACGGTTACCTTGCCCTGCAAAGCGATCTCAATACCATCACGGGAATAACCTTTTACAAGCACGGTGAGACACCCGGTCTTGGTGCGGAAATAGAAAAGGAATGGTTTCAGAAAAGTTTTATCGGGAAAAAGATACTCGATGAAAAGGGTGAACTGGTATCGGTCAGTGTCGTAAAGGGGAAGGTGAACGAGTCAATGCCAGGAGCGGTTCATAAAGTGGACGGTATAAGCGGGGCCACCCTGACAGGGAACGGCGTAACGAAGCTGATCAGAAAAAATCTTCTTATCTATGAACCATATTTTAAAACAATCCGAAGGAGAATGGTCCCATGATATCCATGGAAAAGGAACCTCTTTTTTCAGGAAAAAACAGGAAGGTCCTGATTCAGCCTTTGAACGAAAATAATCCCATCACCGTGCAGGTGCTGGGAATATGCTCTTCCCTGGCCGTGACCTCGCAGCTCAAGCCGTCTCTTGTCATGGGCCTGGCCGTTATCACTGTCGTGGCTCTTTCCAATATGGTTGTTTCCATGATCCGAAACTTCATTCCCGGGAAGGTCCGTATCATCGTAGAGATGACAGTCGTTGCGGTCATGGTTATCCTGGTGGACCAGATACTCAAGGCCTATGCCTACGAGGTGTCCAAGCAGTTGTCCATATTCGTGGGTCTTATCATTACCAACTGCATTGTCATGGGAAGGCTCGAGGCCTTTGCCATGGGCAACCGGGTATGGCCATCCATCCTCGACGGTTTGGGAAACGGCCTGGGATACGCCTTTGTCATCGCTGTTGTGGGATTTTTCCGGGAACTTCTGGGATCGGGGAATATCCTGGGATTTAAGGTCATTCCCCAGTTCGCTTATAATGCCGGTTATGTGAACAACGGCCTCATGGTCCTGGCGCCGGGGGCTTTCATAATACTGGGATTTTTCATATGGATACAGCGATCAATAACGGGACACCGTGAGGAGTGACAGGAACGGACATGGAACTCATTAACCTCGCCATAAACTCGATTTTCGTCAATAACATCCTGTTGGCCTATTTCCTGGGCATGTGTTCCTTCCTGGCCCTCTCGAAAAAAATATCGACCTCCGTGGGTCTGGGGGTGGCAGTTATTTTTGTTCTAACCATTACAGCGCCGGCGAACTGGCTTCTTAATGAATACATTCTGCGGAAAGGAGCCCTGGTGTGGATCAATCCCATCCTGAAGGATGTGGACCTGAGCTTCATGACCTATATCTTTTTTATTGCCGTTATCGCCGCCATAGTTCAGGTGCTGGAAATGATCATTGAGAAATTCTCCCCGGCCCTGTACAGTTCCCTGGGTATATTTCTTCCCCTCATCACCGTTAACTGCGCCATTCTGGGTGTAGCCCTTTTCATGGTGGAGAGGAAATACAGTCTTGCCGAAACAACGGTATTCGGGGCGGCATCAGGGATGGGATGGTTTCTTGCCATTGTTCTCATGGCGGCAATACGGAAGAAAATCAGGTATTCCAATGTACCCCATGCCCTGCGGGGATTGGGAATCACCATGATCATCACGGGCCTCATGGCCATGGCATTCATGATCTTTTCGGGGATACAACTGTAGAGGTCATCCATGATAATGATACTGACAACGCTGGGCATATCGGTTGCCGTGATACTCTTCCTCACTTTTGTGATAGTGGGGGCCGAGTATACCCTGGTGAACAGGGAAGCGGTAAAGATCATTGTCAATAATGACGAGGCCAAGGCACTCACCGTTGAATCGGGCAAGACCCTGCTGAACACCCTTTCGGGGCAGGGAATCCTGCTCCCCTCGGCCTGCGGCGGCGGCGGAACCTGCGGTGTGTGCAAGTGCCGCGTCGAGGAAGGTGGGGGTGACCTCCTTCCCACGGAGACCACGCATATAAACAGGAAAATGGCCAAGGAGGGATACCGGCTCGCCTGCCAGGTGAAGGTGAAGGAAAACATGCGTATCCGCATACCCGAGGAGGTCTTTTCCATCCAGAAATGGGAATGCCGGGTCGTCTCCAACAGGAACGTTGCCACCTATATCAAGGAGTTCGTGGTGCAGCTTCCCGAGGGTGAGCGGCTGGAATTCCAATCAGGGGGATATATACAGATTGAGGCCCCGGCCTGTTCCGTGGATTTTTCGAAGGACATAGCAGTAGAGGATGAATATCGCGATGAATGGGAGGATATGGACCTTTTTTCGTTAAAGACGAGGATCGGCGAGCCCATATCGCGGGCCTATTCCATGGCAAACCATCCGGCCGAGGGGAATATTATAAAACTGAACGTGCGTATCGCAACCCCCCCCTGGGACCGGGAAAAAAGGCGGTTCAGGAACGTCTCTCCCGGCCTGATGTCGTCCTTTATCTTCAGCAGAAAGCCCGGCGACGCCGTGACCATATCGGGCCCCTACGGGGAGTTTTTCATGCAGGATACGGACCGGGAAATGATGTATATAGGCGGCGGCGCCGGCATGGCGCCCATGCGCTCCCACATATTCCACCTGTTCCATACGCTGAAGACGAAGAGAAAGGTGAGCTTCTGGTACGGAGCCCGATCTGAGCGGGAGATTTTTTATGACGACGAATTTGAAGCAATTGAAAAAAAATTCAGGAATTTTTCGTTCAACGTCGCTCTCTCCGAAGTTTCGCCGGAATCGCAGTGGAAGGGCTACACGGGATTTATCCACCAGGTCATATATGAGAAGTACCTGAACAACCACCCGACTCCCGAAGACATTGAATACTATCTCTGCGGCCCGCCCGTCATGATCGATGCCGTGGTGGCCATGCTTTCAAGCCTGGGAGTGGAACCGGAAATGATCCGCTACGATAAGTTTTAGTCCCTTATTCCTCCAGCCCGTTTCCATTTTTCAAAACGTGCCATGACCCTGTGCATGATCAGCAGGTTCGCTGTCATTAATGCAAGGATGGCGGGAGTGATTGTAATGATGAACACCAGGTCCGGGGAGGAGAAGACATTCAGGCGGTGCAGGGCATAAACGGCGTAAAAGCCGCTCAGGATTCCCGTGGCCACGGCCGGAACATATCGGCGTATGGCCAGCGACTGGATACAGTGGATAATTACATGCAGCAGGTATGCAAGAAGGAGCGCCGCAAAGAGCGAGTGAAAGGCATACTCAACGGAAATAAATGTCAGCACTGAGAGTATGATGAATTCTTCGGCCACGGCCAGGGCGAAACCAGCCGATGACATGGCTTCAAAATGAGGCCGAAGTCTGCCCAGGGGGCGGGGATATTTCCCGGCCATTTCATCAATGTTCTGTTTCAGCCATCCCGGCAGGAAAATAATCTCCTCGAATTCATGGAGCATAAAAAAAACGGGGAAAAGCCACATTATCGTTTCAGTTTTCATCTTCTATCCCCCTGGTTGTCGTGCTTATATCCGGTCGTTACAGAAATATGACAACGCGCTAACTTGATGGCGTGAATATGCGGAGAAATTCACCGGATCGCTGAATATCAAACTCTATCATGCGATTATTCGAAGGTGAAATGGGAAGGTTCACCGATATGCCCGCTCCCTTTTCGGAAAGGCTGACGAGGGAAGCCGGTACCTCTATGTCATAGTAACCCTTTTTCAGGACCGTCAGAAGGTCCGTCCTTGCCTCGGCAACGCGATATGATATGACGTAGCGGAGATGAAAGGCATTACGGGGGAAGAGCATCTTCTGAGCGATGATGATGCGAGAATCGGTGAGGCGGACACGGCACCTGTTGTAGCACATAGTGCGGGGACCGCCCGTTTCATATACGGCGACTTCGTCCTCTTCGCCCAGGATCGCTTCTCCGGAAAGTCCCGGGAGGCGCGAGAGAATGGCCCTGCGGTAAAAAAGGGCAATAAAAACCAGGAATGCTATAAAGAAAAGTATGATGATTCTGTCAATGCTCATGCTTTATTCTCCTCGCAGATGATGTCGATTTCTCCGGCATGATCTATACATACCCGGGCGATGTACTGTCCCAGCGTCATGAGATCTATCCTCCTCCACTAATTACAGATTATACCGGTTTTGTCAATTAATCACTTGCAGGGAAGAAAATTATTTTTTATTGTGATTTCCTGAAATGCGAGTATATACGAAATGAAGCAGCTGCACATACCATTGATTAAAACCGGTGAAACCGCTTCGGGAATTGATGCCATTCATGTTTTTCTCGAGGAGCAAACTGTATTGTGCGGCGTCGATACCCTGAACTGGCCCGAATTTTCAACGACGCCGCAGGTAACCTTCAGGATTGGACACGGGGGAGACCGGATATGGCTGAAATATTATGTAAGGGAAAAACATCTTCTTTCAAGTATTACGGGGATCAACGGCCCGGTGCACCGCGACAGCTGCGTGGAATTCTTTTTTTCACCATGCTCCGACGGTTTCTATTATAACCTGGAATTCAACTGCACGGGCGTGCCCCACGTGTCGTATGGATCGGGGCGGGGTGACCGCTCCGATATTGATCCGGTGATTCTGCGGTCAATAGAAACACGTTCCTCCCTGGGACCGGGCCCGCTTGAGGAGCGAAACGGTGATTTTTTCTGGGAGCTGGCACTTGCTATTCCCGTGGACATTTTTGTCCATGATGGCCTGCATTCCTTCGGTGGATTGCGGGCCAGGGGCAATTTTTATAAATGCGGCGATGATACACCGGAGCCTCATTACCTGTCGTGGAACCCGGTCAAGACGGAAAAACCTGATTTCCACCGCTATGAATCCTTCGGTGAATTGATTTTTGAATAGTCCCGATTCAGACCGGGTATACATGCATCGGAATCGGGACCGGTATGAAGAGACGGGGCTACTTCGCCGGGCCGAAGGATCTTTTAAACAGGTCCTGGATGGCGGTCTTGCCCTCGTCGGTCAGGTTCCGCGTTCCGGTTCCCACGAAGGTTTTTTCGCTGATGACGGGCATATCATCGATCCAGCTGTTGTCTTTCCATGTGTACCACTTTTTCTTGTCCTGGTCGAAAACGCTCAAGGGGCGGTTGAAGAGCTTGGCAAGTTCCACGCCCCAGCCGGTGCCGCCTTTAACGGTATCGTCGGGCTGTATCCATCCAATGGCAAAGACATAAATCCCGTTGTTTACCATGTGAAAGATGGACTGTATGACCCTGCGGATTTTATCCACGTGATGATAGCGCCGTCCCAGGCGTTTTGATACGATTTCCATGCTTACATCACCACGGGAAAGCTCCTCCTCGGTGAGAACAACGATGCCGCTGTTGCGCTCCACCTGGTGGCCCTCAAAGGAAAAGTTTACTTCTTTGATTCCCCATTTTTCCGCCTGTTCCCCGAACTCGCATTCGGCTCCCCTGTGGGCCCCGCTGTAAAGGGTAAATGCTGAATTTTCTGTCATGATTGTATCTTCCTCTCTTTAATATATGAATAGTATTCTATTATTCATTGTGATTTATGTCAATACCGGATTTGAAGCCGGAATGGATGAAAACCACGATATGATTCAATCTGTCAATGGATTAATCAATATTTTTTAAAAATATGATTAATCCATCGCGGTTCGTATTTTTGGGATGGGATCAGGGGGTTTTGCCCTTGAGAGCTGTGCTGTATGTGGTAAAAGGATGATTTAATTCTTTCCGCCAACGCGTGATTTTTTTCTCATCCCAGCGGGGCGGTATGGCAAGGGCACATTCCATAATTTCCCGGGAATCATCGAGCATGCTTTTCATGGGAAGCAGCAGGTCGGGCCGGTACCAACCTTTGAAGAAGCGGAGTATCATACTGCCCGTTGATATTTCAATACTTTCTCCCAGAAGGGGCTTTTCGAGATCGGAGGCCTGGAGCAGCCCTTTCCGGAACAGGTCATTCAGGTCATCCCAGGGTGCCGTGAGGAGGAAATATTTTACCCTGTCAAGTCCGCAAAGCCGAGCTCCACGGTCGCGGTAAAAACGGTACTGGTAATCCCAGAGATCCTGGCGGTGATAAGCAATTCCGCTCCCGGAACCGGGCTTGCCGAGACTGAGAACCGTTTCGGAGAGGAAGACGGCCGCTTTGAAGGAGTTTTCAATACCGGAACCTATCACCGGTACGGTCATGGCCGCGGCGTCTCCGATGGCTGCGTAATTGTGTCCTACGAAAAGATCAAGGGGGCGCCGGAGGGGGATGGATGCAAAAGAACCGCCGCGGATGAGGGTGTCGTCCACCTGCCTGTTTTCTGTCCTGATCTTCCCCATGATGGTTTCCATGGTTGCGGTATCGAGGGGATCAATGGAGCCGATGAGAACATCGCAGGCCCCGTCGATAGTGCGAACCCAAGCAATGCCCCGCATTCCGTTTATTCCCAGGTATACGCGATATTCCCGTTCATCGTACGGGACGGCTTTGTTCAGGCTGTAATAGGCCCGGTAGACGTTGATACGTTCCCCGCGGCCGATTTCACGCGTTATTTCATAGGAAGGAGGCAGTCCCCTTCGCACGGGGCTGTCGATTCCGGCGGAATCGATCACCAGGCTGCCGTACTGTTTTATGCCATTCACGATGACGCCCGTTACGATGCCGTCTTCGATAACAGGTCCCGAGACCTCGCTCTTCCAGCGGATATCAACTCCCGATTCCCGGGCATGGCGCACGAGCATGCCTATCAGTGTTTTCCGATCCATGGCAATCTCACGGTTCTGTAGCGGTATTTCAGTTGTTATGCGGTAATTCCCGTCTGGGCTTATGAAAGTAAAATCGTTTACACGGATGAAATCATTCCACTCCGGGTCTTTCAGCCCGGCATCGTGAAAGGAGCGGGCGAGAAAATTGTCATGCCAGTCCCACCCGAGGCGGGATTCTTCTTTCTTTTCAAAGAGTATGACATGATGACCGGCCGCGGCAAGCCGTGCAGCGGCCAGGAGCCCGCCGTGACCGGCTCCGCAGACCAGGATGGGAGCCGAATCGTGTGACGATGACGGACGGGGTGTCCCGATGGTGTCATGTACGGCAAATAGGATCATGAAAGAGATTGATATGAACAGTGCAATGATGCGCATTACTATCCTCCTCGTATGGTGCGGTGATATTGGGTGTATGCAGCTTTTGTGAACATGTCGTAACAATTAAGGACAGCGGGCCCGTCTACATCCCTATTTTATAGCCCACGGCGAGCTGAAGGGAGTAGGTGTCAATGCCGCTATCGATCCAGACGAATTTCGGCCGGAATATAATCCTGTTGAGACATATATCAAGTCCCGCGAAGAAGGAAAAATTCGTTTCGGATCTGTCGGTATGGGGTGAGACAAAACCTAAGTCTACCTCAGTTCTATAGTACTGATACACGCCGCCCATTCCTCCCGTGATACCAACGGTATCGTTCAGGCGGAAATTGACTCCCAGGTAGAAAGGAATTTCATAATAGGTGATGTCAAGGTAGCCGGGCTCATCGGCGAACCAGTAAATAAATTGTACTTCGCCCTCAAAGGAGACCTGGCTGGTCACACCGACTCCCAGGAGGAGACCCGGACCCAGTCCTGGATTGAGTTCATAATCTTCATAAAAATCGCCCAGGCCGGCGCCCAGTTCAATCTGGGGAGCGATATAGACAGTGGCGGCATGGAGGGGAAGAGCGGCCAGAATGACAATAAAGAGAATAATCTTTTTCATGGTATTGTTGATAAAAAACCTGAATTTTTGAAGTTTATATAAAACATAGATGTCACAGGTATTGAAAAGTTGCAACACAATAAATATTTATTAATACCGGAATAATGGAATACTGGTGCGGGACACATCGCAGGTATAATAAAAATGATTTGCATTTTCCAGTTTTATGTAAGAGGATTTAAGATGCCATAAACAGGATCTGCAACGAGCAGATGTCTGTCTCAGGAAATCCTGAGATGGCGGCAGCCAACCGCCGGCTGGCTGCGGTTGAGTAAACGTAGTGCGATGAGGAGGGGTGAGCCTATGAAATGGTTGAAAATAACTGGCATATTGATAATTGTTGTTGTGGTGATAATTGCTGTCTCCGTGAAGGTGTTCCTTGTTTCTAAAAGTCCCGATTACGACGGGTCATATGTTGTAAGTGCCATTCACCATGAAGCAAGGATTGTGCGGGATTCATGGGGAGTACCGCATATTACGGCCGATAACGGAGAAGATGCCTACTTCGCTTATGGTTTTGCCGTCGCCCAGGACAGGCTTTTCCAGATGGAGCTGCAGCGCCGGCTTGCCAGGGGCGAGCTCGCTGAGATCCTCGGGCCGAAACTTATCGATGTTGATAAGCGGTTCCGTACCCTGATGCTGAGACGTAAAGCCGAGGAATACCTGGCTGACCCCGGGCGGATCAATCCTGAAGCACTGAAACTCACCGACGCCTTTCTGTCGGGCATCAATTATTTCGTTGAAACGCAGGACCTGCCGGTGGAATTTACTCTTCTCGGGTTTAAACCTGCGGCGTTTACCAGGGTGGACTCCGTTGTCATGCTGGGATATATGGCTTTCAATTTTGTTCACGGCCTGGAGAATGATTCAGTCTATGGTATGATCAAAGAAAAGGTGCCAGATATTGATATGGACGAGCTTTTCCCGGGCTACTCACGGCAGAAGCCCGTAACTATAATGGAAACCTCTATAGACTATAATAAGGGTGATAGCATTTCCTGTTCCGATGAAGGGGGAAATAATATCGCCGGGGATCAAAAAAAAGCAGATGGAAACGGCGATTTCATAAAGGAAAATGATCTTATCATTCAACTCCGGAAGGCATTTCGGCTTAGCGAACCACTGGACGGCAGCAATTCCTGGGTGATAGCGCCGTCACGTTCCGCTTCGGGAAAAGCCATCCTGGGCAATGATCCCCATGTGGGACTTTCCAATCCGGGAATATGGTATGAAGCGCATATATCCTATGGTGATTATGGCAACTACGGTTATCATATCGCCCTGGTCCCCTTCCCCATGCTGGGCCATAATAAATACCGGGGATGGACTGTCACCATGTTTGAGAACGATGACTGCGATCTCTACTATGAGACTATCAATGAGAAAAACAGGGATCTCGTCATGTACAAGGGGTCATGGACCCGGTTAAAGCGCTACCGGGAGACTATCGCGGTTAAGGGCGGTGACAGCATCGAATATGAAGTCGCTGTCACACCCCACGGGCCCATTGTTTCGGACTTTATCAAAGGATATAAAGACAAGCCTGTTTCCATGCAGTGGGTTCACCTGCAGAATGAGAACCCCGTACTGGATGCGGCCTATGCAATGTCCGTGGCCAACGACATGGAGTCTTTTGAAAAGGCAATTGCGATGATAGCGAATCCGGGCTTCAATGTCTCTTACGCCGACAGTAAAGGGAATATCGCCTGGTGGGCAGTGGGGAAATTGCCGATGTATCGTGATCATGTCAATACCATGAGCATTCTCGACGGGAGTTCAGGAAGGGATGACATCATCGGTTATCTTCCTTTTCGGTTAAACCCCCGTATGAAGAATCCCGCAAGCGGCATTATTGTTACGGCAAATAATATGTCCACGGTAAAACCTCTGGGACCCATGAAAAAAATCGCTGCTTACTGGGTTCCCACGGACAGGGCGGCCCGGATTATCGAACTGCTTCGATCAAAGGAAAAATGGTCGCTGGAAGAACTGCAGAAGATTCAGACCGACATGAAATCACAGTCGGCTCAGTCCATCGTAAAGGAAATATCGCGAATACTTGAGGGTGATGGGAAACCCTTTGCGGGAATGTCGGGAACCGAAAGGGAGGCCTTTTCGATTTTAAAGTCGTGGAATGGAATCAATACCATTGACTCGCCGGGCGCGGCGATATTCCACATGAATAACTATCACATAACGAGCCTGGCGCTGCGTGACGAACTGGGAGAGGATCTGCTTAAACAATATGCCAGCCTGAGTGAACACTGGAATTTTTACAAGGTGTTCATAAAGGACGAAGAGTCGCGGCTGTGGGATGACCGGAACACGGGCATCAGGGAGACGCGCCGGGATGTGATAACGAGGGCATTCAGCGATGCCGTGGCGGAGGGAGTGGAAAAAATGGGCTCAGATCCCAATGACTGGAGGTGGGGACGGCTGCACACTATTGAATTTGCCCATCCCCTGGGAATTAAAAAGCCATTGAATATTATTTTTAATCTGGGACCATACGAGGCTCCCGGCGCCTTCCGGACCGTCAACCGTTTCGGCGGGAAGTTCGGCAATCATGATTATAAGGTCACCAGCGTGCCATCAACGCGGCGACTGATCGATTATGGAAACATGGAACGCAGTTTTGCCGTTCTCCCATCAGGCAACTCGGGAAACAGCGGTAGCGCATATTACGATGACCAGGTTGATATGTACCTGAAGGGGGAATACAGGATCATCAATTTCTCTTCCCGCCAGATAGAAGAAGGGAAGAAACATGAAATTATTTTTAAACGAGTGCCGTAGCGGAAAACATGGTCACTTTTGTTCATGACTGGAAAAATATTTCATGAACTGGGCCCGTTCAAAACGCCGTGTTGCGGCGGAATCGCGCCGTTTCAGGGCGCCGCGGAACTTGTCAATGGACTGGTAATTGTTGCTGTCCATCCAGTCATTGATCTGGCCGAGCATGACGGGGATATGCTGTATGCCGTTGATGTACAACGTTGATGCCGCGTAGGCGACGCGGGCTCCGGCCAGGATGACCTTCACGGCGTCAGGCCCGTCATGGACGCCTGTTGAGGCCGCCAGGTCGCACTTTACCTTTCCTGCCGTGATGCCGATCCATCGCAGTGGGAGGGCTATATCACCGGGATTGCTGTAGACTCCCGCCGATACTATCTCCATGGTTTTCAGGTCTATGTCGGGGCTGAAGAAGCGGTTGAAGAGAACAATGGCGCCCAGGTCTGTTTCGGAAAGCCCCGTTATCATGTTGGTGAGACCGGTAAAATAGGGGCTGATCTTCATGGCTATGGGGATATTTACGATTTTTTTCAGGTCGCGCGCCACCTGGTAATAAATTTTTTCAATATCAGTACTTTTCTCTTTGGGGTCCGAGGGGAGGATGAACATGTTTATTTCCAGGGCATCGGCACCGGCCTGTTCTATCTTTTTCGCGAAGGAAGTCCATCCCTTTGCCGTGCTGCAGTTGATGCTGGCGATGACCGGGATGGAAATGTTTTTTTTCGCCTCACGGATCAGGGTCAGGTAATTATCCACGGCATTCTGTTTTACGTAATATCGGAGGTAATCATCGGCCTCGACGCCGTACCCGGTCCCCTTCTCCGACGAGGAAAGGGAGTTTATCTCGCCCGAGATCTCTTCCTCGAAGAGGGATTTGAGGACGACAGCCCCGGCTCCGGCACGGTCGATTTCTTTTATTGTTTCAAGGGACCCGGTGAGACCGCAGCTGGAAACAACCAGGGGGTTTTTCAGCTCCAGTCCCATATAGGTGGTGGATAAATCTGCCATGACGACCTCTCTTATTAATGCTGTTACTATCTGCGAATGAAAAGATTAATGACGTGATTGTTTGAATGCAACTATTATTTTCATGCACTGCAAAAATAAGTTGTCGGCTTTTCAAAACAGGCACAAATAAAAAGCGGCTATATCATTATGATAAATCATGATACAGCCGCTTTATTTGGCTTTATTTTTGTAAGAATTTTTTAGTGTGAACTGGCGGGCGTCAGGGACGAAGTTTTTCCACATCCAGTACCGGGGTCCCGTCGCTCCAGGCTCCCATGTCAAAATCAATATTTACGACAGAATCAAAGGCCGCATCCATGGCAGTCCAGAAAACACGGTAATCCAGGGTGTCCACTTCACCGTCGCCGCCCAGCATGTCCATGGCCCATGAGGGCATCCAGCCGTCATCGCAGATGGGCGCCATGTGATCGGCAATGAGCTCCTCATCGCCGTAACGGTCGGAATACACCTGGTACAGCGCCTTGGACGATACATTGCTCAGGGCATCATAGGCCTCAATGGCCGTGGAGGGAGGAGCGATAGAATCATCCTCGCCGGTGATCATGATGACGGGGCAGGTTGCGGCTTGCGCTTTCGTGATGAAATCCAGTTCCGTGATGGTGACGAACACATCGACGAAGGCCGGAATGGCTGAGTAGATGCAGGGCTCCACGAGCACCATGCTTTTCACGGGAGGCGCTATGGCAGTCCCTTCATTGGCGGCCCAGCACATGGCAATGAGTCCTCCCAGGGAATGACCGTAAAGGACCAGGTTGTCCTGGTCGGCCTTTGTTCCCAGGGCATCAAGAGCCGTATTGACCGAATCGATGGCGCGATGCATCATGAGGTTCTGGTCATTGTCCGTGGCAAGACCAGCCAGTCCGCCCTTGTTGATCTGCGGGAACAGTACGATGTATCCCTGTTTGCACAGGTGGGCGATCTGGTCTTTATAAATATCCGGTGACATGAGCATCATCCCGTGAAGAATGATTGCCACGGGGGCTGATGTCCCGTTTTTCAGTTTCTCCGGCACATAATACCAGCACCAGTCTCCGCTCCATGGATCATACCAGTCGCCCACGCGGTATTCCTTGTAGCTCGAGCAGATGTAATTCGCGCTTGACCCGTATCCCGTGAGCGCCTGTCCCGGAGCCTCAATGCTGCTCATGGCGAAAGTTTCCGCTGCCGGAAGACACAGGATGCATAGAAGTGATAAAATCATGAGTTTCCTGTTCATTGTTTTCCCTCTCCCCTTAGTGAGATTAAATTTAAACCGTCTGTACGGAATTATACACTAGTGTCCAATTATGTCAATCAGCATTATTGCAAAAAAAATAAATAAATAATGAAAATGTTTAGCAAATATTTTATTAAAAATGTACTCTACTATAATTATTATCGATATGCAAATATACTTTATTAGAGGGAAAGATAGAGCTTCACAAATTAATCTGGCAAATAAAAAGAGGCTGTGCTATCATTACGGTATCTGCACGTGAGAGATACTGCCCGATAGGGGCATTTGCGGCGCAAATTTATGAGGGAGCGCATAACCTATGACTCAAGGCGAACGATGGCCGATAGAAGCTCTTCTGGAGAAACGCATTTTATTTCTCGATGGGGCCATGGGGACCATGATCCAGATGCACATTCTCTCCGAGGAAGATTTCCGCGGGGATCGTTTTGCCCGGCATAAACTGCCACTGAAAGGAAACAATGATATACTGAACCTGACCCGGCCCGATATCATCTCCACCATACACTGCCAGTACCTCGAAGCCGGTGCCGATATCGTGGAGACCAATACCTTCAACAGCACGGCCGTGTCCCAGGCCGATTACGGCACTGAGGGGCTGACCTATGAACTGAACAGGCGCGGTGCCGAACTGGCCCGGGAAGCGGCGGAACGATTCAGCAGTGAGGATAAACCCCGATTCGCAGCCGGTGTCCTGGGCCCGACGAACAGGTCCCTCTCCATGTCTCCCGATGTGAACAATCCGGGATTCCGAACCTTGTCCTTCATGGAACTGGCTGCCGCTTACCGTGAGGCGGCCCGGGGACTCATGGACGGCGGCGCCGATCTTTTTCTCATCGAGACGATATTCGACACGCTTAATGCCAAGGCGGCCATTTACGCTCTCAGGAGTCTTTTTGAGGAGAAGGATAAGGAACTGCCCATCATGATAAGCGGCACCGTGACCGATGAGAGCGGCAGAATTCTGTCGGGACAGACCGTGGAGGCCTTCTGGATTTCCGTGGCCCACGCCAGACCCCTCAGTGTGGGTCTCAACTGCGCCTTCGGTGCCGATAAAATGATCCGCTTCGCCGGGGAACTGGCCCGGTTCAGCAGCACCTTCATCAGCATTCATCCCAATGCCGGGCTTCCCAATGAACTGGGAGCGTATGATGATACGCCGGAGAACATGGCAGCGGTCCTGGAGACATTCGTTTCCAAAGGGTTCGTCAACATCGTGGGCGGATGCTGCGGCACCACGCCGGAGCACATCCGGGCCATTGTGAAGGCCCTGGGTTCGTGCCCCCCCTTGAAGCGCAGGGAGAGACCCCGGTATACCATGCTGAGCGGCCTGGAGCCCCTGCTTATTAAAAGCGACAGCCTCTTTGTCAACGTCGGGGAGCGGTGCAATGTGGCGGGATCGCGGAAATTTCTCCGCCTCATCCAGGAGAAACAATACGCCGAGGCCGTGGAAACGGCGCGCGAACAGGTGGCTGGCGGGGCGCAGATGCTGGACATCAACATGGATGACGCCATGCTGGACGCAAAAATGGAGATGGTAACCTTCCTGAACCTTCTGGCAGCCGAGCCCGACGTGGCGAAGATCCCCTTTATGATTGATTCATCGCGCTGGGAGGTGCTGGAGGCGGGTCTGCAGTGCCTGCAGGGAAAGGGCGTGGTCAATTCCATCAGCCTGAAGGAAGGTGAGGATGCCTTTCTGCGCCAGGCCCGCTCCGTAATGAAGTACGGGGCGGCTGTGATCGTCATGGCCTTTGATGAAAAGGGACAGGCCGACACGCTGGAGCGGAAAATACAGATCTGCCGCCGCAGCTACGAACTTCTCACGGAAAAGGCAGGGTTCGATCCCGTGGATATCATATTCGATCCCAATATATTCGCCGTAGCCACAGGAATAGTCGAGCATCGCAGTTATGGTATGGATTTCATAGAAACGGTCGGTATTATCAAGAAGACGCTTCCCCTGAGCCTGGTGAGCGGGGGTGTGAGCAATATTTCTTTTTCCTTCCGGGGAAACAACGCGGTCCGTGAGGCTATCCATTCCGTGTTCCTCTATCATGCCATCCGGGCCGGCATGGATATGGGGATAGTCAATGCCGGCGCGCTGCCGGTCTATGATGATATTCCCCGTGATATGCGCACTCGTATCGAAAATGTTCTCTTTGACCGCGGTGATGATGCCACGGAGAAACTGACCGAGGCCGCCGGAACCATGAGCGCCGCACAGGAAAGCACGGCTGTCCGCGAGGAATGGCGGACCTGGCCCGTGGAACAGCGGCTTGTCCATGCCCTGGTGAAGGGCATAACCCGGCATATCGAAAGCGATACGGAGGAGTGCCGGCTTGGAAAGGACCGAGCCCTGGATGTTATCGAAGGCCCGCTCATGGACGGCATGGATATCGTGGGGGATCTTTTCGGCTCCGGTAAAATGTTTCTGCCCCAGGTGGTAAAAAGCGCCAGGGTCATGAAAATGGCCGTGACGGGACTTATGCCACATATAGAAAGGGAGAAGGAGCAGCAGGGAGATGTGTCGGCACGGGGACGAATTCTCATGGCCACGGTAAAAGGTGATGTCCATGACATCGGTAAAAATATCGTGGGCGTGGTTCTGCAGTGCAATAATTATGAGATCATTGATCTGGGCACCATGGTTCCCGCGGCTGATATTACCCGGGCCGCCCGGGAGCACAACGTGGATATGATCGGACTGAGCGGGCTCATCACGCCATCGCTTGATGAAATGGCCCAGGTGGCGTCGCGAATGGAAGAGGAAGGCTTCACCGTTCCCCTGCTCATCGGCGGCGCCACAACATCGGCCCTTCATACGGCCGTGAAGATAGCGCCGCGCTACCGCGGTCCCGTGGTCCATGTCAGGGACGCCAGCCTGGCCGTGACTGTGACTGCCGCGCTTCTGAACGAGGATAAAAAAATATCCTTTATAAAAGAAAACGACTTAAAGCACGGGAGAGAACGGGAACGAAAAGGCGCTGCCGGGGACGCGGTGCTTTACCTCGACCTGGACGAGGTGCGGGAAAAGCGGCTGCGGCTTGACTGGAAAAACTATGATCCGCCCGTGCCTTCCTTTACGGGCGTACGGGTCATGGACGAAGTCCCCCTGGAAACACTTATAGAATATATCGACTGGCGTTATTTTCTCATAGCCTGGGAAATGGACGGGGCCTGGCCCGATGTGATGCATGATCCGGTGAAGGGAGAGGAGGCGACGAAGCTGATCCGGGACGCCCGGGCCATGCTTGATGAAATAGTCCGTGGAGGACTTTTGAAGGCCCGGGGTGTCGCGGGTTTTTTCCCGGCCGCAAGCAGGGGAGACACCATCGACGTTTATGCCGACGAATCACGGCGCAGCGTCCTGGACTCCTTCCCCATGCTTCGCCAGCAGAAACGAAAACAGAACACGCCTTATTATCTCTCCCTGGCAGATTACCTGGCACCCGTTGAATCGGGGATAAGGGATTACCTGGGTCTGTTCGTCGTTACGGCCGGTCATGGCCTCGATGATATGGTGGAGCGGTTCAACCGTGAAAAGGACGATTTTGGCGCCATCATGGCGAAAATACTGGCTGACCGACTGGCCGAGGCATTCGCCGAGTATATGCACCTGGTTGTGCGCCGGGAGTGGTGGGGCTATGCACAGGATGAAAATATCTCCATGGATGAAATACTTCGGGTGAAATACCGGGGCATCCGCCCCGCTCCGGGATATCCGCCCTGCCCGGACCATACCGACAAGGAAATCATATTCCGGCTTCTCGATGCCGGTAATGAAGCGGGACTGTCTCTCACGGAAAGCATGATGATGGTTCCCGCTGCCTCGGTATGCGGCTACTATATGGCCCATCCTGAAGCGAAGTATTTCAGTGTGGGGAAGATAACGGGCCGGCAGCTCGAGGATTATGCCCTTCGTAAAGGCATGGATGCTGCCGTCGTGGAAAAATGGCTTGGGCCCGTGCTGGCCTATTAAAAAGATGATGATATTATTGTTATTGATATTTTGTAGATAAACAAGTAAAATTCTCTTATGTGTTTAAAAGGTGCTTTATACGTGCATATCAAATAGTGTAGCAGGGCTTGCATAAATTTCTAAACAGAAAGGAGGCAGATAGAATGATAACAACAGGGAAACTATATAAATCAACGGTAATGACAACTGATTTATATTCATATTTACTGGCAGTCCCACTGGCTGTTTATTTTGTCTATTTTACGGGAGGATTTACATCAACCCAGCTTTTCTATTTTCTTGTCGATGTAAGTGGTTTTATTATTTTTGCCATTATCTGTGAGACCGTCAGGTCGCGTCGTCTCCTGTCGCGAATGGTCGCCCATTTTTATGATGAGAATTATGACAGAGGCCTTGTTAAAAGCGAAATACTTAATTTTCCATTATCCTTCGCGAAGATTTTAATCTTAAACTGGACCCTCTCAATACTTGTCATACCCACTCTGGTATACTTTCAGGCGGGTTTTTCCCTGCAAAATCTGGTACCCCTTCTGCTGATTGTTCCCCTAATGGGATTTATTAATGTTACTATTTCTTATTTCAATTGTGAAAACAATTTGGGCGGTCTTCTTTCCGAAGAGAGCATTCGCGATGCGGTACTTGTTCCCGGTCAGTATCAGAGCCTTCCTCTGAATGTGCGTATTCTTCTCCTCAGTCTTTCCGTTGCTCTTGTTCCGATTGTTATCTTCGGGTATTTGCTTTATCTTGTGAATTCAAAAATTATTGTTCTGGAAAATATGGCTCTCCATGTTTCCTTTATTCTTCTTTTCTCGCTGCTCATTATACTCTCGCTGCTTTATCTTATGACAAAAAATATTAAGGTAAGCACTACAGTCCTGTCACTGGCTTTGAAGGAAATGGAGCAGGGAAATTTTCTGATAGAGGGAGTTCCCATGATTTCCTCGAGTGAGATCGGGACCATTTGTTACGATGCCAACAGCCTCATCAGGAAACTTCGTGATGTGATAAGGAATGTCAAAGAGGCCTCGGAGGCGGTAAGCATGAGCAGTTCCTCGATAAATGACGCAGCATCGGAATTGGCATCCTCGGCCAATGAGCAGGCTTCAAGCCTGGAGGAAATATCCTCGAGCCTTGAGGAAATGGCGGCCAGTATTACGGGAAACTCCAATAAATCGAATGATACAAACAACCTTGCCCAGGAAACGGCCAAACAATCCGAAGAGGTGGGCGTTTCCGTCATGAGAACGGTGGAATCCATGAAGCAGATAAATGGAAAAATAAAATTTATTGAGGATATTGCATATCAGACAAACATGCTGGCTTTGAATGCCGCCATCGAGGCTGCCAGGGCCGGGGAACACGGGAAGGGCTTTGCCGTGGTGGCCGGAGAAGTACGTACTCTGGCGGAAAGAAGCCAGAATGCATCGCAGGAAATCACTGCTTTGCTGGTTGAAAGTCAGAAAATTTCCGATAAAGCCGGTCAACTTATAGGTGATATCAGACCGAAGATTCAGAAGACTGCTGACCTGATCCATGATATATCCCTGGCCTCGCATGAACAGGACCTGGGCGTAGAACAGATCAGCGAGGGCATGAACCAGCTTAATGGCGTAACGCAGAGCAATGCGGCATCGGCGGAGGAACTGTCTTCAACCGCCGATTCATTGCAGGGCAATGCCACGGTACTCTGGAAGGCCGTGGAATATTTCAGGGTTTAAATTCCAACTCTACGGATTCGGGACTGCGCTGTCAGAAACGCAGTCCTGCTATCATACCGCCGGGATAAGCGGCGAAGAACCAGTTCACATCGTCATCGCGCTTCGGTACGTATCCCGTCATAAATCTTTTCTTGTATTTATCATAGTCGTTAATGGCGCCCGTGGGCTGTGTCCATATCTGCAGCTCCCCTACGGCCATTCCCGGGAGGAAGGTAATAAGGCCGTCCACAACAGACCGGTCAAAGGCGAGCCAGATTGTGAGTCCCGCCGCCAGGTTAACGGCGAAATTAAGCGTGTGGGAAAGCCATGACCGGCCGTCGAGTTCGCGCTGTGAGCTTTTTTTCAGCCAGATTTCCGCTTCTTTCAGCTTCAGCAGGCGTTCTTCGGGAGTACCCTCGGGCATATCTTTGAAGCGTCCCAGGGCATAGGCCGGGACCATGGGGTCGATTGCCAGTCCGATAACGCCGAGGGTCGATGTTATGGCGCCGGCCATCTGGTCCTGTTTCCAGTGATCTTTATTGTCGGGATCAATGGCATCAGTGGCGAAGAAAAGGGAATACTGGGTGATTGCCACGGTGCTGTATACACCGATCCATGTCCAGTACCAGATATTGGATGAGGTCTGCCCGTTGTGGAGGGCTGTCTGAATATAGGCGAGGCGTTCCTTTGCTTCCTGGTCCGGGATCGTTGTTTTTGCTCCCTGGGCGAAAGCGCTGTTTGCAGCGATAAAAAGTGACAGAAAAATGGTTAGGAAGGCTGTTGTTTTTCTTTTCATAAACTGTCCATCATCTCCTGTTAAGAGTATATACGCACAATTGGCATTGTCAGTATAAGTATAGAATGGGTACTCAGAGAAATCAAGGTCTTTTATTGTAATTATCAGGAAAGGACCGGAATTTATATTATAAATTATGGTTGAATAAAATTCTGAAATTATTAACCCTTGCAGGATATTTTCTTGTAAGGGATATTGATTCATGCATGACAAAAAAGGAACCTACATCGCCTTCTTCGACCTGGACGGCACGATCCTGGACACCTCGAGCGGTCTGCTTTTTGTGCGGTACATGAAAGACCGGAAGCTGATCCACGCCCGGGATAGGGTGCGCTTCATCTACGCCATGCTCCTCTACAAGCTTCGCCTGATTGATGCCAATGGCGCCATGGAAATCCTGGCCCGGCGATTCACCGGCGCCTCTCTTGAGGAGACGCTGCGCCACAACGATGATCTTTTCCGGGACTATATCAAGCAGCGCATCCGGCGTGAGGCAGTGGAGGAGATCGGAGAGCATCACAAGCGGGGCGGCATGACCGTGATGCTGTCGGCCTCGACGAACTATATTTGCGACAGGGTCGTGAAATATCTGGGCATGTCCGATATGCTCTGCACGGAACTGGAAGTGCAGGGCGGCGAACTGACGGGGCGCCTCAGCCGGCCCTACTGCCACGGCAGGGAGAAACTGAAAAGAGCACGGGAATTCTGTTCACAAAAGGGCCATGACCTGTCATCATCGTACTACTATGGCGATTCCTATGCCGATTCGCATGTCATGGAGGTTGTGGCCCATCCGCGCTGCGTAAGGCCCGACAGAAAGCTCCGTACCCTGGCCGCACGACGAGGCTGGACGATCCATGACTGGTCATAATCATTTTTTAAAGTCTTGCATGAATTATTTCGGGAGGAATCAATGGATAAACTGCGTGATATGGTAAGGGAAGACCCCTATGCGAAACTTCTCGGAATTCTTGTGGAAGAGGTGCGCGAAGGATACGCCCGTTGTTCCCTCACCGTGACCGGACAGATGCTGAATTTTCTCGGCGTTCCCCACGGCGGGCTCATCTTTTCACTGGCCGACGTGGCCTTTTCCGCGGCATCCAACAGCGACCACAGCCCGTCCTTTGCCCTGGACGTGAGCGGCTCCTTTATGCGCGCCGTCGCAGTGGGCGACACCATCAGCGCCGAAGCGATACGCATCCATACGACAAAACGAACCGGCATTTATCGGATGGATGTGAAAAAAAACGATTTGCTTATAGCGACTTTTCAGGGGACGGTGCTGAGAAAACATTCGTGACGGGTCACTGTCATCCCCGTTTCTTTTTTGAATGGAGTTCCATCTCTTTTTCCACATAGTACAGTACGTCGCTCCGCAGGTCCGAGAGCTTCTCGTACTGCCCCTTTCTCAGGAGAAAGGCCTCGAAAAACTTGGCGCTCTTGTAGGTGAATTCCAGGATGGTTAAATACGTGAACTCTCCCGTTCCGAATTTTATCAGCCCCATGCTTTCGATATAATTCTTGAGTTCCATGAAGGCGTCCCGGATGTCCTTAAATCCGTTGAATATCTCCTTCGTTATGATACCGTTTTTCAACTTCTCCTCAAAATTCATGATGACGTAATTATACCGATAGAGCTTGCCGTCTTTTCCATTGT
Source organism: Spirochaetae bacterium HGW-Spirochaetae-1 (assembly GCA_002839375.1). Taxonomy (NCBI): domain Bacteria; kingdom Pseudomonadati; phylum Spirochaetota; species Spirochaetae bacterium HGW-Spirochaetae-1. The sequence continues at coordinate 270,403 of PGXY01000005.1, read as the reverse complement.
AGTAGAACAGGAGGAAGCGGTAGTCGTTGCGCATTTTAATGAGCAGGTTCCGTGACAGGTTCATCCCTCTAAGCAGCGAGGTTATAAAGCCGGCGTCCTTCTCAATACTCTCCAGGTATTTTCGCACACGAACATCATCCATTTTATAACCCGTGGGAGTGGAACTCTCCTTGAAATAGGGGTCAATGGATTTCTTCAGTGTTTTGATGGTCTCGATATTTCCATAGAGGTTTTTATGGGTGTTCATCATGGTCACCCAGTTTTGCAGTACTATCGCCGTGTCGCGGCGGAAATCAAACTGGCTCTTCTGATAAAAACGCATGGTGCTGTTCATGAGGTAGTAGAAGTCGCTGATGGCCCGCTTGGCAAGGCTGAGGAAGAGGTATTTGAAATTGTCGGGATTGCGTTCAACCTCCATGATGAGCTGGTTTATGGAGTCCCGGGCCTCATCGATCTCCTCGAAGGGTACGGGCCGGTGGGACAGGCACTCCAGGAGTACATTTTCCGCCGTGGAGATGAAATGCAGATTCATGCTTTCCATTTTGAGTTCCCAGGCCTTGTAATTTTTCATGTCGGAAAGCCGTCGTTTATCGTACTCCGAGAGGTTCAGGGAGGCATCATTGATTCCTCCAAAGTCTTTCCAGTTGTCGGGAATTTTATGGATTCTCCTGATCATGGCCAGGTCGTCCTTCCTGACAATGGTACGATAATATTGTGCCATGGATTCATGGTATGTTTTATCCAGTGCCGCGAATTCATCATTGACAGCAAGCCACCAGAGAGGAGGTTTCTCCTCTTTTTTTTCGACGGGCTTCGGAGCGGGCTTTTTATCTTCGGGAGTCCCGGGGATGGTTGTCTGTTTTTCTTTTTCGGTGGAACCGGTCTCGTCAAAATCGATGAGATCATGCAAATCCTTGAGAAGACCGGAATCATCGGTTTCCAGCGGTTCTTCCTGAAAGAAGCTGTCAAAATCATGACTCTCCTTCTCATCGTCATCGAACAGGCTGTCAAATTCACTCAAGGGCGGATGCTCCAGTTTAATTGGTAAATGTTCGGCATAACCGGGATTATGCGGACCCTTCCCGGGGAAAAATGAGAAAATGTATGCATATGACGTTTCTGTCGTCCGGCTAGTACTGTAGATACGCCATTAGCTTATTAGATGCAACTATTTTTTTTCTTCCATCGGTATCATGTGGCCTTCCATGCCCGAAATGTTCTTGTTTTTATCTGCCCGTGGTGGTTAAATGCGGCCATCCCGTACGGATGGTTGCCGTGGTCGCGGGAGAATAAAGGGGGCGAATATGAAACAGGGCATATTGTATACGGGCTGCATCATCAATGGGGCGCTGGCCGTCTTTCATATGTTTTTCTGGAAGATATTTAACTGGCAGACGGAGTTTGCACAGTTGTCAAAAGATAACCGGGGCATCGTGCAGATCGCCAATATCCTCATCATTTTCATATTGCTCTATTTTTCCGTCATGAGTTTTCTTCTGGCCAGGAGCAATGCGGCAGTTCGGCATGCCGGTTCTTTCTTCATTCTCATTTCCGGATTTTATCTGATACGGCTGGTTACGGGCATCATATTTTTCGGTTATTCCTTTGAGGAGTTCATTGTCTGGATAGTCTGCTTTCTTATTGCCGCGGGTTACGCTCTTCTGTTTCTGAACAGGGTATAAAAGGGACTCCTGGTGTCAGGCGACGGGGCTCATCGCCGGAAGGGATGTGCGAAAAGACTTCGACTGCAGAGGAGTATCTATAACACAATTTAACGGGTTCTCTTACATTTTCAGGTGCCGGAGCTAATTTTACTTGCTTTTCTTTCTAAAATCGGGGGTTATGTTCAAATATAATCAAAGGTCTCCCCGGAGATTCGGGGAGGGCATTCTTTTATCCATCCCAACGACATATAATTTAAACAGGAGTATCCCGATATGAAGAAACTGTGTTTGGTGGTTCTGAGTGTTTCATTAGCCGTTATGCTTTCCGCGTCATGCGGAAAATCCGGCAAAGGTGATGTAATAGAGCTGTCCTACAGCATATTTTTTCCGCCGACCCATGAACAGTGCAAGGCCGCTGTTTCCTGGGCAAAGGAAATTGAAAAAAGAACGAACGGATCTGTCAAGATCAACATTTTTCCCGGCGGCACCCTGACCAAGGCAAACGAGGTTTATGACGGTGTTGTCAATGGCATTTCAGATCTGGGCATGTCCTGCTTTGCCTATACGCGCGGCAGATTTCCCATTATGGAAACGGCAGACCTTCCCCTGGGATATCCCAGCGGCATGGTTGCCACTAAGGCAGTCAATGATTTTTATAAAAGGATGAAACCCGAAGAACTCAGGGATGTAAAAGTCCTGTACCTGCATGCTCACGGGCCCGGGCTTCTACACACGAAGAAAAAAGTGACGAAACTGGAAGATATAAAGGGTCTGAAGATACGTTCCACGGGGCTGAGCGCGAAAGTGGTTGAGGCCCTGAAGGGAATTCCCGTGGCCATGTCCCAGGGTTCCACCTATGAAGCGCTTCAGAAGGGCGTTGTTGAAGGGACCTTCGCTCCCATCGAGACCCTGAAGGGATGGCGCCAGGGCGAGGTGATAAAATATACGGCGGACTGCAAGGAGATAGGCTATACCACCTCCATGTTCGTTGTCATGAACAAAACCAAGTGGGAATCCCTGCCTGAAAATGTAAAAAGTATATTTACGGATGTGAGTGACGAGTGGGTCACGGTCCATGGAAAGACTTGGGATGATGTGGATGTTGAGGGAAGAAAATACACCCTGGAACTGAAAAATACCATTGTTGAATTGACAAAAGAGGAAAGTGCCCGCTGGGTAAAGGCCGTGGAGTCCGTGCTCAACAATTATGTTGCTGAAACGAAGAAAAAGGGCATTGACGGCGGCAAGGCAGTGAAGGAGCTTAAAAAACTTATCGCTGAACGCAGCAAATAAATACGGCAGCAGCCATCCGCCGCGACCCGGAAAGGGAGCGGTGGATATCAGCACTCTATAAAATAATGATACGTTTAACGAAAATAATATTCTTTGTAGCCGACCGGGCGAACTGGATATCGGCCCTGTCGATCGCCCTTATGATGGTCATCACAGTTATCGATGTCATACTCCGCCTTTTCAGGTGCCCCATACCGGGAACCTATGATGTAGTGGGACTCCTGGGCGCCCTGACCATTTCTTTTTCCCTGGGATACACCTCCATTGAAAAGGGCCATATCTCCGTTGACTTTATCATGCAGAAATTTCCCGAGAAGATAAAAATGACGGTCAATACTGTGAACAATCTGATAGCCACGGTATTTTTCGCCGTGGCTGCGTGGCAGAGCATGCTTTACGCCATGAATCTGAGGGATACCGGTGAAGTGTCGCTGACTCTGCAGATACCGACGTATCCCTTTGTCATGGGAGTGTCAGCGGGATGCCTTCTCCTGTGCCTGGTCCTTATAGCTGAGAGCATGCAGTCCATGCGGGGAGTTGATATAGAATGAGTCCCACTGTCATCGGTATAGTCGGAATAATAGCTCTCATCGTCCTGATGTTTATAAGGATGCCCATCGGTTTTCTCATGGCCATAATCGGTGCTTTTGGCTTCGGCGCCATAGTCTCGCCCGATGCAGCGCTGAACCTGATTGCCAAGGACATGTTCAACGCTTTCGGGTCTTATGACCTTACGGTCATCCCGCTTTTCGTTCTCATGGGACAGGTGGCCTTTCACGCGGGAATAAGTACACGGCTTTTTGACGCGGCCTATAAGAACATCGGTCATCTCCCCGGGGGTCTTGCCATTGCCACGGTGGGCGCCTGCGCATTTTTTTCCGCCATCTGCGGTTCAACCAACGCCACGGCGGCAACCATGGCCGCGGCAACGCTGCCGGAAATGAAGCGCTATAATTACAAGCCGGGACTTGCCACGGGTGTAGTGGCCGCCGGCGGGAGCCTGGGCATACTCATTCCTCCCAGCGTCATATTTATCGTTTATGGAATACTTACGGAACAATCCATCGGCAAGCTTTTTATGGCGGGGATCATCCCCGGTATCATGTTGACCCTGTTTTTTGTCATCACCATACTCGTCTGGACCACGCTGAAGCCGGAGCTGGGGCCCCGGGGACCCAAAACAACGGTGAAGGAAAAGCTTATCGCCCTCAGGGGTGTTTCAGAGACCCTGGCGATTTTTGTCCTGGTAATGGGAGGACTTTTCACCGGAGTATTCACCCCCACCGAGGCAGGAGGCGTCGGGGCCTTCGGGACTATACTCGTGGCGGTTGTGCGGAAAAACCTTTCATGGAAGGGGTTTATCACCTCGCTTTTTGAAACGACCAGGATTACCTGCATGATCCTGGTGATTGTGGCCGGTGCCACGATCTTCGGCCATTTTCTTGCCGTGTCACGCATTCCCTTTGATATCGCCAACTGGATTTCAGGATTCAGCCTGCCGGCGGCGGTTATCATGATGTTCATTATACTGGTATATCTTATCGGCGGCTGCTTCATCGATGCCCTGGCTCTTATCATGCTGACAGTGCCTATCTTCTACCCCGTGGTTATAAAGTTCGGCTTTGATCCCATCTGGTTCGGCGTGGTCATCGTGCTGGTGACGCAGATTGGTGTCATAACGCCCCCCGTGGGCGTCAATGTTTACGTGGTGAGCGGCGTGGCGCGAGATGTGCCGCTGGATGTTATCTTCAAAGGTGTAATTCCTCTGCTTATCGCCCTGGTAATCGGGACGCTGCTGCTCATCCCCTTTCCGCAGATCGCTTTGTTCTTACCGGGGTTCGTGAAGTAACGGGCAGGCTAATGTCTTGCGGCTATACTTGTCTGGGCGAAATTGGTGCTTCTTTAGAATAATTTCTTTCCATAATAAACATGATTGAATTTTACGCCATCCAGTTCAGCTACTTCCGGTAAAACACCCCATATTTCAAATTTATGTTTTTCCAATAATAGCGAGCTTCCAATATTTGTGTTAAATAGTATGGCAATTATATTTGTCTTCCCTGAATTTTTTGAAATTTTCAGTATTTCTGATAATAATTTATTTCCTATTCCCTGTCTCTGGTAATCAGTATGAATAAAACAGCTTACTTCAACGGTTTTATCTAAAGCCTCCCGGCCTTTTCTATAAGGACTGATACTGATCCAACCAAGAATTTTATTGTTACATTCAGCAATGAGTATAGGATAATTATCCTGTGAATGATCTAAAAACCATTCTTCTCTTTCTTCAACATTAAATTCCTTAGTAAAGCCGACTAATTTGCGGGTTCTTATAGCCTGATTCAATATATCAATAATTTCCTGAAGATCGTTGTTTATGGCGTTTCGTATTAGAATTTCCATTTTAGTAATTAATAAATGTTAAAATAATATTTTTATCATCCATGTCAATTGCGCTCAACTTGTTATATACGAAAATGTTATTAAGTCGCTTATCTAATATCCTCGATGCGGCGAATACTAACATATTCCCAGCCCGGTCTCCGTAGTAACATTTCTTTTTGAGTTCGCGGATCAGTACTTCATATAATGGAAGGGCTCTATGGCAGCCAGGGCTTCGGCGCTCAGCGTCTTGAATTTTTCTTTTTCCAGCATTTTCAGGGCTTTTTCGATCTGGTCTACCTGGATGACAAAAACGGCCTTCTGGCGGCTCTCGAGAACGAAGCCGTAGGCATTTTCTACGTTGATTTTTTCTGCCGCCAGGAACTGTACGAGCCGGTCCAGTCCTCCCGGTTTATCCTCAATAAGGACGGCGATGACTTCCTTCAACTCAACGGAAAGGCCTTCTTTCGAAAGGGCTTTCTGCGCTCCCTTCGGGTCATCGACGAGGATATTGAAAAATCCCCGCTCTCCGAAGGATGATATGGTTATAGCACGAATATTGATTTTTTCCCTGTTCAGGACGCCCGTAACACCGGCGAGCCTTCCCGGAGCATTGTCGGCAGGAACTGTCAGTTGATAGGCTATCATGGCGTGACCTCGCTTATTAACAACATAAGCAAAGGAATATCATTCCCCTGTTTCCCTGTCTACACTATTTCATGTGGAAGGAGAGATTAATTTAAATGTTACGGCCCCCGGCGGATGAATTAAATATTCAATAAAAATCGTTCTTCGCCGATTCATTCAAACAGCTCTAACTACCCTGAATTTTTCAGAGGGTAAGTTATTAAAGAATATGATGGATTAGTTCGCCTTTTTAACCCCCTTCGGGGGTGGCGAAAATCAGTAAATTAAAATCATAGATGTTTTCGCCGGGGGCGGCCTGTCTTCCAGGGGTGGCGACTCCTGGTTTCTGCGAAGATAAAGTTTGTACGCCGGGGCCGACGGTGCTCTTAATTCTTTATGGATATTTCCTCGTCCTTTTGCATGATATACTGCAGGGAAATATCGAGCACGGCCTTTACCGCTTCGGGTTCAATGGTTTCAACTGTGTCCCGTTCCGTGTGATAGGCCAAATCTTTCCGTATTGCATTAAGGTCCATGGCGATGATATTGGTGGCCTCAACGCCGATGCGGCCAAATTCCCCGGCGTCCGTGGCGCCGCCTCCCACGGGAAGGGGAAGCGCAATGGCCTTGTATCCGAGACTCCCGGCGATGTCGCGGCACTGGAGGGCCATTTTCTTTGAAAGGGGGACAATGCTGTTGATGTCCCGGGTGAAAAAAGCCAGGTGCCGCAGGTTGTAGATGCTGTCGATATTGAGATTAAAGGTCTTCAGGGAAAGAAGTTCTTCCCGGTGGGAGCGGCACCAGGCGTGGGCACCCTTGAGTCCCGCTTCTTCGGCATCAAAGGCCATGATGACCAGGCGCGTGTGTTTAAGGGGACGCACCTTTTTTCCCGCCTCGCGGAATATTTTCCCCGCTTCAGTTGCTATGGCAACGGCCACCATGTTGTCACCGGCTCCCGGAGATATCCTCCCCGTTGTGAACCAGAACAGGGGCGCGATTAAGGGAATGCCTCCTATCATGAACCACTGCACGGCAGGAGCGAAACCGGGAGCAGCATTGCCCGTGAGACTCATGATGCTCAAGGCCATGGTGCCGGCCAGGGACGCTATGATGACAATGACTCCCGAGACGATGACCGGTACGTACAGGAGCGACCGGGCCCGGGAGAGCCAGGTAAAAACATAGGGCGCGTCGTAGTGGCCCGAGATGATGATCTGTTGTTTTACCTCTCCCGAGGGTTCGATAATGCCGTAGATATTTTTCCCTTTTTTTTCCGGTGCCAGGAAATCGAACCATCCCAGGTACAGGACGAACTGCGAGAGGAACATTGCTGCCGAGAGGATAAGCAGGAGGGTTGTGACATGAACCAGTTCAGGTCTCATGAAAAGAATAAGGGCTCCCGCGAGGTAAAAGACCGACACATATTTAATGAAGCGGAGAAATCCGTCGGGCCTGTTGATGAATTTTTCACTGAGGGTTCTGTCGCAAAAGGAGGAAAGGACTTCTTTTATGCGGGCCCCGGCCTTCTGTGTCGGTTCCGATCCGGTGATCCGTCCGGGAAATCTTTGCACAATTTCATCGGTGAAGGCCAGGATATTTTTAATATTTTTTTCATTTGCCGAAATTGCCATCATTGCCGTGCTCCTGTAGTGAAGATGCATTCATTGACTGCTGGGACAAAACAGATCCTTAGATGATGTATATAAATCCCGCGATTATCACAACTGCTTTTCAGTTTTTTATGCCATGTGAAGGATTTTTTTGTTAAAAAATTCAAAAAATTTGACTCTGCCCCGGCATACTGGTATTAATAGAGTACGGGTCTTTGCCAGTGTGGTCAATTTCATATGAATATATGGATATAAAACTATCATGACCAATAAACTCATAACCGACATAAAAGAGGCTGAAAAACATGCCGCTGATATCATCAACGAGGCGACCAGGGAAGTGGAGAAACAGTTGGAACGTCTTGAAGAAGAATATGAAAATAGAATAAAAATGCTTCAGGCGGAAAGTGAGAAACGAAAGCAGGAAACCAGGAACAGGGCTGCCCTGGATGCCGCCCGTGACGGTGAACTGAAGGAACGGGAAACGCGGGAGGAAATTGAAAAAATTCGTCAAAGAGGAATGAAGAAAAAGGACGAGGTTGTGGCGTTTCTGCTGAATAAAATAATGGAATAGGAGTGTCTATGGCCATTAGCAGGATGACCAGGGTTTTAATCGCCGGACATCTTTCCCAGTTTGAAGCCTTTATGAGGAAACTTCAGCTCGCCTCGTTATTGCATCTCACCGATATTTCCGAAGAACCCCCCGGGGAGACCCGGGATGAAGTAAAAAAATCCTTCCTTGGAGACCTGAACCCCGAGCGCTTCCGGGAGCTTGAAGAAGTGAAAGAATTTCTTGAGCGCTTCAGGCCTGAAGAGTCCTTTCTCAAAAAATTATTTACCATGCCTCGTCTTATGGGCACCGACAGATTTTATAATTTTATAGATTCCTTTGACGCCACGGCCCTGAAGGAGCGAGTCCTGGACATTAAAAAGAAAATGCAGGCGCTGAAGGGAGAACAGGAAGAGCTGGCGCAGGAGAATGAACGTCTGGGAATTTGGCGGCATGTCAGCCTGCCTGTTTTTACACCGGGAGAGGGCGGGCGTGCCGTGATTATAACGGGCACCCTGAAAAGTACCTATATCCCGGACCTGGCCAGCGCGGATATCATGGATTATGAATCGCTGTATGAGGAGGATGAAGCAGCAGCCATTGTTACGGCCTGTCTTGTGGAAAATCTTTCGTCGTGCCGCAGTCTCCTCCGGCAGTGGGAATTTCAGGAGCTGGATACGGCTGGCCTGGGCATGTCACCGCGGGAAAAATATCATGAAAACATGCTGCGTATTGACGCAATTGAAAAGGAGCTGAAGTCCCTGGCCGGGGAAGCCGGAGAAATGGTGAAGGATTATGATAATCTCCTGGCCGTTATCGAGCATTACAGCAATCTGGAAAGGCGCGGTTCCGTTTTTCGATACTGGCTTACCACGGCTAATGCCTTTGTTCTGGCCGGATGGATACGAACTGATGATCTCCCGCGCCTGACCATGCTGGTGCGGGAATTCGATTCAGTAAACTTCGAGGAAACGGAACCGGGGAAGGGTGAATCACCGCCGGTTTGTTTTGAAAATATGAAGCTTTTTTCACCCTTTCAGCTTATCACGCGGCTTTACAATTATCCTGCATATTCTTCCCTTGATCCCAGCGCCATGACGTCGTTTTTCTTTGTTATTTTTTTCGGCCTCTGTCTTACCGATGCGGGATACGGGCTTATCCTGTCACTGGCGGCGCTGTGGGCATTGAAGAAAACCCGCGGTCAGGGGGATATCCTCTGGATCGCCCTGTGGGGAGGACTTGCCACCATAGTACTGGGACTTCTCACGGGGGGCATATTTGGTGATCTTTTCAGGAGCACGAACCCCTTTATTAATGCACCGGCCCTTACTGCTTTCCGTGACCGGTTTACCTGGTTTGATCCCATGCTGGAGCCCATGGTGTTTTTCAGGCTTGTCCTTTTTCTTGGCCTGGTCCAGGTACTCACGGGCCTGGTCATGGGAATTTACTCCAATATCCGTCAGGGTCTCTGGCTTGACGCCGTGGCGGATAATCTCTCCTGGCTGGTAATAGTTTCATCTCTCGTGACAATTCTTTTCGCCTCGGATCTCTGTGTGCAGATGGCCCTGGTGCCCGGTGACCGGCCTCTCTTTGACAGTGGACTGGTGAGGCCGGCGGGGATTGCCGCCGGAATCATGGCCCTGGTGGTCTTCTTCTTCGGCGGCAGGGATGAGGAAAAAATGTTTTTCCGTTTCTTCATTGGGTTCCTGAAGCTCCTTGTCCTGAGCGGTGTTTTTTCATACCTGGGTGATATACTGTCCTACATCCGCCTCATGGCGCTGGGCATGGTCACGGCCGGTATCGGTATGGCTATCAACACTATTGCCTTCATGATGACGGGTATACCGGTACTCGGCTATGTTATGGCGGCCCTTATACTTATCCTGGGGCATCTCTTTAATATGGCGATCAACTTGCTGGGAGGTTTTGTCCATACGCTGCGCCTTCAGTACGTTGAATTTTTTTCGAAATTTTTCACCGGGGGAGGGAAGGCTTTTACTCCCCTGGCCTATACAGATAAATATGTGAAAATAATTGAATAAAGGAGAAAGGCATGGAAGGTCAAATCGGTCTGGCCATTGCCATTGCAGGAGCGGCAATGGCGGCCCTCGTGGCGGGCATAGGTTCCGCCGTGGGCATAGGCCTGCCTGCGCAGGCAGCGGCAGGGGTTCTCAGGGAGGACCCGGAAAAATTCGGGAGCCTGTTCCTTCTGGTAGTACTTCCCGGGACACAGGGGTTCTACGGCTTTATAGCCGGTTTTCTGGTCATCATAAAACTGGGTCTGCTGGGGACACAGCCCATGATGCCGACTCTCTGGCAGGGATGGCAGATACTGTTGGCCTGCATGCCCGTGGCTCTGGCAGGTCTCGTGTCGGCAGTTCATCAGGGACGCGTCTGTACGGCCGGTGTTCACCTCGTGGCCAAGCACCCCGAGCAGGCTATGAAGGGGGTCATATTCGCAGCCATGGTGGAGACCTATGCGGTTCTGGGCCTTTTAACGACTTTTTTTCTTCTGAACGGCATAAAGCTGTCCTGAGGGGAGCTCGCGACCGGTAAGCGGTTATCGGCACCAACTCAACAAGGGAGGACAAAGAGGACGGAGCGGTAAAATGAACAGCCTATCGGAAAAAATTGTTACTGAAGCCCGTGAGAAAGCGCGGGAGATAGCACGCGGCGGTGAGACCGCTGTCGTGGAGCGCCGTGATGCATTGCAGCAGGAGTATGACAACCAGGCAGCTCAGGCACAGGAAAAACTCGATGCACTGTACCGCGCTGAATATAACCGGGTGCGGTCCATTCATAATCTGGAGCTGAAGAAAATGGCGCTCCGGCAAAAACGTGCTGTTATCGGTGAAGTGCTCATGGACCTGGCACGGGAGTTGAAGGATAACCGTGAGACATATAGGCGATTCATGGAACGCGTTGTGATTAAAGGCGTGCAGACGGGACGGGAGGAGATCATCGTTTCATCGGACGATGAAGTATTATTTACTCAGGATGTCCTGGAAAGGCTGAACAGCGAGGCCGGGGCGGTCATCAGCAAAGTCTCTGAAATAACACTTTCCCGGGAAAACAGGGAGACCGGCGGCGGCCTGTATCTCCGGGAGGGTAAAAGGGAATTCAACGCCACGGTGGATGCAGCAGTGCAGGTCATGGCTGACCGCTATCAGATTGATATCATTTCTATGCTGTTTTCATAAAGGATGGTGAAAGATGTCGTTATGGACAGGTGACCGGCGGCACATTTTTCTGACGGGCCTCATAAGGGCGATGGAAACACGGCTCCTGACCGAGTCCCTCGTGCGGCGTCTCATGGAAACTTCAGGTGACGATGCCTGTGTCGAAATATTGAAGGAAACTGTCTATGCCGATTATTTCGGCTTCGGCGAGGGCCTTGATCTGGACAGACTCATGGAGTGGCGGCGGAGCCGACTCTTTAATCTTGTAGAGAACTTTGTCCGTGATGAGAATTTTAATGCCCTTCTTCGTATTGGATATGATTACCATAATATGAGGGTCATGTTGAAAAAATCCCTTCTTGATATACCCGATGATTCGCTGTTCGTATCACATGGAATAATTCCCGTAGAGATCATGAAGGAAATCTTTATAAGTGAGCAGTTTCATCTGCTTCCTCCTGCAATGGAGCATGCCGTTACGGCCGCTGTTGAGTCCTGGTACCGGACAAAGATGCTCATAACCATTGACCTGTGTCTTGACGCTTCACTGTTCCATGACCTTATTCAGAGGAGCCTGAAAACCGGGAGCAGTTTTATCCATAAATTTATTCTCCTTTCAATTGATATGGCCAATATAAAAATATTCGCACGTGCCGGTGATATGCGTGACCATGATGGACTCAATGAGGTTCTCTTTATCGATGGCGGAAATATCGATCCTTACATATTTCGTTCTGCCCGCGGTGACGTACTGGATGAACTGAGGGAAACAGCTGAACGATATGACCTTGTGCGCATTGGTCACGCGGTCTCCCAGGCCCGGCAGAATCCCTTTGCCGTTGAAAGGGAATGTGACAATACCCTGACGGATTATCTCAGGGCGGCGCAATACCTCGTCTGGGGTGCAGAACCGGTATTCACCCATGCCTGGGCTGTGGAGCTGGAGCTTCGGGTGATAGGTATACTGCTGAGCGCTATACGGTCCGGGCTGGGAGTGGAATGGATTGAGATGCGGCTTCCCGAGACCATGGTGAGGGGATGATGAAGAAAGAAGCGGGAAAGATGGCTGCCGTGGGACCGGGGAAAGATGTTCTGCCCTTCCTGTCCATTGGTGCCGTTATTGTGAGCACGGAGGATCTGAACGAGGCCCGGGATGCCGTACGGCGCTTTGCCGGTGAGGGATATGCGATCATCTTTGTCAGCGATGATCTCCTGACGGGCATGGAAGATATCCTGTCGGAATATGCGGCACGTCCCCTGCCTGCCATTTCTGCGATTCCAGGAAGAAAGGGAAAATCTAATTTCATGATGGAGCGGCTGGGCAGTGCCGTGAGAAAGGCTATTGGTTTTGAAATAGAGGGGATAACAAAATCGTGAAAAAAGGAATGATAACAAAGATCTCCGGTCCGCTGGTGGTGGCGCAGAACATGTCGGGCGCCAGGATGTATGATGTGGTGCGCGTGGGCGCTAAAAGGCTTGTGGGAGAGATAATCGAGCTTAAAGAAGATACGGCGTCGATCCAGGTCTATGAGGAAACTGCCGGTGTGGGAACCCGCGAAGAAATAGAGAGGACCGACATGCCCCTTTCAGTGGAACTGGCGCCGGGGCTCATGGAGTCCATTTTTGACGGTATCCAGCGGCCCCTGGATAAAATACGGGAGAAGTGGGGCGATTTTATCGCCCGGGGTATTGATGTTCCTGCCCTGGACAGGGAGCGGAAATGGCATTTCACGCCAGAGGTTTCCCCCGGCAGGGAGGTCGTTGGAGGCGATATACTGGGAACGGTCCAGGAAACGGAAATTGTGGTGCATAAAATAATGGTACCCTGCGGTATCGGGGGGACCATAGAATCCATAACTGAAGGGGACTACACTATCACGGAACCGGTGGCGCGCATAAAGACTGTCTCGGGCATAAAGGAAGTGCCCATGCTGCAGGTCTGGCCCGTCAGGATGGGACGGCCCATTGTCAAAAAAATACCGCCGGGAGAAATGCTCACAACGGGACAGCGCGTTATCGATACCCTGTACCCCGTGGCCAAGGGCGGTACGGCCTGCATTCCCGGTCCCTTCGGATCGGGAAAGACCGTCGTCCAGCACCAGCTGGCCAAATGGGCCGATGCCGACATAGTCGTCTATGTGGGCTGCGGCGAGAGGGGAAACGAGATGACCGATGTGCTCCAGGAGTTTCCAGAGCTCAAAGATCCGCGGACGGGGTATCCGCTCATGAAACGCACGGTGCTTATCGCCAATACATCCAATATGCCCGTGGCCGCCCGGGAGGCGTCGGTCTACACCGGGATCACCATAGCTGAATACTTCAGGGATATGGGATATTCCGTGGCGCTCATGGCCGATTCAACATCACGGTGGGCCGAGGCCATGAGGGAGATTTCCGGAAGGATGGAGGAAATGCCCGGTGAAGAAGGGTATCCCGCTTACCTGGCGTCAAAGGTTGCGGCCTTTTATGAACGGGCGGGCCGTGTCCAGTGCCTGGGAAGCGACGGGCGGGAGGGAGCCCTTTCTGTTGTAGGAGCCGTATCGCCGGCAGGGGGTGATCTCTCGGACCCGGTTGTGCAGGCCACGCTGCGCGTGGTAAAGGTCTTCTGGAGCCTGGAGGACAAGCTGGCATTCCAGCGGCACTTTCCCGCCATCAGCTGGCTCAGGTCCTATTCTCTTTACGATAACGAGATGGAAGCCTTCATGGCGGAGCGCGTCAGCCCGGAGTTCCCCGTTCTGAAACGGCAGACCATCATGCTGCTCGAACAGGAATCGGAGCTTGAGGAGATTGTGCGACTTGTCGGCATTGAGGCTCTCAGTTCGCCCGATCGCCTCGTCATGAAAATTGCCAGGATCATACGGCAGGATTTTCTGCACCAGAACGCCTTCGATGACAGCGATACCTATACAAGCCTGAAAAAACAGTTTTTCATGCTGGATCTTATCCTGTATTACCGCGACCGCCTCAGAAAGGCCATCGTTGATGAAGGCCATGCTTATACGCTTTTCGACCGGATGGATGTTGAACAGGACATCGCCAGGGCCAAGTTCATTCCCGACGGAGACACGGAAAAAATACAGGATATCAAGGAGCTTATCGATGTAGAGATAGGGGAACGCCTGGCCGGAAACCGGGAGGGTGCGTCATGAGAAGGGAATATAAAACGATCAAGAATATCGTCGGTCCCCTTATCCTCGTCGATGATGTGAGGCGTGTTAAAAACGAGGAACTGGTGGAGATTATACTCCCCACGGGAGAAAAACGCCGGGGCAAGGTCATTGAACTGGAATATGACACGGCCCTCGTGCAGGTCTTTGAAGGGACGAGCGGCATCGATGTGCCGGAAACGGGAATCAGTTTTCAGGGCCGGGGCGTTGAGCTTGCCGTTTCTCCCGACATGCTGGGGAGAATATTCAATGGCATGGGGAGGACCATTGATGACGGACCCGATATTCTGCCGGAAAAAATGCTGGATATAAATGGAGCGCCTATAAATCCCTTCGCCAGGGATTATCCCAATGAATTCATACAAACCGGCATATCCTCCATAGACGGGCTCAACCCGCTGGTGCGCGGTCAGAAGCTCCCCCTATTCTCGGGATCTGGTTTGCCGCATAACAAACTGGCGGCGCAGATCGCTCGGCAGGCCTCGGTGCTGGGGAAAGAGGAGAGCTTTGCCGTCGTATTCGGGGCCATGGGGATTACCTACGAGGAGTCGGATTTCTTTATGCGTGAGTTCGTGGAATCGGGAGCCCTGGAGAGATCGGTGCTCTATATTAATCTTGCCGATGATCCGGCCATTGAGCGGATTGCTACGCCGCGTGTCGCCCTTACGGCGGCCGAATACCTGGCATTTGAAATGGATATGCACGTACTGGTCATACTTACCGATTTTACAAACTACTGTGAGTCGTTGCGGGAGATTGCCTCTGCCCGGAAGGAGGTGCCGGGGCGCCGGGGCTATCCCGGATATTTATATACGGACCTCTCCACTATTTATGAACGTTCCTGCAGGATAAAGGGGAGAAAGGGATCCATCACCATGATTCCCATACTAACCATGCCCGAGGACGACAAGACCCATCCCATACCGGACCTGACAGGATACATAACCGAAGGACAGATAATCCTTTCACGGAGTCTGTATCGGAAAAACATTGATCCTCCCGTTGATGTGCTGCCTTCCCTTTCGCGCCTCAAGGACAAGGGAATCGGCGAGGGCAAGACCAGGGAGGATCATGCCGATCTCTCCAATCAGCTGTTTGCCGCTTATGCCCGGGGTAAGGAGATGCAGGAACTAGCCGTCATTCTCGGTGAATCGGCGCTTTCAGAGATTGATAAAATATATTACAGCTTTGCCGGGGAATTCGAAAAACTGTATGTTTCCCAGGGATATTACGCCAACCGGTCCATTGTAGAGACACTTGATCTTGGATGGTCCCTCCTGAAGGTTTTCCCGCGACAGGAACTGAAGCGTATTAATCTGAAACTCATGGACCTCTTTCTCGGGAGGGAGAATGATTCTTGATGTCAGCCCTACGCGCATGGAGCTACTGAAGCTCAGGAAAAAACTGGTGCTGGCCCGCAGGGGTCACAAACTTCTAAAGGACAAACTGGATGAGCTTATTCGGATAGTGCTGAAACTTGCCCGTGAAATGTGGCAGTCCAGGGCGCTTGTGGACGCAAAACTTGCCCAGGCCGGTAATTTTATGACCTTTGCCGGGTATGTGACTTTCCCCGAGGCTGTGGCTTCTGCTTTGATGTCATCGGGCGGCAGCAGTGATCTTGAAATTACCCTGGTGCCGCGGCTCAATCTCCGTGTCCCAGAATTTACCCTGGGTCTTGACCGGCAGAGTACGGGAGGCTACGGCTTTGTACAGACTTCCCAGGGCCTGGATTATTCGCTTTCCCTGTTCAGGGACGCAGCCCAGAGCCTGGTGGTACTTGCCGGCAGGGAAAAGCAGGCAATGATGGTGGCCAATGAAATTGAAAAGACCAAGAGACGGGTAAATGCACTGGAGTATATTTTAATTCCAAATATTGAAGAGACTATACGCTATATCACTATGAAACTAGAAGAGAATGAAAGAAACACCAAGACCCAGCTTATGCGGATCAAAGATATTGTCAGGGCGCCCCGTGCGCAGGTATCGGCCTATCCCGGTGTCAGCAGGTATCCGTCACTTTAGGAAAATTGATAAAATATTCCAAATATTTTGACTGATGCCGGTAGATTTGTTAAACTGAATATGCACGTGTAACTTTTTATATAAAAAAAATATACGTGCATGCCTGTAAATATTCGTTGCTTCGTATCGTGACGATTATCTGCGGGGTGAATTTCTATTTTATATCATGGAGGTACACAATGTTACATTTGATTTCCGACAAGCTGGTTGAACTGGTTGAGAAGCATGCCGATCTCATAGTTAAACGATGGATAAAGGGCCTCCTGGCTGATCCTACCACATCATCGTATACGGAGCATAACACGAAGTTTGTGGAGAACAAGGCCAAGATGATATTGAAGAACATGGGCCAGTGGATAAGCTACGATACTACCAAGGAGGAAATAGGCAGGAGCTACGCGGACCAGGGCAAGGAGCTGTTCAGGATGGGCATACCGCTCTGCGAGGTGCACCGGGCCTCCGTCGTATTGCGGAGAACACTGTGGGTTTTTGTCGTACATGAAAGCGCCTTTGATTCGGCCTTTCAGCTTCATCAGATGCGGGAGCTGAATGACCGGATTATTCTCTTCTTCGACAGGGCCGAATACTATACTATCAGGGGATATATCGAGGCCATGCACGAAAAGCTGAAAGAATTTGGCACCATTGATCCGGCACAAGCGGAGACGATTTTCTTTGAGAATTCATTTTATAACAAGTAAATGATGAACGACATGTGTACCTATAAATGCGTAAATCATCATGGATGAGACTATCAAACATATTCTTGATGTGGAGCAGGAGTCGTCAATGGCTATTGATGAGGCCCGCGGTGCGGCGAGGAAAAATCTTGATGATTTCAGACTCGCAGAGCAGGGAAATCGACATGCACTCCAGGCAAAAATAAGGGAGGAAAATATAGCAAGAAAAAACAGAGCGATACGGGAAGTAAAAGAAAGTTCGGCTCACTCGCTTGATGCCGTAAGGGCTGAAGGGGAGAAACTTGGCGGAAATCATGAATTATGCAGAAAGGTTGAGGATGTTATAGTGGATTTACTGCTTAAAATTTAAATACAGGAGCCCCCATGGGATGCTTTGCTGACAGGGATTATGTTCATGCAAAAGTATACGCGCTGCACGGATACCTGCTCTCGGAAAAAGATTACGCCGAGATGCTGGGGACAGGAAACGTGCAGGGGGCGGCGCCGGGCATCCCTCCCGGGATGCTGCATGATGATTTTCTGAAAGCAAAGGAGTATGTATTCAGGCAGCAGATCCGTGTTGTTGTCGATCTCTATGGCGCCAGCCGTTTTTACCAGGAGCTCTTATTATCCTTCCTGAGATGCTACGAAATACGGAATCTGAAACTTGCCCTGACCGGGGCTGCCGGTCAGGATGTCCATATACGGCAATGGTATGACATATCGCCGCACCAGAGCCTTGAAAGGGATGTTTTGAACCAGGAAATAACGATGGAAGTGATGCGTACATTGACGCATACATCCTACCTGGCTTCCATTGTGTCTTCCCGTGATGATCTCTCCCCTGCAGATGCGCTGATGGATGCTGACCGGTTTCTTCTCAGATATATTTTTCTTGTGCCGGGGCGAATTCCATCTACGCTTCGTGGAGACATTTTCACCATCTGTGCCGGTGCCGCGGCATATATACGAATAACATGGAGAGAACGCCTGAAGAGGTATTATGACATGAATGATGGGGCTAGTGGTGAATATATGAGGAAATTTCTGGAGCCTGCTGGAGGGTTCGGCATTGCTGAGGAACAGGTGAAGAAATGGGAAAAGATCATGGAGGGTATTCTGAAACGGTCATTACCGGCTGCTGATGGTGAAGCGGGAAGCGATCTTTCCCTGTTTGAGCGTGAACTGGAATATGTTTTGTGGTCGAGGGTCGGGAAATTTTTCTATCGCCAGTATCATTCGGTCAATCCCGTTATCTGCTATCTCATCCTTCTGCATTTTCAGATCAAAAATATTTTCGCCGTCATGGAGGGAATTCGATTCAACTATCCCCGCGATGAACTGCGGAAAAGGATAATTTGCGGGGTGTGATGTTTGTAAAATCGGACATACGTAAAATAAGCCTTGTTATAACTAAGAAGCATTATAACGGGCTGATATATGAACTGGGAAATCGCGAGTATGTCCATTTCAGCGAAGTCGACGATGAACGTGCAGTGCTAAAAAGAAAACCGGATACGGATGGCGAAAAGGATAGTATGTATGCATTTGTTTCGGCCGGGAAATTTCTTGAAGAATATGATCCAGAAACGCTGGAGGAATTTGATTATGAATTGTTCCTTCAGAATGAGGAAAAACTTTTTTCCCGCCGACTCGATGACGATGTTCGGTTTATCAATGACGTACAGGTAAAGAAAGAAAAGTATGAATCCCTTAAATCAAGGATTGACGGCGCCATAAGTGAAATTGATGAGAAAAAAAATGATCTGTTGAAATTACTGAAGTTGGATATTGACATTGAAGGGCTAAAGTCCATGAAACTATGTACCGTCATCTGGGGTGAAACGGACAGGATGGTGAATGCCGATGATCTGCGTGAGTGCGCTGGTTCGTACCTGGTGAGCGCCGGTCCCTACACGGTATGTGTGACTTTGGAGAAATACAGGGAGCACGTCATGGGCATACTGTCACGCTACGGATTCAGGGACCGGAGTGATATGCTGACCGGCGGTGAAAAACTGCAGAATGAGATACGGCGACTTGATAAAAGAAGGGAGGACCTGGATAAAAGGAGTGCGCGGGTGGAAGAACGTTTTCGGCTTTTCCTCGAGGCATGGATTCCCTCCATGACGGAAATTTATGGGAGTTATACCGTTCTATTGAAAATAAGGGGAGCCCGGGAAAAACATCTCGTTTCCGAAGAGGTTCTTGTCGTCTCGGGCTGGGCTGACCATGATGATGTGCCGGGATTGGAAAAGGTGCTGCATGAAATATGCGGAGATAGTTATTTTCTCCACGTCTCATCAAAAAAAGAAAGATGGATATTCCGGCGCCAGGCACCGGTGAACCTGAGAAATAATTTTTTGTTCAGGCCTTTCGAGCTTCTTGTGAAAAACCTGGGTATGCCCGGCAATGACGAGGCGGATCCGACGCCGCTGACAGCCTTTTCTTTCGTGCTTATGTTCGGCGTCATGTTTGGCGATGCCGGCCAGGGACTTGTGCTTGTAATTGCAGGATTTATTTTGCGCTATATCGGCGGAAAGAGAATGGAACGGCGTCCGGCACTGGTCGATGGAGGCGGAATTCTCATCGCCTGCGGCATTTCAGCGACAATTTTCGGTTTTCTCTACGGGAGTTTTTTCAGTAACGAGCATATCATCCAGGCTCTGTGGTTTCATCCCATGGAGCACATGATGGAGCTCTTTCTCGCCACAATTGTCATGGGCGCCCTGCTGATCACCGTGGCGGTGCTTATGAATATCATAAACGGCATTATTGCCGGCAGGTGGGACCGGTCCCTGCTGGATACGAAGGGGCTCCCGGGGCTTATCGTTTACCTCATGCTGGTTTTTATTGCCGTTCGTTTCGTCCGCGAGGGAATACTGCCGACACGGGAAGAGCTGGCTTTGTGGCTTGGCTTCCCCGTGGGAATTTTCATCATGAGAAATATCATACTGTACCCGTTTCAGGTGCATGACAGGCTTTTTCCCCACGGGGTCTTCGAATATATTGTCGAGACGGCAGTGGAATTAATCGAAATGTTCTCCGGTTTTTTAAGCAATACAATTTCCTTTGTCAGGGCCGGGGCCTTTGCCCTGAGCCATGCGGGATTGAGCATCGCCATATACACGCTGGCGGGAATAATAAACCCGGAGATGTCGGGGCCGGGTGTGTACCTGGTTCTTATCTTCGGCAACATTTTTATCATCCTGCTTGAAGGCCTGGTATGCGGCATACAGTCCATGAGGCTGGAATACTATGAATTCTTCAGCAGGTTTTTCCAGGGAGATGGAACGCCCTTTGAGCCGTTTTCCCTGAGGAAATAACATTATGTATGTTACGGGAGGGATGATGATGGGCATGAAAAGGAAAGTGATCCGGTTTTTGTTTCTCATGGCGGCCTTTTTAGTGATGATTATCTGTATCCAGGGAAACATTTATGCCGCCGATGCGGTTAACGAAGGTTTGAAGACGGCGCAAAGTTATGACCGGGCTGCCATGACCTTTGCGGCCATGGGGGCCGTCGGCCTGTCGTGCATGACCAGCGCCTATGCGCTGGCAAAGATAGGTTCGGCTGCCATGGGGGCCATGAGTGAAAAGCCGGAAGTGGGAGGCCGGGCCCTGGTGTTTCTGGGCATGGCCGAAGGGATAGCCATATACGGGCTCATCATCGCCATCATGATCCTGAACAAGATATAGGGATTCTATGGAAAGTATTTATATTATGGGGGATGTCCACACCGTAAATGCCTTTCGTATTGCCGGAATAGACGGCCGTGTGGCAGCACGGGAAACGGCCCGGGATGTACTGGAGACCTTGATGCAGTCAGAGGATCCGGCAGTGGTCGTGGTAACGCGGGACTGCGTTGAGGATATAGAGGCTTTTATCGGCGAGTTGAATCTTCTCCGCAGCCGCCCCGTTGTTATACAGATCCCCGGCATTGACGATGCCCGGGGATTTGAGAAATCCCTGCTGGGATATATAACCGAGGCCCTGGGTGTGGCTATTTAACAGAGAGCTTTCGGAGCAAGGATATAACCTGACATGAATGATGAGAGAAAGGCACACGAAACATCACAAAGCGACCCCGCGGGGATACTGACTTCATTGAAGCAGGAGGTGAACAGGAAAATTGAAGAGATACATCGGTTCACCACGGAGGAAATGGATAAAATCAAAAACGATAACGAAAGGGAAATGGAAGAATTCAGGAAGAAAGAGAATGACCAGACTGACGGGGAAATAGAATTTGAAAAATCAAAAATTATAAACAGGACCGTTATTGAAAAGAAAAAGCTCAGGTTGTCCATTATCGAATCCTTTATAGAAACTATGATCCGTGATGCCGCGAAGAAATTGCGTCTTAATCCCGAATATCCGGATTTTATATTTCGTCATATTGATGAGGCTATCGAGATGACAGGTAGCGCTATGTTGCTCGTAAAGATAGGTCCCGCGGACAGGGACATGATAGAGAAGGTTAAAAAATATGCGGGATCGAAGGCCGGAAAGTGCGAAGTCGCTGTTGATGAGAGTATAACCATGGGGGGTGTCGAAATATTTCACGAGGAATCAGGCATGCTTTACAATGGGAGCATTGACCGTATTGTTTACCGGCACAGGGATCGGTTGAGACGGGCCGTCTATACGGTTCTTGAAGAATATGGGGTCTTATCGCCCTTCGGAAACAATTAAAAAAAAGCTGCCATGATGAGAAAAACTGAGAGGAAGCAACGATGAATGATCCGGTATTATCAGGCACAATTACCAATGTGAATGGCCCCATTGTAAAGGCCGTGGGTATGCGCGGTGTCAGCATGCTGGATATAGCCGAGGTGGGTCCGTCCAGACTGGTGGGAGAGGTTATCCGTCTTCACGATGAAGTTACCATTGTACAGGTCTATGAAGATAATACGGGTCTGCGGCCCGGAGATACCGTCCTATCCTCGGGACGTCCTCTTTCAGTTCTTCTGGGACCGGGTCTTATTTCCAATATATATGACGGCATACAGAGGCCGCTGGTAGGTATAGAGGAAAGGTGCGGCGCATATATCAGGAAGGGGATTAAAGTTTCACCTCTTGACACGGAAAAGAAATGGCCGCTCAAAGTCCTGGCGAAGAAAGGAGACGCGGTAAAGCCGGGAACCGTAGTGGGTGAGATACAGGAATCGCCGTGTATACTGCATCGCGTCATGGTTCCGCCGGGAATCTCGGGAGTAATTGAAACAATTGTTCCATCGGGTGAATATACCATCGAGGATGAGATATACCGTGTCGCCACGTCAGAGGGAGCCGTTGCGGGTAAACTGGCCCATTATTGGCCGGTGCGGCAGCAGAGGCCGTTTCTTGAAAAGAAAAGATCGGGTATGCCCCTTATAACGGGGCAGCGTATCATCGATACTTTTTTCCCCATAGCTAAGGGCGGCACGGCGGCCATACCGGGAGGTTTCGGAACAGGAAAAACCATGACACAGCATGCCCTGGCAAAGTGGTGTGATGCCGATGTAATCGTTTATATAGGATGCGGAGAGCGGGGCAATGAAATGACCGATGTGCTCAACGAGTTTCCGGGGTTGGTTGATCCACGGAGCGGACGTCCCCTTATGGAAAGAACGGTCATGATTGCCAATACGTCCAACATGCCTGTAGCTGCCCGGGAGGTGAGCATATATACCGGTGTGACTATAGCGGAATATTATCGTGATATGGGTTACAGTGTGGCTGTTATGGCCGATTCCACATCGCGGTGGGCCGAGGCTCTGCGTGAGCTGGCCAGCCGTCTGGGTGATATGCCCGCCGAGGAAGGATTCCCGCCTTACCTGGCCACCAGGCTGGCCGAATTCTATGAGAGGGCCGGGTATGTGGAAACACTGAATAACCGTGAGGGCAGTATCAGTATCATAGGTGCCGTTTCTCCGCCGGGCGGTGATTTTTCAGAACCGGTTACGCAGCACACGACGAGGTTTGTGCGGTGCTTCTGGGCCCTGGACAAGGTCCTGGCCGACGCAAGACACTACCCGTCAATAAGCTGGACAGACAGCTATACCGAATACATCGATGAAATAGAGAAATGGTGGCGGGAGAAGCATGGAGAATGGCTTGATGTGCGAAAGGAGGCGTTGAATATTCTCCTGGAGGAAGACCGTCTTCAGCAAATAGTCAAGCTCGTAGGCCCCGACGCCCTTCCCCTGGAAGATCGCTTCATTCTATTTTGCGCCGAGATCATCAAAAACGGTTTCCTGCAGCAGAACTCCTTCGATCCCAAGGATATGTACTGCAGTCCGGAAAAACAGATCAGGCTTCTCGGTATTATTGTCCGCTTTTACCGGGAAGGAAAGGAAGCGCTTGCCGGCGGTACCGATCTTCATAGCCTGCTGTTCCTTGATTCAGTGCCTGAGATCAGCAGGCTGAAGTCGGAGATCGGCAATGATGAACTGGAAAGGCTGGAAGTATTTGAGAAACTTCTTGAATCGCAGCTTGTTTCACTGCGAGGCGTCAGGTAGGGCAGTCATGGAGAGGGGCTCGATATGAACGAATGCGAATATATGAACCTGAATGAAATCAGCGGACCATTGGTCGTTGTAGAAGGCGTAACCGGTGTCGGGTTCGGCGATCTGGTGGAGATACGGTCTCATGGCGGTGAAATGAGGATAGGGCAGACCGTTGAAGTCGGTGAAAGAAGCGCTGTTGTCCAGGTTTTCGAGGGGACTACGGGACTCAGCAGGGAGGGAACGCGTACGACCTTTCTCGGAAAGCCCATGGAGATGCCGGTCCATCGCGACATGCTGGGAAGGGTTTTCGACGGTCTGGGACGGCCCATGGACGGTGCCCCGCAGGTGGTGTCCGACGCATCAATGGATATTAACGGCCTCCCCATCAATCCGTGCAGTCGGGAATATCCGCGCGACTTCATCCAGACCGGTATATCGGCAATAGATGGAATGAATACTCTTATCAGGGGACAGAAGCTTCCCATTTTCTCAGGAAGCGGCATGCCGCATAACCATATCGCCGCACAGATTGCCCGGCAGTCGAAAATCCTGACGGCGGAACAGGAATTTACCGTCATTTTTGCAGCCATGGGAGTGAAGTTTGATGTGGCGAGCTTCTTTATAGACTCTCTTGAAGAGAGCGGTGTATTGGGCACTTCGGCCATATTTCTCAGCCTGGCCAATTCGCCGTCCATCGAACGCCTGATTACGCCACGGGCGGCTCTTACCCTTGCCGAATACCTGGCCTTTGAGCATAACATGCATGTGCTGGTGATTCTCACGGACATGACCAATTACTGCGAGTCGCTTCGGGAGCTTTCCAGTTCCCGCGGCGAGGTTCCGTCCCGGAAGGGATACCCGGGATACCTGTACAGCGACCTGGCGTCGATTTATGAAAGGGCGGGCAGGATAAAGGGAAGCCGGGGATCCATCACGCAGATACCTATCCTTACCATGCCCAGCGATGATATATCCCATCCGGTTCCCGACCTGACGGGATATATCACCGAGGGACAGATTGTCCTTGAGCGGGAGCTGTTCAATCGTGGCGTGTATCCTCCTATTGCAGGACTACCGTCCCTCTCGCGGCTTATGAAGGACGGAATTGGTGAGGGCAGGACCAGGAAAGACCACAAGGGAGTTGCTGCTCAGTTGTTTGCCTGTTATGCGAAAGTAAAGAGGATCAGGTCCCTGGCATCCATAGTGGGTGAGGAGGAACTATCGTCACTTGACAAGATATATCTCAGGTTCGGTAAAGAATTTGAGGATCGTTTTCTGAGTCAGAGTGCATATGAAAACCGGTCAATCGAAGAAACACTGAACCTGGGATGGGAAATGCTGTCGGAACTTCCCGAGGAGGAACTCTATAGAATTTCACGCGAAGATATCCAGCAGTATTATATCCCCGAAGGAAAAAAAAGTACGGAAGTTTGATATATGGCCGGAGCGGACATCCCCCCTACCAAGACAAACCTCAGAAAGGTTAAGGCTGACCTGTCCTTCGCATATGAGGGATTCGAACTGCTGGACCAGAAAAGAGAGATACTCGTCATTGAAATCATCAAATATGTGAGGATGATAAAGGAGACGGAAAAGGAATTTAAAAGGATTCTCGATGAATTTTATAAACTTTACAGGACAGCTGCCGTTGACATGGGGTCGCCCGTTTTGGCCCTGGAAGCCCCGTGGGAAAAAAAGAGGTATAGTCTCACCATGGATACAGTGCGGTTCATGGGAATGCGGTTGCCGCGATTAAACATTGAATCCGGTGAGGCCGGCCTCCCTCAGTCTCTTCTGGCGACCGCTGCATCATATGACATGATAAAAATTGCCGGTGAAAGAGTGGTTAAGGTCATGGTTAAGTATGCCATGCTGACAAAAACGATATACATCCTTTCCAATGAACTGAAGAAGGTGCAGCGCCGTGTTAATGCCCTGGAAAAGGTTTTTATCCCACGGTATGAACAGACAAAGAAATTCATCAGCGATCGTCTCGAAGAAATGGAGAGGGAAGAAATTTTCGTTAAAAAATTAATTGAAAAGCGTCGTTTATGAGGAGTATGGTTGTCCGCAGGCTTACACGGCGTCAAAGGATGTATTTTATCGGTCTGATGTTCCTGGCTGTTATGAATATTATAATATTCCTTCTTGCATGGAAAGTGATTATTCTCCTTATGGGAAAAAGCCGCTGATTCTCACTCTCTGATATTAAAGGTTAGAACGGGGATTTCGGCGTTCCTGATTATTTTCTCCGCTATGTTATTATGGATCATGTGGGTAAATACACCCTTTCTCACATGATGACCGATGATGATGAGATCGGCCCCGATTTTTTCAGCCGTTTCCAGTATTTTATCGCAAGCGCTTCCCACTACTATAATAGGCTCTATTTTTTTAAATTGGTCTGATAATTTGCCGATGTAGGATGTCATCTCTTTCAGGGTTTCCTTGACGGCATGGTCGCGGAATTCCTCCCAGAGCTTGTAAGCATCGGAGTAGAAAGAAATTCGGGGCATTTCCTCAATGACATGGATGGTATAGATTTCAGCCTCGTACTTTTTTGCCACGGAAAGGGCCCGATCCAGGATTTCATCGGGGCTCTCGGTGAATTGAAGAGCGACAAGAATTTTCATGGTTTTGTTCATGATATGCCTCCTTTCCTCCGGAACGAGTTACTTTAATCGAAATTCTTCTATGAGTATATGAATGATCCTGTTGTCGTCCTCATGAAGTTCCGTAAATTCAAATCCGGAAAGATAAAATTCCTTGTCAACTTCATCATGTCTGGTCCAGCGGCACTGAGCTATGAATTCAATAACCCGATCCCGGTCCTTTCCATCTTTCCAGTCCAGGGTTGAGGGCAGTTTCATTTTAAGTTTATAAAATTTGTTTGTCTGCAGGGGGCCCTCAGACATAATCATCAAACCGTCTTTGGAGATGTCGATGAGAAATCCAATAAATTCATCGTCTTCAAAGACGCGAAGATAAAAGGTGAGATATATCCTCTGATGTTCCCTCGGTGCATGCTTCATGGTTCCACCCCTCCCCTCACCTGATTTTTTGTAAATGTATATGTAATTTACAGTCATTTATATTCAAAATCAAAATATTTTAAAAAAATTGTAAAAATAGATAAGACTATTCTAAGGTCTATACTTGGGGAATATTAAGGATAATCCATCATATTACACTTGACGTATGAATGAATAGAAAATATTTCTTATGGGCTGGCCCTGAACCTGCTGTTTTCAGTGACGGCATCGGGCATATGGATTAAAAAGGAAAATTCCGGCAAAAAAGCATATGGGCAAGAAAAAATTATTTATAGCATGTTGTATTGTCGTTCTTTTTGCCTGGCAGGCCAGGGCAGAGAAGCCCCTGGCGGGAATTACAGGGATCGAAAGCAACAGCCCCCGGTCCCTGGGAATGGGCCTTATGGTGAAAAACCACCTGGTCAATATCCTCAATTCCGTTGAGGAATTTTCCCTGGTGAATTCGCCTCTCCTGGAAAGTGAGCTGAAAAAATTCAACTGTCTTGAAGAGTCCTGTATCCTCCGCTTCGCTGCTGATTCGGGAATACAGTGCATTGTGCGGGGATCTCTCGATGACAGGGGGGAATCGATTGTTGTGACGCTCACGGCCTACGGTATGGACGTTCCTTTCCAGGGAAGAGCGGTCCATTCATACACGGCGGATATTCCCATGAACAGCTCCCAGGGGACGCGGGAGTACAGCTATATTACCGAAGAGCACGTGGGACGGTTTCTTGCCGGTTTACTCTCAAGGTACCGATATCCCGTATCGTTGAGCATAAGCGGCAATACTGCTGCCATGGCCGATGGAATGCGGTATGATGGGAAATACGAGGTTTATCGATATATAGATGGAGATTCATTTCTTCGCCATTATATCAGGACGGGCTCGGTCACTCTTGATCGGGGCAGTATAACGGCCAAGGATTATGCAGAACCCCGGGCCGGCGATTTCATTTTGGCTAGGATGGCTCACAAGGGAGAATTCCTCGAAACCTATTATTACGGACGCAAAAAGGAGATTGTTCTGCGCACGCCCTCCCTGGAGGAACAACTGTTTATTATGCTTTTAACACCACTGTGCAGCGCCTCTATGCCTGCGGCTGCGCCCATTCTGGGTTATTACTGGGACGGCGACTGGCCGGGTCTTTCTCTCTGGGCCCTCAATGCGGCGCCCTATATATCTCTTGAAATCATGGGATTCATAAATCGGCCGGAAAAATATTACCGGGATAACCGTGATGTGAGCAGATCGGTCATGACCATGAACCATTTTGCCTGGTACATGCTTGTCGCCGGCGGCGGCGGGCTCTTCGTTGATGCTTTCGCTCAGCGATATCTTTCGCTGGCTTCGGAGTACCGCGAGACAGTTTCTCTCATGGGGAGCCCCGTTGTGGCGGGATACCTGGCCCTTGTTACGGGCGGCGGTGGCCATTTCTACCGGGGATACCGGGCCTGGGGGTATCTCTATTTTCACCTCGACAGCCTTCTCATGTACGGCGTTCTGTATGAATTCTCTCCTGCCGAACGTTACGATACCGGATCAGGGCGATACGTGAAGGGAAGTATCAACAAGGGGAGGGCTGCCGCATTTATCAGTGCCCTTGCTGTAGTGAAAACCGTTGAGATTGTACATGCCGTGCTTCTCCGCGACCGGATCTGGAACGGCAGTGTCGTTGAAGAGGGCGTCACTCTGGAACCCCTGGCTGTCATGCGTGAAGACGAAACGCTGGCAATGGGGATGCAGGTCGTTAAGAGATTTTAAGAAATCCGCATACTCTGTTATTGCAGCCGGGCCAACCCCGATGAATTTTCAACCTCCCTGAGTCTGTGGGAAAGCCGTATTGGCGTAGAGATATTCCACTTTTTCCTTGTGTTTCATCTCCTCGTTGGCCATACGGAGCAGCATATCCTTTACCTCGCCGGCGGGCTGCATACCTGACAGTTCTTTGTAAAAGGTGTAGGAGCTCATTTCCCGGTGTGCCGCTGCAAGATATACATCCTTGGTGTCCATTTTGCCGCCTGTCTCGGGTGCTTCCACGTGTTGGGCGATCTTGTAATCGATCACGTCGTTCATGCGCAGACTGCTGCCCGAGGTCTTTCCATCACGGTAGGCCACAAGGAATTCCTTATGCTTTTTTTCCTCTTCGGCGAGAAAATTGAGCGCGTCCTTTGCCGTGGTGTCGGTGACGATGCCCTGGAGCTTTGTGTAAAAAGCGAAGGCTTCCTCTTCCCTTTTTATTGCATTTTCAATGATGTTTTTCAGATTATTATTTTCCATGCGGTTCTACCCCACCTTGATGATATTTTAAAAACTGATACTCGGAGTTTCATCAGGTAAAAAGAGGAAGGACGGATCCTTCCTCTTTTGTTTGTGTATTTCTGCTTAAGGATGAATTATGCGTTTTTACCCTTCGGCGGTTTGTAAGCCAGGGCGATAAAAAAGCCCAGCGTAAGAAGGCCGGCTGCGATAAACAGCGCCTGGGGTTTGAAAACCTCAAAAACATAGGGGCCGATAAGACCGGCTGCGCTCCATGCGGTGAGCATGAAACCATATACCTTGCCGATATAAGCCGGACCGAAGGAGTCAGCCGCGAAAGCAGGCATCGTTGCGAAGCCCCCGCCGTAACATGCCAGCAGATAGCACGATACCACGATGAAGAGCCAGTAACTTGCCACGAAACCCTTGGCTACGAGAAGATACATTATAGCCTGGGTGGCGAACATGATCAAGAAGACCATTTTACGTCCGATGTTATCAGAAATTTTTGCCCAGAAAAGGCGTCCAAGACCGTTGAAAATAGCGGCATAGGCAACAACGGCGCCACCGGCAGCTGCAATTACCGCAGTATCAGTAATGTCCGGGAATGAAATTTTGTAAATGTTTTGGGCCAGCGGTGAGTGCTGGGAGATAAGGCCGAGACCGGCGGAAACATTGAGGCAGAGCATTGCCCAGAGCATCCACCACTGGGGCTTCTTCACTGCTTCGCCGAACATAAATGAATCAGCGGCGGAAACGGTAGTTGCAGCCGGTGTAAACCCGGCAGGCAGCCATCCCTGGGGAGGATTTTTGAAGAACTGGGCAGCACCGGTAACGAGTATGAGGAAAATTACACCCCAAATGTACCAGGTCATGGCAACACCGGAAGAGATAACTTTGCCGGAAGCGTCAACCTGCTTATAAGTGGCGATCATGGCAGGAGCTATTTTACCCATAAAGAAAGCGCCGGCGCCGAAACCCATAACGGCAAGACCGGTAACGAGGCCTCTTTTGTCGGGGAACCAGCGGATCAGTGTCGCAATAGGAGTTACATAACCGAAACCATTGCCGAGAGCGGCTATAACGCCGAAACCGAGATACAAGAGAACAATACTTCCCGTCTGGTCGGCATATCCTGCTACCAGGGTGCCTAGACCAAAGAGTATACCACCGATGGAGGCTACAAAACGGGGTCCCTTTTTATCAACGAGTGTACCGCCGAAAGCAGCTGCACAACCGATGATTCCCATGAGAATCATGAATGTCAACTGAACAGTTTTCCCGTCCCAGCCATGCATGTTCATCAGGGGAATTTTAAAAACTGACCATGCATACACGGTCCCGAGACACAGCTGTATTACAACAGCAGCGATGGCGATAAACCATCTTTTTGACTCTAAATTCTGATTAGTCATACTTCCTCCAGAAAAGTTTTTGTTTTATGGAAATCATTTTTAATAACTATCATAAACCGGCATAGAGCCGGATATGTATCCACGATTATGCCGCTTAATGTGCAGACCCGGTATAGTAGGTCTTCAGCGATGCGTCACATGCCTTGCATTTGTATGACGGGTCGCAGTGCTTCTCGAATTCCTTCCTGAAGTACTTGAGCGTCGTTACAATGGGCATAATGGGCGACTGACCCAGGGCGCACAGCGACGCCTTTTTCATAAGAGTGGCTTTTTCGATCATCAGATCGATGTCGGCCGGTTCCGCTGTGCGTGATGCGAACTTCTTCACCAGGTGATGCAGGTGCGCCGTGCCCACGCGGCAGGGAACGCACTGGCCGCAGGACTCATGCTCGAAGAAGCTTAGTATCTGCAAAAGAAAATCTACGGAGCAGGTGTCCTCGTCGCAAACCAGCACCACGCCGGAACCCAGGGTGACGCCCTGCTTGATGGGCTGATCGATGTCCAGGGGCAGGTTCAAAAGGTCTTTGCCCAGAACGCCGGCGGCCGAGCCTCCCAACTGGGCGAACTTGAACTTCTTGCCGCCCTTGAGTCCCTTGCCGTACACGTCGATGATTTCCTTCAGGGTTGTGCCCATGGGAAGTTCCACGAGGCCCGTACGGTTCAGTTTACCCGAGAGACAGTAAAGCTTGGTGCCGCTGCAGTTCACGGTGCCAACGGACTTGTACCACGCCGCGCCCTTGTCGATGATCATGGGCACGCTCATGAGTGTTTCCACGTTGTTGACATTGGAGGGGAGCATGTTGAAACCGGCACCGCCCGGGAAGGGAGGTTTGAATCGGGGATATCCCCTCAAGCCCTCCATGGAGTTGATGAGCGATGTCTCCTCGCCGCATACATAAGCCCCGCCGCCTTCCTTGATGAATACATCATAGTTAAAACCGGAGCCGTTAATGTTTTTGCCCAGCAGGCCTTTGTTGCGGGCCTGGTCGATGGCCTTTTGCAGTCGTTCGATGGAGCGGCGGTATTCACCGCGTATGTAGATGTAGCCTATTGAGGCGTCGATGGCGTATCCGCAGATTGCCATACCCTCGATGAGAAGCTGGGGATTTTCCTCCATGAGAATGCGGTCCTTGAAGGTTCCCGGTTCGCCTTCATCGGCGTTACAGATGACATATTTCTGCATGGCACCCTTAGTGACAAAGGACCATTTCATACCGGCGGGAAATCCGGCCCCGCCGCGTCCCCGCAGTCCCGAGTCCTTCATCACGGCGATTATTTCGTCGCGGGACATACCCAGGGCTTTTTTCAGGGGACTGTAGCCGCCTTCCTTGATGTAACTGTCGATCTTCAGGGGATCGACGACTCCCACTCCTTCCAGCAGGCGTTTCGTCTGCTTTTTCTCGTTGATGACGCAGGCCTTGCCTTCAACTTCGGGGCCGCAGTCTTCACTGAGGGAGGGCTTTTTCTTTTTGTATGAATCGAGAATCTGACCGATGCGCTTGGGTGTCAGATTGCCGTGAATGTCGTAGTTGATCATCATGGCAGGGGCCACGGAACAGACGCCCAGACACTCGCATTTTTCCAGGTAGAAGAGACCGTCCTTTGTCGCTTCCCCGATACCGATGCCCAGCTTTTTGGTAACGGCGTCGAAAATTGTCTTACTTCCCATGACATGGCACGGACCAGATTTGCATACGCGGATGACGAATTTGGCCCGGGGCTTTGTCTTGAACATGGTATAGAATTCAACGAAACCTGCCATGGCGCTCTCCGGAAGGTTCATGGCCTCGGCCACGTGGCGGAGCGTCTGGGTGTCAAGGACATTGGCCCCTGATTTTGTTTCCAATTCGCGAAGTATGAGCATGGTGTGTTCACGGTCATTGCCGTACTTTTCTATTGTTTTATTGATGGTATCTATTTTCATTTTTTTATCTCCCCCTACGCGTTGACCTTTTCAATCTTGCATGCACAGACCTTGTACTCGGGGATCTTGCATGTGGGATCCAGAGCATCAATGGTAAGCTTGTTCGCCGCCGCTTCGTAGAAGTGGAAGGGTATAAACACCACGTTGGGCATGGGCCTTTCCGTTATCTTCGCCTTGATGCGGATGCTGCCCCGGCGCGTCGATACGGATACGATTTCCCCGTCTTTGACGTTGAAATTGCTGGCATCATTTTTGTTCATCTCAACAAAGTTTTCACTCACCAGTTCATGAAGGATGCGGCTGTTGCGGCTCATGGTTCCGGTGTGGAAATGTTCGAGCAAACGTCCTGTCGTGAGGATGACGGGATACTCGGGATCAACTTCCTCTGCCGGAGCTGTGTACTCAATGGCCGAGAGGAGGCCGAGTCCACGGGAGAATTTGTCCTTGTGGAGAAACTGGGTCCCGGGATGACCTTCCGTGGGGCAGGGCCACTGGAGAAGTTCTTTTTCGAGCCGGGCGTAGGTCAATCCCGCATATGAGGGAGTTACTTTTTTTATTTCCCCGAAAATATCCTCGGCCTTGTCGTATTTCCATGAGGCACCCATGCGGTTCGCCAGTTCGGTGAGAATCCACCAGTCATCCCTGCTGTCGCCGGCAGGCTTAACCACGCGGTGCATTATCTGCACGCGGCGCTCCGTGTTGCTAACGGTACCTTCCTTTTCCAGGAAAGCCAGGCCGGGAAGTACCACGTGGGCATACTTCGCCGTTTCGGTCAGGACGATATCCTGCACTACCAGGAAATCCAGTTTTTCCAGGGCCTCGATGACATGGTGCTGATTCGGGTCGGACATGACGGGGTTTTCTCCCAGGACATAAAGAGCCTTCACTGTGCCTGCGATGGCCGCATTGAGGGACTCCACTATGGTAAGGCCCGGTTTGACCGAAAGGTCAAGGGCCGTCTGCCATGCTTTCTTGAATTTTTCCTTGTTGTCTTCGCTTGCAACTGGCTGATAGGCCGGATATACGGCGTTGAGGGCCCCCATATCGCAGGCTCCCTGTACGTTGTTCTGTCCCCGCAGGGGATTCACACCGCCGCCGGCAACTCCCAGGTTGCCCAGAAGCATCTGCAGATTCGCGCAGCTCTTGACCCCGTTAACGCCGGATTTAAACTGCGTTACTCCCATGCAGTAGTAGAGGGCCATGGGTTTGGTTTCACTCAGGATGTGTGCCGCTTGAACTATTTTTAAAGGGTCGTCTATGCCGCAGATCTTCGCCACGTGTTCCGGCGTGTATTTCTGAAGCGTTTTTTCCAGTTCATCGAAACCCTCACAGCGTGTCTTGACATATTCCATGTCTGCGAGACCGTCCCTGAGGATGACATGCATAAGTCCATTCAGAACGGCGATGTTAGTCCCCGGTTTTATCTGCAGGAATACATCGGCATATTTCGCCAATTCAATCCTGCGGGGATCAGCCACTACGAGTTTCTTCCCTTTATTTATAACTTCACGCTTTATCATTGATCCGATGACGGGATGATTTTCCGTCGTGTTTGACCCTATGACCAGAAATGCCCCGGAAAGAGGGATCTCCCTGATCGAGTTGGTCATTGCGCCTGAACCCAGTGTTGCCGCCAGACCGGCGACAGTTGAACTGTGTCAGAGTCGGGCGCAGTGGTCGACATTGTTGGTGCCGATCACCGCGCGCATGAATTTCTGCATGAGATAATTTTCTTCGTTGGAACACTTGGCTGAAGAGAAGGACATGATCGAATCGGGACCGTTAGACTGTTTGATTTGTCCCAGCTTCGATGCAACGAGATCCAGGGCCTCGTCCCATGATGCCTCTTCCAGGTTGCCGTTTTTCCTGATGAGCGGTTTTGTAAGGCGTTTATCGCTCTGGACGAAGTCGAAGCCGAAGCGGCCCTTCACACACAGATGTCCTTCGTTGGGACCTTCCATGTTGCCCATTGCTTTGACCAGTTGGCCTTCTTTGTTGGTATAAAAATCTATCTTGCAGCCTACGCCGCAGTAGATGCAGATGCTCGATTCTTTTTTGAGTTCCCAGGACTGGCCTTTTCCCAGAACGGTCTGAAAGGAAAGTGCTCCCGTGGGGCAGAGCTGTACACAGGTGCCACACTGCACGCAGGACGAATCGCCCAGCTTGGCGAAGAGATCCGAGGTGAGATGAGCGCCGGAGCCGCGGCCTGCGAAATCCCATACTCTGTTCAGCTGGATCTCGGAGCAGGCTTTTACGCAGCGGCCACAGAGGACGCAGCGGTCTTCATTTCGTTTCAGCCCCTTGCTGGAAATAAAGTCTTTTCCACGCTCGTTTTTAGGGAATGCATACGCCGGTTGTTCAACGTCGTACTGGAAGCAGAGGGACTGCAGTTCGCATTCACCGTTTGCTTCGCAGTAGAGGCAGTTGTGGTCTCCCTCGGCCATGAGCAGTTCCAGGATGCCCTTCCTGATTTCCATGACTTCCGGGTCCATGGTCTCTACTTTCATGCCGTTTCCCGCCGGTTCAGTACAGGCGGTTTTCAGCATCTGGTCATTGATCTTGACCATGCATATCCGGCAGGCGCCGGTTTTACTTATTCTCGGATGATAACATAGCGAAGGGATGGTGATGCCGTTTTCACGGGCGACTTCGATTATTGTCTGTCCCTTTGTGCCGGTTACCTCCCTGCCGTCAATAATTAGAACGATTTTCTCCATAGGTGAAGTTCCTCTCTTTTTGTTTATTTAGGCTCTTTTCTCATTACCAGATGCAGAGAGTATGTTTTTCTGCATGTAATTAATTAAAAATCAAGGGCCGAACTTTTAGAATGTCCCATGATTTTATTTCTGGAGGGCGTTTTGTCTTCCAGGAAAATGGTAACAGTATGGTAAAGTAAGAATGAGAGTTTTTGCAACAGATATGCACTTTGCATACATTAAATAAAAAGACGGATATTTTTTCAACTAATATTTGGATCAAATTGAATTGCTGTTTATCCTGGAAAAATTTCCAATTGAAGCTGAATAAACGAAAAGTCCCCTTCAGAAAGGAGTTGTTTGAGCGAAAGACGAAGTTGCCGCATGCGAGCAACGCCGGTCCGCATTGATAATCACTGTTTTGGCATTTGTGGAGTGCTCTGATCTCTGCAGTGCACTATTGGCCCTTATTTAACGGGAATTCTGTTTAGGCCTTCCCGCAATCCTTCCCCGGCGAATTTATTGAAGAGCGACGGGTCGAGTGCATAGAAGAGTCCCAGGGCGCCGATCAGGATTACCACGGCAAGCCATTTTGTGTAGATCCCTGCGGTCCGTCGTATGAGTATATAGCAAAACCAGGCCATGACTACTGGTGCACCCAGTTTAATGTCCAGGGCGGGAAGACCCGGTATGTATTTTGATGCAAGATCAGCTATATTTATGTTTATCTTTTTAATTATAAACACCGCTTCGATGACAAGAACGATGAGCATTCCCCATGATGCCCATATGGTTGAAACGCCTTCGGTGCGGTATGCCTCATAGACAACTGCCGGGAGCAGACCCGCTATGACGATAACAGGCATTTTAAAATAGATCCCGGCCGCTATGCCCGCAAGTGTTAATACTGTTGCTATGGAGCAGATAAGAGCTGCGTGTTTTGTGCTTCTTGCCATGACACTCTCCTTGTTGCTTTGATAAAATGCTCATCCGATCCGATCTTAAGAAAGCCCCGGTCATCTATGGATGATTTTCAGGCTGCGGAAAGCTGAAAAAATGAAATATATACCAGTAAAGACATCTTAACAGGCAATGTGTCAAGTGCTTTCACGGCAGTTTTTTCAAATTTAAGCAGTGCTTCTGTCTGTAAAAAAAATCTTGATATGGCCGGTCTTTATGGTATACTGCAGGCAATAGTAAAAATTATTATCGTCTCGGGAAGATGACCATGTCAAAATCAACAAGGGAGATCATTTTACTCAACCTGGAAAGAAGCAGGCTTCGCTTCTCGCATGGCATTGAAGAAGCCTTTCTTCAGGATTATTATCTCGGCTCGCTCAAGACCATGAGAATAGCCCTGCTCCTGGCCCTGGCACTCTATGCCGTCTTTGGTATTCTCGATGTGGTTATAGCTCCGCAGACTAAAAACACCATCTGGTTCATCAGGTTTGTCGTGGTAATCCCCGTTCTGCTCGTTGTTTTGAGTATGACCTATGTTCCCTTATTCCAGAAGACAATCCAGTACGCGTTGAGCGCCTCTTCCATCGTCATGGGAGTCGGTATCATAACCATGATAGCAATCGCGCGGAATATTGAAAGCGGGCTTTATTATTATGCAGGTCTCATGCTGGTTATCATGTGGAGCTATACTTTTGTGCGGCTCCGTTTCGTTTTTGCCACACTTTCCTGCTGGTTTATTGTCGCCGGGTATGAGATTTCGGCCATTGTTTTTCAGGACATGCTTTCCTCGGATGATCTGCTCAAGGGTTTTATCAATAACAACTTTTTCTTTATTTCGGCCAATATCATCGGCATGTTCGTCTGTTATCATATTGAGACCTATGCCAGGAGGGATTTTCTTCAGCGCCTTCTCATAATGGAGGAGCAGAAGGAACTGCAGAGAGAACGACAACAGCTTGTTATGCGTAATGAGATTATGGAAAATGACCTGCAGATGGCCAGGAATATACAGCAGGAGCTCATACCGGGGTCTGCTCCCTTCGATTTTATCGCTTCTCTTTTTAAGCCCATGGAGCCCGTGGGTGGGGATTTCTTTGATTTTATCCAGTTCAGGGAACATGAAAAGGTGGGCATTTTTATCAGTGATGTTTCCGGGCATGGCGCTTCCGCTGCTCTCATTACATCCATGATAAAGAGCATCATCCTCAAGTCGGGCAAACATAAGGACGATCCGGCACAGCTATTGCTCAGCCTGAATAATTCGCTCATAAACCAGACCGGCGGCAATTATGTGACGGCCTTTTACTGTGTTTATAACATGAGCGAAAGGACAATCAGCTATTCAAATGCCGGGCATGTCTATCCGCTTCTTATCTGTGATGGAGAGATTAAAAATCTTTCCGGGGCCGGCAGCGTCCCCCTGGCCATTTTCACCGATACAGAGATTCAGGAAATGAAGAATTCCTACCGTAATGCCCGCGAGTTTCTGCCGCCGGGATCCAAGCTGCTTTTGTACACCGATGGGCTTATGGAAGCTTCGCCGGACAGGGACCGCTCTCGTATGTTCAGTAATGTTTCGCATGACATTATACTGGATCTCAGGCACCTGAAGTGCGATGCCTTCATCCAGGGCCTATATGAAAAGCTGGTGATCCATACCGGCGGGGAAAACTTTGATGATGACGTCTGCCTGATCTGTGCCGATATAGAATAACAGCTGTTCCGGGAGAGATACAATTGTTTCTTTCGTTTTAAATGGCCTTACGGGCGCCTATAAAACATAATTCATGGAGGTGCCCTTATATAATCGATCCTTTAAGCTGACCGCAGGCAGCCTCAATGTCGCGTCCTTTTGAAACTCTCACCATGGTCCGGATGTCCCGGTCCACCAGCATGTCCCTGAAGGCGTTTATCTCCTCATCAAGGGGAGAACGCCAGTCGAGTCCGTCGATGGTATTATAGGGGATGATATTCACTATGGCTTTGAACCGGCCGGTAAGTTCATGGAGGGCCTCGGCATCTTCGGTGAAGTTGTTGAAGCCGGCGATGAGGAGGTATTCAAAATTAATATACTGATTATTTTTCAGGGGGATTGCCTGCAGGATCGGGATGATGTCTCCGAGCCCGCTGGTCTTCTCCAGGGGTATTAGTTCTTCCCGTTTCGACGGTATGGCCGAATGAAGAGAGAGGGCGATATTTATCGATGGCAGCTCAGCTATTCTTGTGAGACCGGGCAGGTACCCCACGGTGGACAGGGTGATCTGGCGGGGCCCCAGGCATATACCGTCACGGGAGAGAAAAATTTCCAGGGATTTCCTGATATTGTCAAAATTATGCAGGGGCTCACCTTCACCCATGAGGACAATGTTGGGCTTGGGGATATGCCGGATTTGTTTGTCGTTGATGATCCACTGGTAGCAGGTCAGGTACTGGGCGACAATCTCCGCGGCGGTGAGGCTTCTCGTGAGGCCCAGTCTCCCCGTCCGGCAGAACCGGCAGCCCATGGCGCAGCCAACCTGGGTTGAAAGGCAGACCGTGTGCCGGCGATGAAAGGTTATGATAACCGCCTCGATCCGGCAGCCGTCGGCCAGTTCAAGGAGCAGTTTTACCGTGGAATCGGATGATTTTCTCGTTTGAATGACTGACGGGAAGGCGGCTCCTATGCCGGGCATGGCCTTTTTCTCGAGTTTCTCAATAATTTTAGTTACGATTTTCATCGGCGTTTCATTAATTATTGTAATTGGGACTCTTTACCGGGTCGTGTAATTATTTTTCCAGAAAATAGCAGCAGTAATCTACAACGGTGTCGGCAATAATGGTAAAGGATGAATTCTCCGGCACGGAAAAGGAACCGCCCTCCGTGACGGAAGTCCATGCCTTGTCGTCTTTCAGCTTATACCGGGCGCTTCCCGACTGGATTTCCATTAACTCCGGTACTCCGGTATTGAAAGTGTATTCTCCCTTCAGCATGATGCCCAGGGTTATTTTTGAACCGTCGCTAAATTCAACAGAGCGGCTCGTTACGTTGCCGTCAAAATAGATATTTGCCTTTTTTATTATAGTTACAGACTCAAATTTTGACATCGCGTTCTCCAGGATGGGTTTTATTGTGATAACAGTCTTACTCATAATGAGACAGGGACTGGATATGCCGCCGGCACTATGTTTGTCAATTACATAATGAATAATTATTTTCCTGACAGGAAGAGAAGCTCGCGTACTTTTTCAGCGAAGTGTCGTATAGAGTACGGCTTGGCGATAAATCCCAGGGCACCCAGATCCATGGCTTTGCGCACCCGTTCATCGTGCATGTATCCCGAAGTGAGAATCACCCTGATGGAGGGATTGATGAGACGGATGTTTTTATAGAGTTCAAGGCCCGACATGCCCGGCATGGACATGTCCAGCACGAGGGCGTCGATTTCGGTGTGTCGAACCTGGAATATTTCCATGGCCTTTAGGCCGTTTTCGGCCGTAATGACCCGATACCCGATCCCCTCCAGTATTTCCACGGCAATGGACCGGAGGGCTTCTTCATCATCGACGACCATGATCAGACCGTTGCCCCTGGGTATGTCGGCGGGAGGTGTCCCCGGTTCAAAAATCTGTGGATGTGCTTCATCTTCGAGAAGAGGGAAGTAAACTTTTATTTCCGTTCCACTTCCCGGTTCCGACCGGACGTCGATGAGTCCACCGTGCTGCGTGACGATGCTGTATACCATGGCAAGTCCGAGACCGGTTCCGCTTCCCATGGGTTTGGTAGTGAAGAAAGGCTCGAATATCCTGTTCTGTGTTTCCTGATCCATGCCTATGCCATTGTCACGGATAGTCAGGACCGCATAGGGATATCCCTGTTTTGTTTCTCCGTGCGTTGCCATGATCCGTACATCAGGCAATAGACTTTCCAGGCCGGTGAAGAGTATTCCTCCTTCCGATTCATGATCGCCCCGCATGCTTGTCATGGCATGTGAAGCGTTGACGCAGAGGTTGAGGATCAATTGTTCAAGCTGTGTCGGGTCCGCCATTATCCGTACGGGTTTGTCAGGGAAGGCTGAATCAATGTTGATCGATTTTGGAAAACTGTTCTGGCATATGCGTATGACATTGCGGAGTGATTGGGTTATATCAACGGGAACAAGACGCAGGCTTTCCCGGCGGGTCAGCATAAGAAGTTGTTTTATTGTTTCCGCGGCCCTGTTGGATGACGATATGGCCGTGCGGAGATACTTCCATATTTTTTCCTCCTTTTTCAGCGATTCCTCGGCTAATATCATTTCCAGGATGCTCAGGCTCCCTATGATTCCCCCCAGTATATTGTTGAAGTCATGGGCCAGTCCCCCGGTCAGGGTTCCGATGGCCTCCATTTTCTGCGCCTGAAAGAACTGCTCCTGCAGCAGCCGGTGTTCTTCCCGCGCCTTTTTCTCTTCGGTAATATCGCGCACAATGGCCCAGAAAACTTCGGAACCGGATCCGGGTTTGTTGAGACGATAGGCCCTCAGTTCAACGGGGAATACTGAACCGTCTTTGTGGATGTACTCCTTCTCGTATATATCAGAGTAACCCTTGACTCTCAGCTGTTTTTCAAATACTGTTTCGAATTCCCAGCCCAGCCATTTTTCAGGTGTTATCATGCGGAAGTTCATGGCCAGCAGTTCATTCCGGGAATAACCCAGCATGTCGAGGTAACTCTGGTTGAAATCTAGAAATTGTCCGGTACCGTCTATGAAGATGATACCGTCACGGCTTCCCTCAAAGAGGCTGCGATACAGAGATTCACTTTCTTTCAGGGCACGTACGGCGTTAATGCGTTCTGTGACATCAATAAGGACCCCTTCTATTAAACCGTCTTCAGGGAATACCCTGGCGGAAAAACTCACCCATATCCTGCTGCCGTTTTTTTGGATGATTTCAATTTCCTTGTTCTGGATAAACCCCTTCTCCTTCAGTTCCTGTATGATGTACTCTCGCTGGCGTGGATCGGCATAACTTTTCGATGAAACGAATTCACTGAGGCACTCCTCCCGTGAATCATACCCGGCGAGTTGCGCGTATTTTTCATTGACGTCAAGGACCTTCCCGTCTAATATGCGTGTACGAAAGAGGCCGGCTTCGGCGTTTTCAAATATATTGCGGTAGTGTTCCTCGCTTTCCTTTAGGGCCGTCTCGATCAAATTTTTTTCCGTAACATCGAATCCCAGGGCAACGCTTCCCATGATGATTCCCCTGTCATCGACGAGGTTCCGGGAGTTCCATGATATGATCCTTTCTTCGCCGTTTTTGCAGCGGATGGTCGTCTCAAATCCTTCTGCCACGCGAAGCCCTTCTATTATCTCCATGGCCGTCGCCGTGATATTTTTCCTGTATTCTTCATCGGGATAGAGCCATTCCCATATTTTCCCGTGACCCGTTGCCTCCCCGGCGCTGTATCCGCTAATTCGTTCAGCCGCCCTGTTCCAGATTATGACATTGCCCTCGCGGTCAAGAACGTCGAGCCATATATCGGCACTTTCGATGATGATATTCTGGAAGCGCATCAGGTTTTCCTTCTCCTGCTGCTCCAGCCTTATGCGGGTCATGTCGCGGGCTACGGACAAAACAGTTGTTATTGTTCCTGCATCGTCGTGTTCCGGGTAAAGGCGCCAGTTGAAGATTACCGGGCCTTTTGCCGAGTTGAACTCGAATTCCGTTTCAACGGGATTGCCGGAGCGGAAGATGTCGCTCAGCCGTTCTTCCCAGAATCGGCAGAGATTCTCGGGAAATCCCAGTTCGCGGTGGGTTTTACCGGTCATCGCATCGGGCTCCATACCGGAATAGGCCGCTGCCGTGGGACTTACATAGATGTGGCGGAACTCAGAATCAAAGCGCATATAGACATCGCCGGTGGTTTCCATCATGGAGCGATACATATCGTTCTTTTTATGGGAAAGCTTTCTTCTGTCTGATTTATTTTCCGGCATAGCTTGGTGATCCATTACACTGTTTCATGGTTCGTGAATCAGGTGATATGGAATCAAGCATACTACGCAGACGCTATTTTGTCAACAAGGGCGGTATAATTAATGGTATAAAACCTTCATCCGGGCTTATGCCGATGTGAAAGAGCAAAAGATCGATAAAAAGATGTCCCGGATGAATTATTTATATGACCAGTGACAGGGCAATGAAAAACTGTCCCGGTGCGTAAAAGAACCACACCCAGAGAGTGCTGAGACGGTGATACTTCACGAACTGCGCCCAGCCAAGAATCACATCGGAAACATAAAACAGAATGGCGCCTCCCGCGGTCAGCAAATGTACCGTATCCCCCCCGCGCAGAAATCCGTTGAAAGAAAAGAATACAATACATGAAAGGGCCGTGATATAAACAATAACGGGGACCATCATTTTCCCCAGTTTGCCTCCCCGGTGAAAACGCATGACCAGGAAGATCATGAGGGCCAGGAGAATCACGATGGTGAGTATATCCCACCACAGGAAAGCATATCCGCGGGAAAAATCAACGGTATAAAAAATATGGGTTCCGAGAAAGAAGATGAGTCCGTGGGCGAAAAGGTCTGCACCGGGGATCATGAGAACGGCATCGGCGATGAGGGACAGTCCCAGGGCCGCCAGTATCATCCAGCCGCTGCCGCCGCTTCGGAAAATGCCCACAACGGCCAGGGCCACGATGCAGTAGGTAATGAGAGGCGTCGTGATGAGCCGGACAAATTTAAATTTAAAAATGACCGATATTTGCCGTACAATGAAAAACACGGTCAGGCTGCCAATGATGCAGGGAAGGGGATGCGACAGTTCCATGGGGAATACCTCCGAAATTGAACAGGCTCTTTTTGAGAGTATCGATTGTTCTGTTGTGAAAGCTGAAGAAAAAAAGTGTATGTACCGGCATATCGCCGTGATCCCTTTACTCGGTATATAAAAGGATTGACCGGAGTACCTGAGCCGGTATCATTACGCGAAATTTTAACAGGGGTGCATAGATGTCTTATAGAAAATGTTTCACGGGGATACTTGCAGCCGCGCTGCTTGTTTTATCGGCCTGTTCTCAATCCCGGTATTCCGCGGCTGTTACGGGAGACCCGCGATGGGTGGAACTTTCCCGGTTTTTTGCCGGAATGCCCGTGGAGGAAACAAGCAGACTTTACGGGCTCACACAGAGCAAGGCGTATCAGCAGCACGCCGCTTTCATGGATGGTTTCTGGAAGAGTGTCAGCGAGGGCAATATAAGCCGAATCGCCTCATGGCGCGATTCCCATATGGGCAAATTCTGCCGGGATAATACGGCATTCTACCCTCTGAGCGGTGCTGACCTGGTCAACTTCTATTCTATCTATCCCCATGCCCCTGCTTATGTCATGGTTGCCCTGGAGCGCATCGGCTCCATAGATGATCCCGCTTCTTTCTCCGGTCCCAGGCTTGAACGGGAATTGCATTCCATCCGCAGGTTCATAATGTCCATTGCATCGCGAAATTATCTTATCAGCAACACAATGGAAAGTGAAATCGAGGGTTCCCGGGACCTGGGAGTGGCGCCGGTGCTCCTGATTTTTGCCGCCAGGCTCGGCTTTGTCATACGCGATGTGGAGCGGATACTTCTTCTTCCCGATGGAACGGTTATCCCTCAATTGCCGGGACAGGTGCGATCCCAAAAGGACACCGCAGAGGGTCTGAGGATACGCTTTTTTCGCGGGGACCGGACTGAACGAAGCATCGTCTATTTCCAGATGCGTCTCAGGGGCGACTCGCTGGCGGAACAGGCTTCCCTGGCGCGGTATCTAAAAAATGCGGGAGATTTAAATA
This sequence comes from Spirochaetae bacterium HGW-Spirochaetae-1, assembly GCA_002839375.1. NCBI lineage: Bacteria > Pseudomonadati > Spirochaetota > Spirochaetae bacterium HGW-Spirochaetae-1. The sequence goes on along the minus strand of PGXY01000005.1, from coordinate 226,650 downwards.
CCATGCTGAAATCAGCTATCTATCTCCTGCACTACCGGAATTACCGTGATTTCTGTCATACTCTCCTTGACCGGAGCTGCATGGTGGTCCAGGACGATTCGGGGGTTCCTTACAGGTATTTCCTCGAGTCGGGCGGGTTTCAGATAACTCTTTTTGGAAAATACGATACACCCGTTTCGTTGAAAGATATACTAGTTCCTCCACGCCAGGCCGACCTTGCCGCCGCCTACCGGCAGAAGAATATTCCCCTTGATTTCAACTTTGGTTACGGCGCCAAACTGGGGCCTGGAAGATCAAATCTGCTCCTGGCGCGAAAAACTGGTGAAAAGTCCGGGTCTGAATAAACCCGGGAAATGAAGATTAGATTTTTCTTTGTATCAGTATCACCGTCAGGTCATCGTTCAGGGACCGGTCGCCCGTGAAGGTAAAAAAATCTTCCATGATGTGATCAAGAATCTCCGATGCCGTCCCTGCCGGCGCATTGCCCAGGGCGTCAATAATGCGCGTTTCACCGTATTGTTCATCATGTGCCGCTGAATAGGCCTCGGAGAGGCAGTCGGTGTAGAGTAGCAGCGTGTCGTTCCTTTCCATGCGGAACCGGAGCCTTTCATAGGTTTTGTCCATGACCTCCAGGCCCAGTAAATGTCCCCGGAAATCGCCGGCTTTTTTGTTTATGGTGTGAACATTGAGGGAACGGCCCCTCCGCAGGTACATGTGGGGATGGGCGGCGTTTACGTATTCCACCATATCGCCCTCGAAGCGCAGCATAATACCCGTGATGTAATTGTCTATCCTCCCGATTTCAGCAATGAGGGTCTGATCGGCACTCACGATTACATCGTTTAAATTTTGCTTCCGCATTTTATAGAAGAGACGGTGGAAGACAGTCCGGGCGATCATGGTGATGAGGCCCGAGGCGACGCCGTGGCCTGATACGTCCAGGAGTACGACACCGTGGAGCTGTCCCTCCTGCTGATAGAAATCATAGAAGTCGCCGGACACGCCGGCCATGGGATGAAACAGGAAGGCCGTGTCCCATTCGTCGGTCCGGGGCGGGTCCATGGGGAAGAGGGTCTTCTGGATATTGCCGGCCATCATCATGTCAATTTTCGTGTTCTGGTGGGCGTTTTCCAGGTCTTTGTTCATTTCGTCCTTGATCCTGTCCTTCTCCGTGAGATGGGATACCAGCATCTCCTTCCGGGCAAGTAACTTTTCCTTATTTAAGATGTTGAACCGGTCGGCGAGACCCAGGGAGAGAAGAACCGCCTGGAGTGCTGACCCAATCTGGATGGAATAGGTTGTGATAAAGCCCGTGGGCGGAAGTCCCAGGTTTCGCATACCGATACACATGACGCCGAATAATAAAAACATGAAAGCAATGAGATAATATTGTGCCGAGGGAACCTTTTTCCGCCAGCAGAAAAATGCCGCAATGGGAGAGGCGATGATGAGGAGCGAAGCCAGGATGGCAACGAATTTTACTCCCACGGAATAAGGCGCGGTAAAGGACATTACCATGCCCAGGAACGATGCCGCGGCCAGGGCGATCATCAGTTTGTCCAGGCGCGGTACATGGGTCCGTGAGTCCAGGTAGGCACGACCGAAAAGTGTCAGGAAAAAGATGCTGCCGAAGAGTGAGAGGAGAACGCTTTTATTGGTCCACCAGGGCCAGTTGGGCCAGAGATACTCGAATGCCAGACCGTTGAGAGACATCTGCGCCAGGGTGAGTACGGTGATGTATGCCACATAGAGTATATAGGTCTTCTCCCTGATGCCGAAAAAGAGAAAAAGATTATAGAGAATCATGACAAGCATGATACCGTAGTAGAGACCCAGTCCGTACTGTTCGCTATTGACCATTTCGGCGAACCGTACGGGCTCCCAGAGCCTGAGCGGCACCTGGACGGAACTCTCGGTCTTTATGCGCATGTACAGCGTCATGGACCGGTTCCGCGGTATATCCAGGTTGAAAAGAAAATTGCGGTTTTGCACTTCGCGCATGACAAAGGGGCGCTGGTCTCCGGCTATTTTTAATGAATAGCCTCCTTTGCCGTTAGGCACATAGAATTCCACATAATCATGATGGGGATATCCCAGTTCCAGGAGCCATCTCCCGTTGTCATGATCCAGGTTTTTAACAGTGAAGCGGAACCACCAGGCCGATGAGGAGAATCCCAGGTTGATGTTTTCTTTTGTGCTGTGCATGATCGGCAGTTCGTTGCCGCCGGCCGTGATATCACCGATGAGAAACCGCTCGTCCCTGTCTTCCAGGTAATCCACGTGTGTGCCCAGGGGATATTCGTTTTTTCCCGCTTCCAGGAGCACGGCAGGTGATATTGTGCGGGCCGAAAGGGGTATACATCCCATGATAAGCAGTGCGGCCATATGAATTTTCATGATGCCATATTTTTTTAATAACATGAAGACCGGGTTTTCCTTGTCATGACCGCCTGACGGTTCGAGCACTATCAATGAATAATATACAGCTATGGAAATGATTGTTGAACATTATAATCATTTTGTCAAGACAGAATGGAGTTTTAAGATCATTCTATATATTCTGCCTGACTGACCGGTAGGTCCGTTGATGAAAGTACTGGTAAGGACTGCATGGTGTTGTGCGATTGTCGGAACGCGGGAGGGAACTAACAGAGTGGAGTAAAAAAAATGCCTCGTCACATGGACAAGGCATTTTTTATATCATGGATATATATAGACTGTACTTACGTACAAGCTTCCCGATTATGTTTGCAGCTACTGCTACCCGGCTGCTTGCGTCATCTAGTTGGATATATGACTACACCGGTATAATATGTCAAGATTTTTCCGGAAAAAATTTTTGTAAATTTTAGAATAAATATTTTATCGGGGGATGTATTTGTTTTGTGTATATTCTATAGAGCCGCCGCTCGCGACAGTGAACCTGGACCATCGTATAACGGGATAGTTGAAGAGCGCTTCCCTGATTACGTTAAAACTCAGGGGAATGGAAACGGCGAAGAGAATGACCAGCGCGGTGGATAAAAGAAGCGCTGTAGCTGTGCCGTAATGCCCATATGGCACACTCCTTCCGGTTATCCACAGTGCAATACTGCAGCCGGACAAAATAAACAGGGAAAGGGCGGCACAATAATTGAAGTAGATGAACCACCTGCCCGTCTTTCGGGGAATTCCCCTGAGAGGCCGTACGGTGATTCCCGCCAGAGCTTTTACCAGGGTTTGCAATTGAGTATCCAATAATTTTCTTCTCATGCTGAAGAGATGTACGGCCATGATCAATAGCACCAGGGGTTCCGGTGATCCCGCCGTGGATAGGCCCAGGAGCAATATCGCGGCTGAAGCACCCAGGGGCAGTAGTATAAAAATAGCGAGAAAAACCAGGAGGGTTATGACAAGACCGGCCAGGGCCGACAGGGCTGATGACAGAAGAGCCTTCATGATGCTGTCGAAAAGATCGAGGTAGTCATCGGGGTGGCGGACAAAGTACTCCCATTCATGGCGGTAGGGTTCACCGGAAACAGTAAAATCACTGAAGGCCCGCTGAAACTGATCTGCACTGTCGTCCTCCCTTGGCTGTGCAGCAAAGAGGAGGCTGTCGTATTCCCTTTTACGCGTTTTGTCGCTGAGAATATCGTAGGCCTCGCGTATCAGGATGAACTTATTATAACTGCGCGTGTCGCCCGTGGCATCGGGATGGGTGAGCCTGGCCGCCTTTCGGAAGGCGGCCCTGATCTCGTCGGGTGAAGCGTCCCTGGCGATGCCAAGCATGCCGTAATAGTCTTTGATGAGGAGATCGGGTTTCATGCCAATTCTTTATCTCTTGTATTATATAAGGGAACCTCTATAAATCATTATTGGGATGTTCCCATAACGCATTCTGAAAGATGTTTATATCCACGATGCAAAAATAAACAATTCAGGCAATACAGACAAGAAGAAAAGAACATGCTGGCCGTCCCATCCATTTTTCAATTCTCCCGTTAAATTGTCGGTATGTATGGCAGTCTCATAGGGGAAGTGAATAAGAAAGCAATTAATACACCTTGATTATATTCTTGATTCCACTACGATTGAAGATGATTCTGAATTTATTATAATGGTCTTTCTTATCGATTATGTGGTGTGTTATCATGTTCATATGATATACCCTTTCCCCGTGGATTGTTTTGTATGTGTTGTTTTCCGTTATGATTATTTTTTTTTCAGGGTCGTCGGTATAGCGTAAAAATTTTTCTATATTGAAACGAAGGATGTCTATAATGCCTTCAGTTGTATATTTCTGTTTAATTGAACTGAATCGTTTAGAGCTTATTGTTATATATTTTCTGTATTGAATCACTTTTTCTCCGGCAAGAGAGTTGTCAATGTCGGTAAACCTGTCACGCTTTCTTATCCGCATTACTTCTTCAGGAATTCTTGACTCGGGGATATAGGAAAAGCTTTCTTTGCAGAATCCTATTCTGTTTTTAAAACTGTGGTAGATAAATCTTTTTCTGTCGTAGAGCCATTTTTTCAATCCGCGTTCGAAATACTTTCGGGTAAGTTCTTTTATCCTGTCTTTGAACATATAGCTTATAACAAGGGCGGCAAAAAAAGGCAGTGACAGGTTCCCGTAGGTGTTCTGGCCGATGAATGCCACTGCCGTTGCGAAGACCATGGCAAGTCCCGCGGCAATGCTATAAACCATCTGTTCGAGCAGTTTTCCTTCTCTTTCAATTCGTGTTTCGAGAAACAAAACATTGCTTATATATTTTTTCAATACACCCTCCCGGTATATGAAACCGGTGTTGTTGCTTTCCGCCGACGGTATTGAAGGGTATCCGCGTTGCTTTCTGTACTCTGTTTCATTATACGCGAGAGTGACGAGTCTGTTGATTTGAAGCAGGGTCGCATTTTTCCCCTCAAGTATTTTTATAAGCCTGAATGCGTGCGATTCTATTTTAAGACTTATATATTCATCGGCGAAATGATAAATTGTCATTGCCTCCTCTGTGCCGTCGAATTCCTCAAGTACCTGTTCCAGTGCCCGGAATTTCTTCAAGATGATTTCTGTGCTGGATATATAATCCTCCAGGAGCGGAATAATAGCATCAGAGGAATCGGTATGTTTGATTGCCCGTATCTGGAGCCGCAGTGATCTTTTTAATATCAGACAAAATAGCTTTATATGATATTCGTATCCGGCAAAGGCATCGACGGTGTTTCGCATGCTGTCTGTTAATCGCAGAAATATGTCAGAGTGACTTGCAAGGCTATTAAGATAAACGGTGGGGGTTCTCAGACGGATATAAGTCCGAAGGTCGGAGTAAAAATCATTCCGGCTGTAGGTATCTTCATTAATATTCAGATTGTTCGGTATAAAGAAATAGGTTCTGATGAAAAATGAATTATCTCCCCTGCTCATAATAAATTTGTAATACTGTTTTATTTCAAATTGAAAATGGCCATGGAGAGAAATTTTCTCTTCTATCATATCAGACAAATGAGTCCCTTCAGTTTTATCTGTCACAGAAAAACCCTTACCCTTGTTTAATTATTAATAATCACGGCTGTCCCAACAAAATGGGATGGTAAATAAAAAATGCTATTAATCTCACTGTTGTTTTGTATTGTCAAAGTCGCCAAACAAACAATATTCAACAGTGTGAGGAGATTAACAGCCTGTTTAAACAGTAAAACGGTCTTATGACAAATGCAATCATTTATTTCTGGATATGATTTTAAAAAAGATGGTTTCCGATCTCCAAAGGGAAGAATATTCACTGGAGCAGTTTCTTGAGGAACTCATCAGGTCCCATAAGGACCTTGTTGCCGTCAATGTCTTTAAAAGACGCTTCGGTTTCACCGTAAATAACACCATCGCGGAGGTGGCGATGTTACTGGTAAACGGGGCTGAAATACAGACGGTCTGTATCGAAAGCACGGAACTGGATGATCTTGCAAAGGCCAGGGAAATGCTCAGACTTGAAGAGTACGAAAATATCAATTATCTTATCGCGATAAAAAGAATCATCGGTATGGAACCGCCGGCTTTATGAAACCTCCGTTACTGATTTACCACAAATTTTCCGACGATATGTCCTCCCGGTATGAGTGTGAATGACCACACTCTGTCGGACGAGGATATGTTGTATTGACACCAGCAAAAAAATATGAGGCCCTGTGTGCTTTAGCGGTTCAGAATTTTCTCTGTAGATGTACAATCTGCCCCACCCTTCTTCATCTCCTCAATCGCCCTTTCTCCGTCACCGGGATTCACGTTAACAGCGCGTATGGCGTCCAGGGCGACGGTTACGGAAAATCCTTCTTTGAGGGCATCCAGAACCGTGTTTTTCACACAATAGTCCGTGGCCAGGCCTGCCACCACCAGGTCCCGGACCCGCAGGCTTCGGAGGCGATCGGCCAGGTCAGTTCCTTCAAAGCCGGAGTAGGCATCGGCGCTCCTTTCGGCTGCCTTGGAAATGATCACGGCCTGTCCCGGAACGTGCAGTGTTTCGTGAAAGCGGGCGCCATCCGTGCCGGCCACACAGTGAGGGGGCCAGATGCCCCCCTGCTCCATGAAAGAAGAATGGTCTGCGGTATGCCAGTCCCGGGTGAAGAAAATGGGCAGGCCCTTTTTTTCAAAATATGTGACGAGGCGGTTTGACGGTTCCACCACACTGTCTCCTTCCTTCACCGCCAGGGATCCGCCGGGACAGAAATCTTTTTGTATATCAACAATAATGAGCGCCTGTTTCATGATGTTCTCCCTATGTCAGTATTTTCTTCATCCGCGGATTCGTGATGAATCGCCGGCCTACCTTGGCCAGGTCCTTTTTGTTGACACGGACGATGTCGGCTGTGAAGTCATTGGAGCCCTGCATGAGACTGCTTCCAACGCCGTAGGCATCAACGGGTACCTTCTGAGCTTCGAACTGCGATATCCTTTCTGCATCGAATCCCCCTGAAACAATTATTTTTACATGCTGAAATCCCTCGCGGTCCAGGGCTTCACGTGCCATGAATACCAGTTCCGGTCCAACACCCGTGGGCCTGAAGGTCCCCATGCGGGGTATGATCGATTTATCCACGAGCATTTCGGATGTATCGAAACGGACGCCCCAGAGCCTAGAGCCCAGGGCCCGGGCGCATTCCAGGGATGTGCCGATACAGTCGTTGTCGAAATCTACCAGGGCCACGAGATTGGTCTCGGGGTAGGTCTCGCCGAACATGCGGACTGCTTCGACCGTGCTGCCCTTTGCCGCGGCGATTAGGGCATGGGGAACCGTCCCCGAAGCCCGGGCCCCCCACCATTCAGCCTGGGCGTCGGTGGATACGCCCGTTGCACCGCCGATGTGGGCGGCATAGCCGTCACCCCCCTGAACTGCCCAGTGGTCAAAGCGAGCCGGGAAGTAGAGGACTATTTTCCCCTTCGCCGTTTCCACAACTTTCCTGACATTGGATGCAATTTTCGTGCGTCGCGCCAGGATGCCCAGGTAAATGGTTTCCAGATGCGCAAAGAGGGAAGCGTCGCCGGTAATGTGCATCACAGTCTCCCAGGGAGTGATGGCGTCTCCGTCATGGAGGGCCTCGATCCGGAGATCATGGAATCCGTCGTCCCACAGGGATTCCAGTTCACTGGAAATGTTCATTTTTTCCGAAACGACGCGTAGATATTTATCACGGTCATGGAGGTAGCAGTGGCGCCCCTCTTTTTTAAGTTCCATGAGCCTGTCGAAAAGTTTGAAGGCCCGGGGATAGTCCCGGTATCGGCCGCTGGCCACCCTGAGTACGGCGATGGCTTCGTCTATTCCGCAGAGGATTGCGTCCCTTTTCTGGAAAACCTGCATGGTCACTTCGGGGTGGAGCCCGTGCTGTTCCAGGGTTACTTTTTCACGCCAGAAGTAAATGTCGCTGAGATATCCCCGGCGCAGTTCCTGGACGGGCAAATCAAAGACATGGGTTTTCAGCCGCTCTTTCATCGTGGACACCCCTGTAAATAAATCTATCGACATCAACACATGCTTTCAATGACGATGAAGGCACCGGAGGGAGAATATCATATGGTATCCGGTGTTGTAAATGATAATATGAGGATGGCAGTCATGAAAAATCGATTGCCTTTTATCGATCCAATGAATATGCTATCTTTCTTGAAGAATTGCAGCATTGTAAATAAGTACTAAAATCAGGAAGATAAGAACGCAGGAGTAATGCCGATAAAAAGAACAGCATATCGCCGCTTTTCCTTTCTTTCCGATCTGAGGGGAATACGGAACGCCATAGGAGAAATGCGGGGATTCGGTTTTCCGCCCCAGCCCCTGCTGAACAAAAAGGCGCAGGGCCTGCACGGATCCCTGTTTACCGAAGAGTGGCTTGAAATGACTATCGCGGAAAAGGTCCTCTCTCACGATGAGAACTGTTTTGAATATCCCTTTCATGGAGAGCGGATTTTTGATGAACCCCTGGTGGGATTTGTTCCGGGCAGTGATCCCATCTTTGAGGAATATAAAACAAGCATCGGGCCCCACCATTTTACTCCCCATGAGATCATGGCATGGCAGGCTAAGAGGAACGGTGTGGATGCTCCCGCCGCCGATGACATTGCCGTTGTGGCCCTGGTGCTTCCCGCATCGGCCGCGACCCGGAAGGACAACAGGAATATGACCCAATGGCCCGCGGAACGGTGGGCCCAGACGCGTCTTCTCGGAGAAATATTCAGCCAGACCCTTGTCAGGGAATTGGTAACCTTTTTCATGGATCATGGAGTCCTGGCCGTTTCCCCCGATGTAACACCCATGTTCAATAAAAAAAGATACCCCGGCGTGGGATGGGCGTCACCATGGTCACACCGCCACATAGCCTATGCCGCAGGCCTGGGGACTTTCGGCATGCAGGATTTCCTTATTACGGAAAAGGGTGTGGCCCACCGCCTTGCCAGCTTTGTGGTAAACCTGAAGCTGGCTCCAAACAGGGTGCGGCCCCGGGATATCCATGCCTGGTGTCTTCACCGGCAGGGGATTCCGTGTCTGAAATGTGCCCGGCGATGTCCCGTCGGCGCCATTGATGATGGGGGACACGACAAGGAGGGCTGCTATAAAAAAGTGGCGGGCACTCTCGGTTACTGCAACAGCAAATATCATATTTTTATCTATGGATGCGGCCTCTGCGCCACGGGCGTTCCCTGTGAATCGGGCATACCGGAACAACTTCGACCACGGTAGGAAAGGCTGCTCCTTATTTTACAGAAATGCATTAAAAATATCCTGATATGCTTGACAAATGCATGAAAATTTAGTATTATATATAATACTAAAACACCATATTTTTTCACAAGGAGATCAGCAATGAAACTAATGTGGGACGTACCCGATAAATATACAACAATATGCATAGACAATGCCAGTGGGGAGCACATTGAGCATTTGACACTCGAGGCGATTAATGATAACGAAGCAGAGGCCCGGGCATTTCTGAACTGTGTAAACCACAATAACAAAAACGGCAATGTCCGAATTGAGGTGCAGCGGCTTTAATAATCCTTTATGGCAAAAAGGAGGAATGTGACGCAAACACTACTATCCTTCGATATATTTACAAAGGGGGTGTTCTGAAAGGGACGCCCCCTTTGTGTGTCTGCGTGGAGTGAAATGACAGCAATGCTGTCGCGGGGAAAATTATTTACTGTTTAAATGTTTTTGTATTGAATGTAATTGTTATTCATAATGGGAAAAGGGACCTGAGGTAGTTGATGATTTTTTTCTTCATATAGGAGAGGATAAAGGTAATCTGTGATGATCCATAGAGTTTCATATACAGTTCCAGCGAACAGAGTTCCTCAAATCCCAGTTTTCTGTATACCCCCGCCCCCATATCCGTGGCCTGGAGAATGGCCAGTACGCATCCCTGTTTTTTTGCCTCAATGAGGGGTATGAGGGTCAGAGCCTCACCGAATCCCCTGTGGCGGGCTTCCGGTACCGCAACAATATTGTACAGGCCCGCTACATTACCGGTGACAAAAAGAGATGACGTGGCCACGGGTTTTCCCTTATAATAGGCGATATAATGCCGTGCGGGCTTTTTAGTGCCGAGGAAAATCTCCCCGTAATTGTTAAAGATAAAATCAGCCAGTTTTGATGAGTAGTCAAATCCGTCAGTATAGATACGGAGCCATTGCCGTAGTTCCTCCGTGGTTGCCACTTCCTTTACAGTGAGTTCCCGGGGCAGTGACAGTTCTTTGTTGAAACTGTCCAGATCCATGGCCATACCCCTCTGGGTCTGTGCGTGCATAAGCCCCTGTTTTTTTAGATAAGGAGCTATTTCAGCGAAATTTGATGAGGGACCTGCGGTGAGGAAGAGAGGTTTTTTCCCGTCCCGGAAGGGTTTCAGCGCCAGGGACAGAGCACTGTCAATGTTCTGATTTTCGTTGAAATGCAGTTTGTAGATGGAATTGGACTGCATGGACGGGATATTGATATCCGAAATGAAACGCAGCACCTCCTTGTCCTCATGGAAATCATTAACACCATTTTTTGCGAAAAGCCTGATATACTCAAAGAGGTTTTCTTCGATGGCCCCAATGATAGATATTTCGCTCATTGTATTTTTCACTTTGTTCATTTCCTTCACCCTGTTAAAAATAATAAAATCTTAATAAATATTATATAATTAAATAAATATTAATTTGTCAACTAAAATTATAAAATTTAATAAATCTTAATATTTTGCTTTAAATTATTTCATTCTGCTGATTATCTGGTCCTGATATGGAAAACTTGGGACAGAAACTGAAAGATCTGCGCAAGAGGGCGGGACTGAGCCAGAAAGATCTGGCTGTGGAGCTGGGCATTACGCCGCCCAACCTGTCGCAGTGGGAGAGCATGGCCCTGCCTCCCCTGGAGGGGATTATAAAGGTCTGCGGCAGGCTTGATATTCCGCTCTGGCGGTTTTTCATAGATGGGACCACGGAGCTGAAATCATCACTGCCCTCATGGGTCAGCGATGATCATATTCATTTTCTGCGCGAGCTGGGAAGCCTGCCTGAAGATTTGCAGAAACAGCTGCTGGAGAATTTCATCGGGATCATTTCGGTGCGGAAAATGTTATGAGGCGGGGAATGCCATGAGTATATTGATGCAGGCCGTTGAAATAATCTATGTTTGTGCCCTGGCCCTTGTTCTGGTTTTTATCATCCTCAGTGTGAAAAAAAACAGGGGATATGTTGTCCCCTTTGTCCTGGTACTGGCGAGCTGGATAGGGGGTGAATATTTTGTTCACGGCGAGCCTATGACTCTCGGTTGCGCCCTGTATGCCCTGGGACATCTGGTTTTATATGTACACCTGGTTCATGTCTTCAACGGTGTCTTTGCCCGGTTTGCCGGTATCCCCGTTTTTATTTCCGGCTTCATCTTTTTGACGGGATATTTCTGGCCATCCGCATTGCAGGGGAAGGATATGTTCAATGTCATCAATGCCGGTGAGGTGGTGATAGTGCTCTCCACCGCCCTGATCTTCGCCGTGAATAAGACGAAACACAGGACTATCTATACAACGATATTTTCCTTCCTGGCCCTGTGGATTATCATCTATCTCGTGAGTTACAACGCATACAGCTTCCGCCTGGACAGTCCCGGGAATCCTTTCATGATGGCCTATAAAATAATCATGTCCTTGCTGCTGGGGATACTGGTCCGCAGTTTTATCAGGGAGCGCCTGCGGGCGTGATAGTACCGGCAGATATCTTTCCCTTCACTTTTTCCTTGTCATCACAAAAGTAAACCCGTCATTGGTATCCAGGATGAGTTGTTTTCCCTCGAAGCGGATCTTCAGCGGTATGTTTTCCTCGCCGGGTATTTCCATGACCAGGACGTTTCCTTCGCTGTGCCAGATTCCTGTGATCACCGGGTCCGTGCCTTCGCGCCAGGTAAAGGCCCCCTTTTCCGTGAACTCGACAATGATGGGGCACCCCGTTCCCTCCAGGGATTTCGCGAAAAAGGGATCGGGATTGGAGCGGGACAGGCAGTGCCAGGAGCCCGCTATCCTGCCCTGCGGGGTGCTGCACCGGGGCATGGTTGCCGTGAGGCAGCAGAGTATAAGTATAAATAGAATTGTTCTCATTTGATGTGGTCCTGGTGAAGTATTCATAGTCCTCCGTTTCCGGGTTCAAAGATATCAGAAAAGACTGATCATAGTCAACACTATTTGTAGTTGTTCCATTTTGTTTTTTCAAGGAAGTCAATAAAATATAATACTAAGTATTCTAAAAATCGATTATTATCTTGACAGTTTTCCCCTGTGTCAGCACCTTATTCATGTAGCGTGAAATACTGAATATTGAAAGTAAGGAAGGTCAATCATGTCATTTCAGGTCGATGCCCGCGGTCTTGCCTGTCCGCAGCCCGTTATTAATACGAAAAAGGCACTGGAAAAGCACGATTCCCTGACGGTTATAGTGGACAATGAAACAGCACGGGAAAATGTGAAGCGGCTCCTGTCCTCCCTGGGATGTTCCTTCAATATTGCCGAAAAACCTGATGGCATCTATATTTCAGCCGAAAAAGGCGAGACAGCTGTCGCTGAGAAATCGCCTGCGCCCGGTGAAGCGGTATCGGGACCCCCGGTAGTGGTGATTTCCGAAGACGTCATGGGACGCGGCGACCGGGAACTGGGAGCGATCCTCATGCGAAGCTTTATGCACACCGTGACGGAAATAGACAACCGACCCGGCATTCTTATATTTTTTAACACAGGTGTGAAGCTGACCGTGAAAGATTCACCCGTCGTAGCTGACATCAAGGCCCTGGAGGAGAGCGGTGTGAGAGTGCTGGTCTGCGGCACCTGCCTGAACTTCTTCGGCATCACCGACCAGCTTGGTGCCGGAATCGTATCGAACATGTATGATATTGCCGAGGCAATGACAGGGTCCGGGAAGGTCATATCGGTATGATAAGCACCGAATCATATCACGTGGTCCTTTTTCACTCCGTGAACTGCGCCATGTATGCCGACCGGCTGCTGAAGCAGAAGGGGACTCCCTATAAACTCATCCCGGTGCCGCGCCATATCAGTTCCAACTGCGGCGTCTGCATCCGCTTTCCTTCGCAGAAACAGTCCGAGGTTGAGGAAATAATTCAGGGCATTGTGGAATTCGACGTTATCAGGCCGCTTTATTAGTGAGGAATTCTTTTCCTATATAAAAATTAATGTTTATATCAGTGCGTATCCAGCATACATCGTTTGCTATTGTCTTCGTATATCTTGCCTTTTCCGGTCTGCTTTTTCATTTTTAGTTGCAGCATATACGCTGTTATACATCCAGACTCTCTGTGTCCCTGTGTCTCCGTGGCTGACTTCTCTTTTTTCTGTTCGTGAATTCTTATGCCTGTGAAGTACGGGCCTGCCGTCTCCTGTGCAGGTGTATGGAAATAAACGCCGTTACCGGCATGCTGAGAAACATTCCTATGCACCCCACGGCGGATTTAACCAGCTCACTTAAAACCGGATTGTAGTTGAATATGAGCCAGATAGGCATATCAGGCTGGATGCGCATGGCGATGAGAAGAACCATGGGCAGGGCGCTTCCCACGTAGGCAAAAAGAAGAGTGTTTACCGTTGCACCCAGCATGTCGGAACTTACGGTGATGACTGACCTGAAGGCTTCGCGGGTCGATATTTCCGGATGCACACGGAATATTTCCTCGGCGGCCGAGGCGATGGAAATGCAGACGTCCATGATTGCCCCAAGGGCCGCTATGACGATTCCGGCCAGGGCAAGTCCCCGCAGGTCAACGTCGACATTCGAGGCGTAAAAGACGGTCATCATTTCATTGGTTACTATGCCGGAAAGGTGCATAAAAAGGCCGCATAACAGGGAAAGTATTGTTGCGAGGATGATGCCCAGTGAGCCGCCCAGGATGGCGGCCACTGCTTTAATCCTGAATCCCACAATGATAGGTATGGTGACGACCATGGCAAAGAGGGAGATGGCTACGGCGATAGGCAGCGGTGAGTGACCTTTGAGTGTCATGGGGATGAGGATGAAAAAGATCAGGATGATTGTGGCGATCAGGGATATCATGGACATGATGCCCCTGAGTCTGCCCACGATGATGATCGTGATGAAAAGAAGAATTCCCAGGGCGATAATGCCCCCGGTGTTATCAACATCGTACAGGGAAATGAATTCATTTATATCGGAACCTTCGATTTTGGAAATGCCGATGAAGACCGTGTTTCCCTCACGGTAGAACATTCCCTCGGGCATTTCGTCCGCGCCGCGGTAAACAGAAACGAAGGTCTCGCCTTTGCGGTCGCCGTCTACTATTTTCAGATGGACCCTGGTCTCCACATCATGCGATCCCGGTGCACCGTCAATTTTTTCAATCTTCATTACTTCGGCCCTGGCATAGGTACGCGGATCGGAATAAAATTTTTTCTCCCTCCCCATAAGCGGGTTCCAGGCCGTGATAATCATGGCGGCCGTAACAAGTATGATGGCGGGACTGAAGGCCCGGCGAAAGATTGTGTTCATAAAATTATCCCCGTTGAGAGTTTATACTGAGAATATATGGAGCCGGCGTGTTACCGATGTAGTGTTTTAATATCACCACCCACTCGCAGCAGCTCGCTGGAGACACGGAGTTAATGGAGGTTTATTTTTTATTCCGCATAAATAATATCATGCAGTTCAATGAATCCGTTATCTTCAGTCAGTGAGCTGAATTCAGTGCTGTCTCCGATGAGGGACAGGAACAGGGCGAAGTATTCAACCTGATCATCGGTCAGATCCCGGCTGCCTCCCGTGGTTGTATCAATGTGATAAACGATGTGGCCCAGAATCTCCGTAAGGAGGGATCGGGCTTTTGTATCCTGCTTGGTGTGGTGGAACACCAGGGCCGCGTTGAAAATATAGGTTATCTGCGAAGGAGTGTACTCAAAGGATTCGAATTTGCGGCGCCAGTCGTCCAGGGAATCGAAGCGGTATTTTTTCAGCAGGGCCCGGGCGTCCTTCAGGAAACTATCGCCGGCCGAGACCCAGGCGCAGAGTGAATTGGCAAAGACAGTCTCATCCCATACGGGAGATTTCTCCCAGAACTCGCGGGCCCGGAGCGCCGATTCATCATAGTGCTGGAGCTCGTTGAGAATGAACAGGAGCTGTGATGTTCCCGCCGGGTCCTTCAGTTCAATTCCACGGGCATGGCCATCCCGGGCAGCGGGCAGGGCTCCCTCAAGCTTTCCCTTTCGCATCATGGACAGGACTTTCTCCAGGTCTTTCCTGTAGGTAATATTTTTATCGCCCCTGGGGCCGGGTGCAGTATTTTTATCGCGGATTCCCTTTTTTATCATGGTATACTCTTCCTGTATTGGTTCGGCAACTGTTGTCCTGCCTGAAGTCGTTAGTCAATTATGCATCAATTATACGGCAAAACCAGTAAATTTTAAACTTATGAGTAGAAAAGATAGCCCCTGTGTCAATAGTATTAATGTAATTATTTACCGCACCTGGGAATATGTTGACTGATTTCGCCCGATTCAACGGGTTGAAATGAATAAAAAGAAGAGTTTACAGGAAGAATGTGAAGCAGATATTGAGAATCAGAAATATTTATTGACATGAAAAAGGAGGATTATTATTTGTATCAATGTAGATACAAATAAACAATACGATGAATATGGATAAAGTCAGGTTCGATAACAGACAGATCCCGCTGCATTACCAGATAGCAGATTACCTTCTTGATATGCTGAAAAGGGGAGAGATGAAGCCCCTAGGAAATCTTCCGCCCGAGGAGGAAATGCGGGAGATATTCAGTGTGAGCCGCACGACCATACGAAGGGCCCTGGATCATCTTCACGGTAAAGGCTTCATTATCCGCAAGCAGGGAAAGGGGACCTTCTGGACCGAGGAGGCCCGGGGGGTGCGGCAGGAGAAGCTGGTGGGTATTAACCGCCAGATCTTCAATATAGAAGATGTAACCACGGTGCGCGTGCTGTCAAACACGGTGCAGAATGCGGGCCCTGACATAACGGAATTTCTCGGTCTCTCGGCCGATGAAAAAGTCTCGGTGTTCCGGCGTCTGCGGTTCAGCAAGCAGGAGCCCATGAGCTACACGGTGAATTATCTGCCGCGGCACATCGGCGGCATGATAGAAAAGCAGCATCTCAGGGATATGACCATGCTGGAGACCCTGGAAAGCGTCTGCAATATCAGGCTCGGCACTGTCAGGCATGAAGTTGAAGTGACGCGGGCCAGCTCCGAGATAGCGGACTGCCTCCAGATAGCGGTGCTCGATCCGGTCCTCACGGTTAATACGTCGGTGTATGATAAAGAGGGCGGCCCCGTGGAGATCGTCTGGACTTATTTCGTGGAAAACAAATATAAATTCAGGGTTGTTTTTGATGAATAGAAACCCCTCAGGTTTCAGGTTCAGATGAAGGGACCCGGGAAAATATTACATAAATAAAAAAATAAAACATCAGGAGGCGTTCTTTATGGGAGAATACCAGAAGGCGTATGAAGAGTCCATAAGCAACCCCGGGTCTTTCTGGGGAAAGGCTGCCGGAGATATTGTCTGGACAAAAAATTATTCGAAGGTTCTGGACGACAGCAATGTTCCCTTTTATCGGTGGTTTGTCGATGGTGAGATGAATACCTGTTATAATGCCGTTGATCTTCACGTGGAAAAGGGCCGCGGCGATCAGACCGCTATTATCTATGACAGCCCTGTTACAGGGACTGTCAAAAAATATACGTACAGGGAACTGCTGGACCTGGTCTCGCGTTTTGCCGGAGTGCTCCGTTCCCAGGGGATAGAAAAGGGCGACCGCGTCATTGTGTACATGCCCATGGTTCCCGAAGCTGCCGTGGCCATGCTGGCCTGCGCGCGAATCGGCGCCATACATTCCGTCGTATTCGGTGGATTCGCTCCAAACGAGCTGGCTATACGGATAGATGACGCCAAACCGAAACTCATTGTTTCGGCCTCGTGCGGCATCGAAGGCAAGAAGATCATAGAATACAAGCCGCTCCTTGATAAGGCCATCAGCCTGGCTTCCCACAAGGTGGGGAAATGCGTCATCCTTCAGCGCGAGCAGGCCACGGCATCCCTCGCGACCGGCAGGGACCTGGACTGGACAGAAGCAATGGAAAAGGCATCCCCGGCACCCTGTGTCCAGGTCAAGGCCACGGACCCGCTCTATATCCTTTATACCTCGGGCACCACGGGTCTGCCCAAAGGCGTTGTCCGCGATAACGGCGGCCATGCCGTGGCATTGAAGTGGAGTATGAAGAACATATACAATGTACAGCCCGGCGAGGTCTTCTGGGCCGCTTCCGACGTTGGCTGGGTCGTGGGACATTCCTATATCGTGTACGCGCCGCTCCTGAACGGGAACACCACCATACTCTACGAGGGAAAGCCCGTGGGAACCCCGGACCCCGGGGCATTCTGGAGAATCATCAACCAGCATAACGTAAAGGTTTTATTTACAGCCCCCACGGCCTTCCGGGCCATAAAAAAAGAAGACCCCAACGGCGAATACCTGAAGAAATATGATCTTTCCTGCTTCAGGACCCTCTTTCTTGCCGGTGAGCGCCTCGATCCCGACACCTATCACTGGGCCAGCGATATGCTGCAGCGGCCCGTTGTGGACCACTGGTGGCAGACCGAGACGGGCTGGCCAATCGCCGCCAACTGCATGGGACTGGAGCAGTTCGAAATAAAACCGGGCTCGCCCACCAAGGCCGTTCCCGGTTACAGCGTTGAGATCATCGATGCCGACGGTAAAAAACTTCCGGCGGGCACCGAGGGGCTGGTTGTCATAAAGCTGCCATTGCCTCCCGGTACGCTTCCCACGCTGTGGCAGAACGATCAGAAGTACAAGGAGTCGTACATGGACCCCTTCCCTGGCTATTATTTCACGGGAGACGGCGGATATATCGACAAGGACGACTATGTCTATGTCATGGGACGCGTCGATGATGTCATCAATGTGGCGGGTCACCGCCTTTCCACGGGCGCCATGGAGGAGGTCATTTCCACGCATCCCGATGTGGCGGAGTGCGCCGTCATCGGTGTTGCCGATGATTTCAAGGGCCAGCTTCCCATGGGGTTCGTTGTCCTGAAGGAAGGGGTGACGAAGAGTCATGATGATATTCTGAAGGACCTGGTGCAGATGGTGCGCGACCGGATAGGCGCCGTGGCGGCCTTTAAGCAGGCCATGATAGTGAAGCGCCTTCCCAAGACGCGTTCCGGGAAGATCCTGCGCGGCACCATGCGGAAGATCGCCGATGGCCAGGAGTACACGGTTCCTTCAACCATCGACGACCCGGTTATTCTTACCGAGATCGGCGATGCGTTGTCGGGCATCGGGTACGGGAAGAAGTAAAGGCGGATAATTATTGCAGAAAGATACGAGAGGCCGCCGGGAGTACCGGCGGCCTTTTTGTGCACGGCACGGGATCAGGGCTGGGACAAGGAACGCTGGGTGTCGGGAAAATTGAATTTTTTGACGCATGAAAATTTACCAAAAGCCCCGCCTGCCCTGAACTTTCTGCTGATAATTATAATAAATTCTCCGAATCGATTACTTTCAACATTTTGCCCGATGTGGCAAAGGGCTCATTTTCTCTTTGTCTTACCAGTTTCAGGGCATTCCTGGTACAGCCGGCAGCGCAAACACCGCAACCAATACATTTCTCTTCTTCAATGATAACTTTCTTTTCCGTCTTATCAATGGTAATGGCGCCCAGCATGCAGCGCTTTTCACATTTTCCACAGGCAAGGCAGTTATCATCGGACCGGGGAATAAAATTAGAGGGAGCAACAGCGTCCATGTTATTCCACCGGGTTCTTCCACGAACCTGTGAACAGCAGCATCCACAGCATAGGCAGATTATGGAATTCTTTGCCATGGCGTTGTCGGTATTGCAGATAAGACCTTTGTCAATCATCTCCTTCACATAGCTGACCGCCTCGTTCTTGGTCACCTTCTGTCCCATGCCTATGGACTGAAAATGTATTGCTGAAATACCGAGCATCAGGCAGTATGCTATATCGAATTTATTCTTGCATTCACGAATTCCCAGCTTCTCCATACGGTTTCTGCAGGGGCAAGGAACCAGGCAAAAGTTGTCATGTTTCATTGATCTGATGTATTGTTCAGCCTCTTCATATGAGAGAACTCTCTCCTTTGTTTCAATTGTTTTGCCGACAGGAATTGCTCTGAAAATGGGAGTGCCTTTTTCTGATGTCTCATAGTACCTGCTGTATGTCTTCTCTATAAAAAAATCCAGGTAGAGCGCTGCCGCTTTCAGGTCATCCGCTTCTGTTTCATTATGGAATTGATGAATGTTTAACAAAATCGGTATTGGCGACAGGGCAAACATGTTGCCCATACCTGTCAGGCGATTCCTTTTGAGAAGAGAAGCAAGAATTTCCGTGACTTTTTTTTCTTCAAGGCCCGTTTTATGTGCCAACTCTTCAGTGGAAGTGAAAACAGGTAGTGGCGACAGATGTTTTACAATGCCTGCTTCTTCCGGTGTATAGAGCAATTTCAGATACTCTATAAAAGAAGCTGTAAATTCTCCATTGTGCCTTGGAACCCTTAAAGGATTAATTAGCAACTTTTTTGCTATGTATATGTATTCTCTATCCATAATGTCACTCCTTATGTATTTCTTTTTATAGTATCATTCAGCTTTCTTCTGGTTTTCCAGCCACCTCATAAATAGTTTGGTTTCAAAAGCCATCCTGGCTCTTACTTTCACTACCATGGGTGCAAGCCTCAATTTATCCAATAGAGAAAGGTTCTTTTTGTTTATTGCTCTCGTATCCCATTCTTTCCGATCCATCATTGTCCATGAGAGGGTAGGCTCTCCTGGAGGGCATCCGAAGACCCGATATATTTTCTTAGCTCCTGCCTCCTCCAGGAATTTCTGGTTTTTAATGCCGCACTGTCCCATAAGGAATATAGGTTTATTTAAATCGAATTCTGCGGGAACTTTCTTGTCACGCAGTGTGCCGGTAATTATCTGGCTTCCCGATAACTCTTCATACTTCCCCAGTGATTTCAACCTGACGATATTAAAGGAAACCAGGCCCTGGCAGGAACTGCAGGCTTTACCCACATGCACCTTGTATTCGGGGAATATCTTGAATCCTTCAAGGTAGGGCAGGTACAATTTTTTCTTTACATTTTCAATCGGCTCACCCAGCAATTCTATATCTTCATCCTTGTAATTGCCTATATTGCGCCCGGCCATGTCAGGGAAATACTCTATTCGATCCAAAGGAAGACTGGCAATCTTGCATGCCACAACGTCGATTGCAAGGGTATCTGTTCCTGCCAGTACACAGCCTACATGAACCGGTGTGCCTGCATGGGGGCCAAATCCTTCCTGGGGATTGATCATATCAACTATAGTCAGGTCCGGCTGGATCAACTCGTTCAGATCGGCCAGTGAGCCCACCAGGTTGGTGGCATGCATGATAATATGATGGCGGTCCTGTACAATCCCCTTAAGGTTCTTCATTGCACAACTATACACCATGCTGGTATGAGATTTGAAAATCGGCAGGTTGATGAAAAAGTATTCATCATTCAACAGAATATCGGGCAGGTCAACATAATCGATCTCACTGCTGGGAATATCAATGGGCTTTCGAATCAGGGGTTTGTAGGACTTGAGATCAACGATTCGGTCAACACCTTCCTCCTCCGCTACTTTCATTAAGCCGCTTATTTTAAAGCATTTCATGGTCTTCTCACCGACAGCGGACGACTCAGCAAGAATGATTTCTGTGGGATTGGTTTTCTTTACGACACGTATTACTCCTCTTAAAAATTCAGGGGAGGTGTTGACCGCGGTTTCCGGACCGCTTGCATGCCCGGCATTGGGCTTCAGGATAATCTTTCTACCCAGAGGTATTATTTCTGTAATATCTCCCAGAAGGGACAATGCGTTTTCTATCATTTTCTGAGGGTTGTCACCCTTAACTACAGCTACTTTTGATTTAGTTGTCATATCTTTTATCCTTTCAAAAAATCAGTTCCTCAGCAAAGTGTAATGATTGCCGGGATATTCAGGATCGAGATGAGTAAAAGAAAACTCATTCCGATCCTGAAGGGTAAAGGAATTACAGACAGAGACTTTCTGTCTATCCCTGTATTGCAAGTCCCATGATCTCCCTGGCTTCATCAGGGGTAGCAGGCTCTTTTCCCAGGGACCTGACAATTTCAGCAGCCCATTCAACCTGTTCATAGCTGCCTTTGGCCAGCTCTCCATTGGGCATTCTGACATTGTCCTCAAGGCCGACACGGATATGCCCGCCGAGAATACATGACTGCATGCCTGCAAAAAACTGGTCATGTCCTATGCCACACGCGGTAAAATTGGCATTGCCGGGCAATGAATTCACCATGGTGACAAAAGCATCGGGCCGGAAAGCCTGCCCCCCGGCAACACTCCATACGAAATTGACATTATATGGTTCTGTGAAGATTCCCTGTTTTCTAATCAGTAAGAAATTATCAAGGCCCCCGATGTCATAGACTTCTATCTCCGGTTTAACACCATTCTCTTCCATCGCCTTGCCGAAATCCCTGAACATGGCAAAGGTATTCGTGAAGATGAATTCAACCAGGACATTACCTCCCTTTCTGTCAGCCACGGCGAAATTCATTGTATTCGTGTTTAGGGATGCCATTTCCGGCTTGATTGCAATTATCTGCTCAATACGCTGTTCCGGAGTGGCGGCGGGCCCTACTGCGGAACTTAAATTGACAATCAGTTCAGGAATTCTTTCCTTAATAGCATCATGGGTAGCCTTTATGCGGTCTATCTCATGGGTTGCAATGCCATTATCCCCCCTTGCGTGAACATGGACCATGGCAGCCCCGGCTTTATAAGCCTTCTCGGCTTCAGCGGCAAATTCCTCGGGAGCATAGGGGACAGCGGGATTGTTCTGCTTGAATGTTCCGGCGCCGGACATTGCCGCTGTTATTATTACTTTGTTTTTCATATGGTTCCTCACTTGTGTTATATTGGTTTGAAGGCGTCAATAGTACGGAGATGACCTATCATTTTCAGATAATATTGATCTCTTGTTTTACATATTTCTTTTTCGCTCTTTCCCTTATAATCATAGAATCCCCGGGATGTCTTGACTCCCAGCCTGTTATCCTTCACCTTGTCATCAATTATTGGCATGGTCATCCCCTTGCTTTTCATGATATCATTGACCAGGTCAAGACCGGTGAAGTCCATTGTCTGGACTACGCCCACAATGGGGAGACGCACGCCAAGACTCGCTTTGACGGCCCTGTCTATTTGTTCCGGCGTTGCCCATCCATTATTGAGTATCTCGAATACCGACATGGCAATGTAGTTCTGAATGCGGTTTACAATAAAGGAGGGGACAAAGCCTTTCAATACAACGGGTTCTTTCCCCATATTCTGTAACATTGTGACAACGGTATTCGTAATGTGCGGGTCTGTCTCCGGCCCGGGACATACCTCTACGAGCGGTATAAGTTGGGCCGGCGCAAAAAAATGGGTCGCCAGAAGTCGTGACGGATTGGAAACACCGGCAAAACTGAAGACATCAAGTCCCGATGTATTGGTGGCGAATATTACATCACTGTCGCAGATATCATTCAGGCGGGCATATACTTTCTTTTTGATATCCTCAACTTCAGGAACAGCTTCTATTACCATGTCAATGCCCTTTGCCGCGCCTTCAAGATCAGTTGTCATTTCAATGCGGCCGATTGTCCCGGTAATACTTTTTTCCTCTATAACACCTTCTTCGGCTAAGACTTCGAGACTGCCTTTGATAAGATCAAGGGCCCTGTCAAGCATGGCCTTGTCAGTATCAACAAGGCGCACAGAGTAACCATGTTGGGCAAAGATCTGTGCGATGCCATGTCCCATGACTCCCGACCCCAGAACAAGAATGGTATTTATTTTTATAATTTTCATGTATATATCTCCGGTTTTGTTTTATGTTAAACTTTAATTATAGGGCAGCCAGCACTCCATTAATTCCTTCACGGGCCAGCGGGTTAAAACTTCATAACCGTCTTTCGTAACCAGAACATCTTCTTCCAGACGCACGCCGTGTTTGCCTCCTTTATGACCGGCATAGGTTTCAAGCGCGATTACCATCCCCACCTTCAACTCTGTGGGAGGCAGGCCCACTGCCATCATGTAGCGGCTGATTCCCGGAGGGTCGTGAAGTGTGAGGCCCAGGCCATGACCCACTGCATAGGGCATTACTTCAGCCCAGTCCTTGAATCCCCAGTACTGCGGTGAATCGGGCCATTTTAATGCGACATCATGGTTGGTGGCGCCTTCTTTTATCACGCTTATGGCACCATAGATCATCTCGTAGCATTCCTGGTAGAGTTCCTTCTGCTCCTGGGTTGCTTTTCCTACACAGAAAGTCCGGTAAACACAGGACTTGTAGCCCTGATAGGAGTTGCCATCCACATCAATATAAACCAGGTCTCCCGGACGCAGCGGTTTATCTGTGAACGACCAGCCATAGGGATTGGTATTATACCCGGAGCAGCAGACCAGGTCTTCCGTGTGATCGGCCCCTTCCTGGTAGAGCGCTTTTACTCCGATACCCACCAGGTCGCATTCGCGAATGCCCGGCCTGATAGCCTCAGCAATTGCAGCAAAGGCTGATTCGGAATTCTGGCAGGTGATCCGCATGAGCTCAATCTCATCGTGTGTCTTGATCACCCGGGCCGCATCCAGGATGGGCTTTCCGTGAATGACCTCAATGCCGCGTTTTTTGAATGCCCTTTCCAGGATAACACCGCAGACCGTGCCATCTATCGCAAGGGGCTCCTTTTCCAGACCGTACTCCGCAAGAAGTTTGCCGATAATGTCAACAGTGACCTGAACCGCGATGTGATCCTCGTTATGGGCTACTACTTTAAAAGGCGGTAATCCCGGCTGTACACGTCCCTGCAGCCAGGGCATGCGACGCTCTGTTTCCGAGGGGGTGCCGCCGCCGAAGAGGATCGGTTCTCCATTGCGGGGAAGCAATACACACTGCATCTCTGCGGGGCGCATGGGGGTCGTTACATAGTAGGATGTAAGGTAACGGATATTAGCCTCATCCCAGGTTATAATGGCTCCTGCCCCTGACTTGTTTAACTGCTCCTTTGCCCTGTCCAGCCTTTCCCTGCGCAGCCGGTCATAATTGACCCGCTGTTCATAGTCTACTGCATACTTTCCTAATGCCATGTTTTCCTCCTTGTCAGACTTGTTGTATTTAACAGGTAACCAAATGGTCACTTAATGAATAAAAAAACTGGAAATAAATGGTTTTATATATCATGAGATACTCTGCCCGGCTCAAGGTAAAAACGATCCCTGTCTGTAGTAATGCTCACAGGCCCATCGTATATTCCTCTCATGTCTTTGAGATACATCTTTTCAAAGAACCAGTTGTCCGGAATGCCCGGCCCGATATGATAGAGGAGCAGCCTTTTTACATTTGCTTCCGCCGCAACCTTCGCCACATCCCGCGTGCTGCAGTGATGTCTGGAAACCTGAGATAAATGTTCAGCGGTCCAGTCTGCATCGGTCGTTGCAGTTGTATTCAAAACTGCAATAATCCGTTTTATCATATCGAGGTTAACCGCCTCATGAATCAGGATGTCCGTATCTCTTGAGTTTTGAATGACATAGTCGCTTTTCACGGTATCACCGCTGATGACAACACTCCGGTTCGCGTATTCTATCCGGTAGCCACAGGATATTTTCACATCGGCATGGTCATTTTTAAATGCCGTGACAATCAGACCGTTTTTTTTCCATACAACAAGGGGCGATCCATCGCCAGGATAAGAAAATTCATGGGGCTGTACCACGACAAGTTTCCTGTCGAGAGGAAACAGCGCTTGGGGATTTGCCCGGATGCCTATGTCTTCTTTTAGAAAGGCCATGGCGCCGTCAGTAATGCTTTTAACTCCGACAGGACCGTAAACATGAAGTTCCTTTTTTCTGCCATGGATCCATGTGTGGCTGATGAAATTAATCAATCCATTGATGTGATCGGAATGATAATGGGTAAGGAACACCGTATTAATTTTTAAGAAAGGCAGATTCATGGAATCCAGTGTCCTGGCGCAACCGTCGCCCGTATCGAAGAGTAAAAACTCGCCGCCGGCAATGACGGCGACACAGGGTGCATTTCGAACAGGATCATAGTTGGGAGTTCCCGTTCCCACCATGATAACATGAATCCCCGGGTCTGACAGCACGCTTTCATCACAGCGATCCAGCCGGCTTTTTATCAGACCTTCAAGAATTTGATCCTGCAGAATAAAAGCCGTAAAAATCGCCAGAAATGCAATCACTAACCCGGTAACGAATAATCCTTTTAAACTGACTTTAGAAAACATGATTCTCTCCTGACATATGTGCAATGTATGACTTAAGTGGTAACCAAACGTTCACTTAATGCGTAAAAAAATATGGTTAAAAAATAGAATTTATCTGCTGCTCAAGTTTTTCCGGCTTGTAGTACTTTTTTATTGCCCGGTCAGTCAGACCAATACCGCGCAGCACGAAGCAAACGGCGTCTTCAACAAGTTCCCTGTAGGAAGTATCATAGTTAAAGGCTGGTTCGCCTGAAACATGACAGAGATTAACGCCCATGGCAAGATGGTGCATAAACCAGAAACGGTTTTTTACATTATTCTCTGATTTGATAATATCACCGCTCTCTTCCGCTGCGATAAAGTTATCCTTTATCATCTTTTCAAAGTCATCATGTATTCTGCGTAAGGTTTTACGGGCATAGTTCAGGTTCTCAAGGAGACTGTAAAAAAGAAGCCGTTCATGCCTTTTCTGATCCTGGTTGACCATTTGGGCTTCGAACAGGATAAACCTGAAAAAGGCAAAGCTCAAAAAAACCAGTGTCTGCGTTGAAGGCTCAAGTTCCTCAAGCTTTCTTTTTAATTTAGGAATTATATAGTCGGTATAACTTAATATCTCTTCATACATGGCTTCCTTGCTGGGAAAATGCTTGTAGAGCAGGGCATTTGATACATCAGCCGCTTTTGCAATATCACGGATCGACGTGCCGTTAAATCCGAAATCGGCGAAGAGTGGTTTTGCGGCCTCAATGATTCTTTGCCTGCGTTCTTCAGCGTTTATGCGTGTTTTTTCTGCCATGGTAAATTTCTCACAAGTGAACGATTGGTTACAAAGTAATACATTTAATAAAAAAGTCAAGAAAAAATTATATCCTCGGGGTCAGGTTTTTCAGCTTCGGTGTAAATTGTTCGGAATCAATGCTGTAGTGAATGAGTGAGCCTGGGAACTTATTCCTGCTGATCACGGAGAAACAGTATAAAACGATTTTCATCTTTAATAGTTCTTACTGTTTCTGCTTTTTGAATTGCTGTTTATTACAGCAGCAGCGTATCCTGCACTAAAACCATTATCGATAGTTGCCGTCGTGATCCCAGGGGCGCATGTGTTAATCATGGCGAGAAGGGCGGACAAACCGCTGAAGTTCGCGCCATAGCCGATAATCTACAAAAATTCCTGTCCACCAGATTCGGCGAGATGAGAAAGTCATGCAGAAGATCGGCGCACTGGCCTACTATAAGCAGTCGCTTATCGTGAAGCGCCTTACCAAGACGCGTTCCGGGAAGATCCTGCGCGGCACCATGCGGAAGATAGCCGACGGCCAGGAATACTCAGTCCCCTCCACCATTGATGATCCCGCCATTCTAACGGAGATCGACGATGCCTTGTCGGGCATCGGGTACGGGAAGAAGTAGGGCAGTATCAGCAACATTTTGAAAAGGCAGAGGCCGTCGGGGAATATCCGGCGGCCTTTTTTATGTGCGTCAGTGCCTGGGACCTCATCCGCCGGACCCTTCCTTCGGCGCGCGAAAAATCAAAAAAGCCTTGCATTTCTAACAATTTATGTCATTTGTAATCTTTGGGGCTGTCTGAAACAGGTTCGTAAAGGTTGTCTTGTGTTGCCTGGGACGTTTTTTAGCAAAGGAAACTTCCAAGTGGCAAGTGCCTAAACAGCAATACTTTTATTGCCAAATAACAGGAGAATCATATGAAAAAATATTCTATTGGAATTTCATCATTACTGGCTGTAGCATTGATATTTGTCTTTTCAGCCGGTTGCAGCAGCGGGGGCAGCAGTGACAGTAAATATCCGGAGAAATCCGCGATAGGATCATTCCCGATAGATGGTATGGCATACAAGTCGTTTTTATCCGGCAGCACCATTTATGTTACGTATGGAAAATATTCTTTAGAACTGGAATATGGTATTTATGCAATCAATATCAGCGATCCTGCCACTCCATCTTTAAACAAAAAAATTACAACTCCAGATAATGTTGAAGGATTGGCCTTTGACAGTGATAAGGTTTATGTCCTGCACCTTGACTGGGATGAAGGAAGGCAATGGTATTCTAAACTAATTGCATATGATGCATCTCTTGATCCAACAACAGATTCAATTGATTTTGACAATTTCGGTACGGGTGTGGCTGTATCAAACGGGTATGCATTTATTTCGTTTGCGGATTCGTCAACAGATTCGATGCGGATAATTGACTTGTCAACATTTACAGAGGAAGAAACATATCCGCTGGATAACGGGAGTTATCATATCAGGGTGAACGGCAGCAGGGCATACCTCTCTGGACAGTCTGTAGCTCTTGAAATTGTTGACATAACTGATCCGGAGTCTCCGGAGCATATCGGTTCTTATGATAATCCGTTCGGATCAGCGCCACAGGATCTATACATATATGACAATTATGCATTGCTTAGCAGCGGTAGTTACGGTGTGGCAATAATCGATATTTCGGATGAATACAACCCTGCATTTATAGAATTCAATGATGAACCTGGTTACGCCAAAAAGATAACTGCAGCAGGCAGTATGGTATTCCTCGCAGACCAGGATTCGGGAGTAATTGTAATTGATGCCTCATCGGGAGTGGATAATTTTGTTGTAAAAGGCATATGTAAAACATCTTTTACCGTGCAGGATATGTGCGTCTCTGGAAATTATGTATATGCAGTGAGCACGGATTCGTCATCACCGAATGGGAATGGACTGCTTGAAGTTTTTGATATTTCCTCATGGCAGGAATGAAAGTTTATTAAAAGATTAAAAATTTAAAAAAGCTTTGCCTTAACCTGCCGGTTGTCGGGATGAGTTTCGGATAAGATGTCTTGTGTTTCATGAACCGGTTTTAGGTGACGGAATTTCTTTGTATCTAACATGTATGGAAATATTTTATTTTCGAATGCTTATTGCAATAATGTAATAGTATGCACTCCGATTACTTTTAGTAAGAGGCAATTTTACCAATCAAAATTTCACTGACTTTTATTCGGCGGTAATAAATGGAATGCGCAGCAGGTATTGCTTTATGATTTTCTCATCCCCGGTACATAATGTGCTTGTGAAAACCCCGCAATGGTCTGCCAGAGGGAAGACTTCCCTGCCAACTAACCAAAAGGGAGACAATCCTTGATAAAATAAGTAAGGTCTCCCAGCCCTTTATCCGCGCCGGTGAATCCGCCTTGTTTAATTGACGACAAGAAAACCGGTTCTCTTGTAAATTATATTGACGTACATTGCTGCAACGTATAAAGTATTTTTTTGTAGTATACTGTTTATTGCTAAACAAAGGATAACACATGAGCTTCAGTATCCGCAGAATATATGACGACCTTCTTCCGATAAACAAAAAGGCGATTGACCGCATTGTTGAGATCACCCGTAACCAGATTGCCGATATGACGGAAGAATCTTTCGAAGATATACGCAGGTTCTTCAGAGATCCTTATCATAAAAAAATGAAGTATATGTTTTTTGTGGCTGAAGATACCCGGGGATACATGAAGGGGTTTATTCAAATGTCTTATGCGCCGGACCTGAACTATTGTTTTATTGACCTCATGGCCCTGGCACAGGAAAAGCAGGGGGGCGGAGCCGGCAGCGCGCTCTATGAACGCGTAAGGGAAGAGGCTCTGAACCTGAAGTCGGCGGGTATTTTTATCGAATGCATGACCGATGACGGCAGAGTTTTCAGAGATAAAAAGATACTGAGACAAAACAGGGCAAGAATCAGGTTTTATGAGCGGCACGGGGCCCGTCCAATAATCAATACATCATACGAATCAAACAGCAGAAATCACTATCACAACCCATATTTTCTCCTCTATGATAATCTTGATCGAAAAAGCGGGCTTCCGGCGGCCGAGGCAAAGCTGATTATACGTTCCATTCTTGAGCGGAAATACGACCCCTCATGCGGCCGCCGCGATATTCAGTCGGTTATTCGGTCAATACAGGATGATCCGGTGTCCATTCGGGAGCCCCGTTATATGAAACAGGAGCCCGACTATAAAATTCGTCTCCTTTCAGAGGATAACAAAATTTCTCTTATTCACAATGATGGGCACGAAATTCATCATATACGCGAGCGGGGATATGTTGAATCTCCTGTCAGAATAAAGAGTATCCTTCGTGAACTTGAGAAAACGCAACTTTTCCGGAGAGTTAAAATTAAAAAGTTTCCTGAAAGGTATCTGCAAGAAGTGCATGATTCAGATTTTATAAACTATTTTAAACAGGTTACCATGGCTTTGGAGCCGGGAAAGACACTCTATCCCGACGTATTCCCCATCCGGAAATCCGTTAAGCCGCCGCGAAAACTGGCAGCGCGGGCAGGGTATTACTGTATCGATGTTTACAGTCCCATTAACCGGAACGCCTACCTGGCGGCCCGGGGCGCCGTTGATTGCGCTCTCACTGGAGCCCTTGAATTACTGGAAGGCAACAGGATCGCCTATGCGCTCGTTCGTCCCCCGGGACATCACGCGGATAGAAATTCCTTCGGTGGTTTCTGTTATTTTAACTCTACGGCTATCGCTGCGAATTATCTGAGTTATTACGGAAAGGTGGCTATTCTCGATGTGGATTATCACCATGGTAACGGCCAGCAGGATATTTTTTATGCAAAGCAGTATGTCCTGACGGTTTCGATCCATGCGGACCCTGATTTTGAATATCCCCATTTTTCCGGATTCAGGGACGAAAAAGGGAAGGGCGCCGGGGAGGGATATAATATAAATTATCCGCTACGGGAAAATATCACCGGCAGCGAATATTTAAAAACGCTGAAAAAAGCTATTGCAAGAATAAAGCGATATTCACCTGATTTTCTTGTTCTTGCCTTCGGGCTTGATACTGCCAAGGGGGATCCAACCGGGACCTGGAATCTCCTCAGAAAGGACTTTTACAACAACGGGCTGGTCATTGGACGCCTGGATCTTCCAACTCTTGTAGTACAGGAAGGCGGTTACAATAACAGGGTTTTAGGGGCCAATGCCAGGAGTTTTTTTAACGGCCTCTGGAAAGGTATGCACGGTTAGACATGGGATTTTGCATTATTCATCATGAAGATACATAACTCCCCGATTTCAGGGAAATTCAGGACATCACCATGCTGGACAGGTTAACAGACAGTATTCCCGGCTTCCGGGACAAATACGGGCATCTTTTAAAAGAGAAGAGTATCGGGGCGAAAACCACGCTCCTTCTGGAAGGAGAGATGGCCCGATATATGTATTTTATCCGGGAAGGATGTCTGCGCCTCTGGTTCAATAAAGACGGGAAGGACATCACCTTTCAGTTCTTCTTTGAAAGCCAGTCAGTATCTTCCATTGAAAGCTTTATTGATGGAAAACCAAGCCTGTTCAGCCTGGAAAGCATTGAACCGTCCCGAATTATCGCAGTCAGTAAAAATGATTTTAATCTGCTGCTCCAGGAAATACCGGAGTTGAAAGAAAACTTCCAGAAAATTCTCATCCAGCGGCTTGGGCACTATGCCCGGCTTTTCCTTTCCCGAATTAAAGACAGTCCCATGGAACGCTACATTGATCTCTTAAAAAACTACCCTCACATTGTGGACCGTGTCCCCCAGCATTACATCGCATCTTATCTCGGCATCACTGCCGTTTCCCTGAGCCGGTTGAAAAAGCGGCTGTAACATGTCTTGTTAACAATTGTTAACGTCATTCATCCATATCGGGTGTTATTTTTATATCATTATCGAGGAGGAATGACATATGAAAAAAAATACATACGATACAATTGCTTCCCTGGAAAATCCGGAGGATATTAACGGCGCTACTGGCAGAACAAAAAAAGTTTTCAACAGGCGGGCCTTTATCTCTATTGCACTCTTGTTCTCGGGATTATTATTGCCTGTTTCGGGATTAATGAATCATAATCTGCAGCTTGCACACATGACACAGCAGAGACATCTCTGGATGTCGGTCCATAACATGTCCGCCTTTTTATTCACCATTTTTTCCATTTTTCACATAATCATGCATCGGCGCGTCTTGATGCAGAACCTCGTATCGATGAAAAAAATAACTCTGCGGAAAGAAGGCTTTGCCGCCCTGGCAGTGGTGGCGATCATCGTCGGAATATTCTCCTCGCATGCCCTGATGGTCCCGTGATAGAAATAAAAATAAAAAAAGCCTTGCCTTCCGGGAATGTTTTGTCAATATTCTTACATATCGGTCATCAGGAACAGGTTTAGATAAATCGCATTCCGTTTATTGAACCGGTGACAGGTGACTGAAATCCCCATGTATTAAAAAACAATTAAATTTCGGGAGGATACGTGTATGAAATTATTATTTTCTTTAAAACGAATTATTTTCATTTTTGCCGTCCTTTCATTTTTTTTACTATCAGGCTGTGATGACACTACTGAATCACTGGGCGACAGCTGGCTGAAAATCGGGGGTGAAGGCTACAGCCTGTCAAAGCTTGATATAAACTATGATGGAGCATCTTCTGTAGTGGGGGTTTACAAATATTACGTAACTATCACATCTGCTAATTTAGATGTAGGTGCAGGAACCGGTTCCGGTGAGTATATCTTGTTAACACTCTTCTCTTCTTCTACTCCAGATTTACCTTCAGGTGTTTATGAATTCAGCGCTGGAGCTCCAGAAAGTGGAAAATTTAAATGTGACGAAGATGCTGAAATCTATACTGATTTTATTTTTCCCACACCTACATACATACTATATGACATTACTGGCGGTACAATTTCAGTAAATATTGATGGAACAATGTATTCTATTTCAGGCGATGTTACTACGACAGGCGGAGCTGCTACTTTCAGCTACACCGGCATCGAGACAGGCTATTAGGAAAAGTTCTAAAATCACAGAAATTGATCAATATATCTTGACATTGAAAAGTTGAGATATATTGATTTTTTAACGGAAGTCTCTCTCCTTAACCCATTTTTTGATACACTCTGTAATCCCTTTATGTAAAAAATTAATTCAAAAAAAATGATTTCACAACTTCGAATGGAAAAATTGCCTGACCCGGTGTCACGGGAAGACACTTATGGGAAATGGATATACGCATTACCCCTCCTCGAGAAGATACCGGCAGATCATATCCTCCAGCTCCGTGATCAATCGCCTGTTGTCAAAATCAGTTCCCAGTATCCTGATGCGGTGAATGATTTCCTCACTGACCCGGTAAAGAAGAAATGCAGCAGCCTCAACATCCTTCACGCGGACATGCCCGCTGTATGCGTTCAATAATGATGTCATGGCGGTAATGACCTTTTGTTCCTCTTCGCGGTTTATGTGCTCGATTTCCTTGTCCAGCAATACCATGGCAAGGAGCTCCCGGTGGAGAGCGGGATTGACTTCATGGGCTGTATAGAGCGCTTCTATCATGAAATGGATTAATTTTTTCCCTTCCCGGTAGTTGTCGGCAGTGGTGCCCTGAACCTGGGCCTGGTATCTATTGAGAACCTTTTCTGACGCATGGGCGTAAAAATTCCTGATGACTTCAACAAGGACTTCTTTTTTATTATTGAAATAGCCGTAAAAGCTGCCGGTTGCCACCTCGGCCCGGGCTGCTATCTCCAGCGCATTTGTTTTATGATACCCCTTTTCAGCAAAGAGGGCCTCTGCGGCTTCAATGATCTTCTTTTTTGTTTCTATTCCCCGTTTTTGTACCGGGTTCCTGGCTTTATTCTTTTGCTCTGACACGAATGTTCTCCTGCTTTTTCACCTGAAGATAGAATGCCGGATAAGGCAAGCAAAATATGAAATTATTTTCATATTTTGCTTGACAATATGAAATATCTTTCATGTTTAGATAAAAAAGCTTTTGCACGTTAATTCTATCCGTGCTGGCATAACAATTTAAATGAGCATATAGAAAATTCATGCTATGACTAATGGAGGTTTATGATGATGAGAGTAGGGCTGGTTCTCGTGTTCTTATTCTTTACTTTCATATCCAGTGCCAATGAGGCGTCTGTCAATAAAAGCCAATCCCGCACCGGCTTATTTCGCTTCAACCGGGTTGATCAAACCTTCGTGAGCCAGGGCGATAAATGCATGGCATGGCTTTATCTGCCAAAAGGCGTAGTCAAGCCCCCGGTAGTCATCATGGCCCATGGCTTCGGCGGCCAGCGCTGGATGAGGCTGCCAGCCTATGCTGAACGGTTCGCACGGCGGGGCATGGCGGTATTTCTCTTCGATTATCGCGGCTTCAACGACAGCGAAGGTCTTCCCCGCAATTACATCAACCCCTCCCGGCATCTTGATGACTGGGAAGCGGCCATCAGGTTTGTGCGTACCCTGGATATTGTGGATGCCAAATGCATTGCCCTGTGGGGCACCTCCTTCAGCGCCGGGCATGTGACTGTCATCGCTTCCCGCGATCCCGGCATTTCGGCAATTGTTGCCCAGGTACCTTTTACCGATGGTATAACCACGGCCTTTAATTATAGTCTGTCCTTTCAGATCAGGGCGATATACCACGGCCTCTGGGATATTTTTGATGCCGTATTCACCGATCACCGCCATAATGTACTTATCACAAGTACGCCGGACGGCGAGTTCGGCATGATGAGCACGGCCGATGCCTGGACCGGCATGATGAACTTATTAGGCAGCGATGCCGAGCCATTCGGGAAGGATAACTTTTGTCCGGCCAATATCGTCTTTACCCTGACCTTCTATCGGCCTATCAGCGATGCCGCGAAGATTACGTGCCCGGCCCTGGTCATCGGGGCGGAAAATGATTCGCTCTTTCCACCCGACGGTCCCCGCAAGGCGGCAAAGCTGATGAAAAATGCCACCTACATCGGCCTGCCCATGGGGCATTTTGAGCCGTACGTGGGTGAGCCCTTTGAAAAACTCGTTGTGCAAATGGAGGACTTCCTGCAGGCCAATCTTGGCAAACATTAAATTATAAGCTGCAATGGTTCTTTTTAAAGCCTTAACCTTGCATAACCATATCGTCTTTTTTATAGGTTCAGCTTAAGATAACGCTTCAGCAGCTGGTTTATCAAATCCGGTGCATCCATCTGCATCCAGTGGCCCACGTTCTCGATTCGTTCATACAGCCAGGGTGCATCCATGTATTTTTCACTGTCCAGCATCTGTTTTTCCGTCAGGAAGGCGTCACGGTCGCTCCAGATTCCCATACAGGGTACTTTTATTTTAGGCACTTTCATGGTGAGCATAGTAATGGTATTGTCACGGTACCATCGCAGCCCGGCAGTCAATCTGCCGGGTCGTGACAGGTTCTCTATCCACTGTTCGGTTTCTGGATGATCATTCGATATCTTTCGCAGGAAGCGCCAGTTGAAAGCCCGGAAAGCCGCCTCGGAAATACCCGGCACAAGAAAAAGGGCCGCGTACCATGCGCGCATAACCTGTCGCAACCCGGATCTGCGATATGCCAGGGTGTGGCCCACTGAAAGGGCTACGTAGCGGTCCACGAGTCCGGGATGGCAGCTGGTAAATATCCATCCGATGTTGGCGCCCCAATCGTGACCCACCAGGCGTGTCTTTTGGATTCCCAACTGCCTCATCAGTTCAATAATATCGCTTATTATGGCATCGACGGAATAGCATTTTTTCCCCGTCGGTGCGTCAGATTCACCACAACCCCTCAGGTCGGGTGCTATAACCCTGAATCCCGCCGAAGCCAGAGCTGGGATCTGGTTCCGCCATACCTGGGACGAATCGGGAAAACCGTGAAGCAGAATCACATCGGGCCCGTTGCCCTCAATCACTACTTTTAACCGAATACCATTGATCGTTAAAAACTGACTGCTTAAATCCATGGGGGATTCTCCTTGTTGTCATTTATGTTAGTTATTATTAACTAACATAAATGACATTCCTATGCCTGCTATGTCAAATGATTTTTATGCATCCTGACCTGGAGTACAGTCGCCTTTACTCCCTTTTCCCTGAGCATAACCTTTCATCAGACTTCCAGCTTTATTCCGTAAAAATAGTCCCTTGCTTCTTGCATTTACAGGGCAGACTTCAACACATTTACCGCACAGTGCACAATCAGTGATATCGGATGCTATCCATACGACCGGTTCCTTTAGATCGAAAACTTTTACTTCCTGCGAACTACAACCGTTCCCCTTCGAATATCCATGTGGACAAGGTTCCTTTTTTCCAGGACCTGCAGGTGGGTGAATATTTCCGATATGGCAAGATAGAGCTCCAGGATAAGGCGTCTTCCGCCCCGTCCCAGTTCATTGGGGAAGAGGGACCAGGCCAGTTCATAGACCGTGTGCTCGTCGTTTTTCAGCAATGATAAAATGGCGGCGTCGCGTTCGGCGTAATTTTTGCGGTACATGTCCGTGATGCTCTTCAGGTCCTCGATCGTTTTGCCGTGGGCCGGAAACACCGTGTCGGGTTTCAGGGACTCGATCCGCTCGATGGAATGATAGAACTCCGCCTGGCTTGAGCGGACGGGGAGTTTCCGATGAGGGTCCAGCATCACGAAGGCGTTGGGTGTTATATGGGGGAGGACCGTGTCGCCGGAGAAAAGAATGTTGTCCTTTTCAATATGCAGGCATACCGATCCCCGGGAATGTCCAGGTGTATGTATCACGCGGGCCGTATAGTTGCCCAACTGGATAAGTTCATCGTCGCTGATGTAGCGGGTTACCGGGCAGGGGCGGGACATTTTCGTGAACACCCGGGACATGAAGATCATGGCTGCCCGGTATTTATACGGGAGTCCCATTTTTTTCAGAAAAGCATTGGTGACCTTTTTTGTCACTTCGTAGCCCTTTTCGATGCTCTGTACATCGTCGGCATGGGCCACGGTCTGCGCCGCTTTTTCCTGATGGCTTAAAATAGTTTTCGCGGCGCCGTAATGGTCTATATGGCCGTGCGTGAACACGATCTGTTTAATGTCCGACGGTCCCAGGCCCAGCTTGCTTATGGCTTTCATGAGAATGGGATAAGTCTGCAGGGTGCCCGTGTCCAGGAGAGTGATGGTGTCGCCGATAAAAAGATAAACATTGACGGGGCCCGGCTTTTTCCCGGGAAGGGGAAGAGTGACGCGATATATATAAGGATATACCTCATTGATGCCCGTTTCTTTTGTGTGCTTCATGAAAATATTCCGCATTGTTTTAAGATACCATAACAAAATGATATCTATTCACCGGGACCACGGGCTGTCAAATGTTTTATGGGCATCCCTTTATTTAACGGGATGCGGCATTTATTGCTGATATTTTTTAAGTGTCACCATTTTCTTGAATCCCTTAAGTGTCATATAGGGATTGTTCTTTACAAACATGTTAGCGATGGCGCCGGGTACGGGAGCCATGGGATTCACCCGGTTAATATAGGTTGCCTTTGTCGTGGTATCGTCTATTTTTTCCAGGATGCACTGGGCCCTGAAGTCCTTGATCCGAACATATTTTGTTGCGGGGACCAACTCTTCCTGGTAAACCGTCATGCTTACGACGACCTTCCCGTTCTTGTAGTCTTCCTCGAACCGGGTGTCGATCTGGAGGTCCCGGTTGCTCAGGGGCCACGGCGCGTTGAGGATGTTGTAGGCTACAATATGATTTCTGTCAAATGTCTTGAGGAGCCGGGAGCCGAGACAATCGCCCATCCAGTTCGGCTGTTCCGGAACATCCCTGAGCACTGCCACGCAGGTTTCGAGTTTTGCCTTGATTATGGTTTCTCCCTTGAATTCGTCAAGGGGGCATCCTTCGGCCGGGCGCGTGTAAACGGTGATGCCGTCCTTTTCCATAACGGGTTTCCAGGTATCCTGTGCTCCCAGCTGCATTGCGGTGAAGAATGAAAGCAGGATAAAAATGATTGATTTTTGCATTGTGCTGATCATTGGTTTGCTCCTTTTTCTCTGTTTATCGTTGTCCTGGGATTTACTGAACGGGCCGGGACCCGGTTTATTCTCACGGTACATCATGAACCGGCAGGGATGGGAAAGCAATATTTTTCTTTTTTAAATACTATACTGATTGAAGATGAGCCGCATTGTATTGATGCAGTACAATTTTCAGTGCGGATATTCGTTGATGTTATTATTTTACTGATGAATAATCGGGAAGAGGCAGCAGGATGGTGAAAGTTGTCCCTTTTCCCGATTCAGAGATACAGGAAATTGACCCGCTATGGCCTTCGATGATTCTTCTGCTTATATCGAGGCCGAGGCCGGTGCCCCGGTCTCCCTTGGTGGTGAAAAAGGGCTGCCAGATGGATTGCAGGGTGACATTATCCATGCCGGAACCGTTATCGATTATCTCCAGTTTTAATTGTATGTTGTCCTGTATAGTGCGTATCAGTATCCTCCCGTTTTCACGGTCTGCTATGGCATGGGCGGCATTCCTGATGAGGTTTAGCAGCACCTGGATAATCCGGTTTTTATTGATTTCCAGCTCGCCGGTGAACCCGTGTTCCATGACGATTTCCCTGGTGCTAACATCGGGGTCCATCCGGGCCAGGACCACTGCTTCATCGATCACATTCTTCATGGTGAGAAGCTGGAGAGGGTAATGGATCTCCTCGTTTTTTGCCAGGGCCCGTACTTCATTGACAAGGCTGCTGATGCGGTCCCGGCTGTCATAGATAAACCGCACGAATACCATTTCATCCTCGCTGAATTTATCCTCGATGAATTCCAGATATGATATGGTGCTGAGCTGATTTTTTATCTCGTGGGCGAGGCCGGCTGCCAGGCTGCCCACGACGGCCTTCTTCTCATTGAGGATAAGCCGGCCCTGGGTGTTTTTCAGCACATCAAGGGACCTTTCCAGTTCCTCGTTATTTTTTTCCAGTACGCCGGAAACAAGCTCCAGGTCCTTGAAGGATTTTGCATAGTTGAAAGAAAGGATGTAGGCATGGAACAGGACGAAGATGAGCCATCCCAGGGGGAGCAGGCTGGTTTCGGAAACCAGCGAGCGGTATATCAGGATGTCGTGGGCGACGAAAAGGGAGAAAAGAACCGTAACGGCTGCAATCATCCGGGCCCATTTACGACGGTGGATGATGGCTGTTATGATGATGTAAATTGTCAGTGTGATTGCTGCGGCTACTCCGATAAAAAAAAGGTTCAGCGTCCAGTAATAATACCGCACCGGCAGCACGAGCACGACTGATGAAATAATGGCCGTGAAGATCGTGAGGGAGTTAACATGCCAGGGACGAACTTCTTCGGGGTAGAGCGATCGGAAAAACAGGAGTAAAAAGGGCATGGGCAGATAGACCGACAGGTGGGCCGCCTTGATGAAAATTTCATAATCGAGAGAAGGAAACAGGGTCATGAGAAATTTTTCGTCTATGACCAGGTTCCGGAAGGCGATGAGCAGGGTAAAAATGCTGAAATAGAGATAGCCTCTTTCCTTTTTCCCCAGGAGATACATGATCAGATAATTAGAGGCGATAATGATCAGGCTTCCCGCGAGAAATAACTGAAAGGCCAGTTTATGCCTGCGCAGTGAGCTTATATTGTTATTTGACCCTATCTGTATTTCTTTCCACAGGCCTCCGTTGCGGTGATGATAATTTGAGACATGAACGGTAATATAAAAGAATGGCGATGATGGAAGAAAGCGGGCAATAACGGGTTTTTCCTGGGGAACGGCATTCTCTTCAGAGGTCGCCGCGACGCCGTTTGATGCGATTTTTTTCCTGTCCAGGTAAAGAGTGTAGGCCGATGCCGAATCGAAAATTTTAAGTGCAAGCTGTTTCCGATCCGGACAGGAGGATGATATGTCTTTGCCGCCCGTGTCTTTCAGGAGCACCTTGAGCCGGTAGCTGCCGTAACCCGTTCCGGGAAGGCTCGTGCCCCGGAAGGATGTTCCCGTCCAGATGTGGGGTACCTTCACATACTCCATGGCAACAGGTATTGTTTTCTGCGTCATTTCAGCTTCAGAAAGGAAATGCCCCCAGTAGAACTCCCATTCCCCCGCGAGGGACTGGGGCTCATCGACTGACGGGTCCCATGATCTCAGGTCCATGACTCCCCGGACGGCCCCGGGCCCGGCGCCCGTATCGGTGCAGGACATCGCCACCAGTGCCGCCGTGATGGATGCGGCCAGGATAAGGAGACTTCTGCGAAGGAATGATATTTTTATGCTGTCCGTCATCTCTTTTCTTTCCCATCGGCGAGGGGGAGCGAGAAAGTGAAGGTGGTGCCTTCTCCCCTGACCGATTCACAGCCGATTGTGCCGCCATGTCCTTCCACGATCCTCCGGCATATATGCAGTCCCAGGCCGGTCCCTTCCTCGCCCTTTGTGGTAAAGAAGGGCTCCCAGATCGTATCCAGTATCTCCGGGCTAATTCCCCTTCCGTTATCCGTTATATGGATAACGGCCATTGCCTCAAGCTTGTCCGTGCGGATGGTGATCATTCCCTTTTCTCTGTTTTCTAAGGCGTGGGCGGCGTTTCTCACAAGATTCAAGAGGACCTGGATGATCTTGTTTTTATCGGCCATGACCTCACCGGAAAAGTGCTCTGCTATCATGATATGCCGGTTTTTAACATCGGGATCAATTTTAATGAGCACCAGGGTCTCTTTAAGAATGCGGGACAGGGGCACCGGCGTAAAAGTATACGAGGTTTCCTCCTCTTTTCCCAGGGCCCTGACCTCATCCACCATGCTGCTGATACGGTCACGGCTTTCAAGAATATAGCGTATATATTCGCGGTCCTCGTGATTGAGTTTATCATCCATGAATTCCAGGACAGACAGCGAATGGAGCTGATTTTTGATCTCATGGGCCAGGCCAGAAGCCAGGTTGCCCACAACGGCCTTCTTCTCCTGCCTGATAAGCAGTTCCTGGGTTCCCCTGAGATTGATGAGCACCTTGAGAAGATGATCATTATTATTTTTTAATTCTTTTGTCATGGCCTCGAGGGACAGGAAAGACCATTTGAAACGCTGCGACAGCAGTATGGTCTGGAATAGAATGAAGATAAAAAGGCCGAAAGGTGACAGGAAGCCCGTTTTGATGAACGCATTGTCATAGAGAATGTCGTTGATGATAGTGAGCAGGATGATCAGGTATCCGGAAAAGAATATAAGAGATCCCTGTCTTTTCCGCTTAAGAGCGAGTATTATGACGGATGTCATGTAAAAAGAACAGGCAATGACAAAGAAATCATAGACGGGAACCAGCCAGGACAGGATTAGACTGTTGCAGAAAGGAGCCATGAGGCTGAAGAGGGAGCCCACGGCTATAATGACATACAATACCGGCCGGTGGAATTCCCGTGGATACAGCAGGGACAGGTATATGCTGAAGACGGGAAGGGCAAGGTAAAAGGTTATGATGGCGATGTGATAGATAACGTCCCAGGAAAAAGTTATAAACCTGTTGGTATAATCCACGTTCCCCATAACCAGAATCCGTATGGCGATGAGAATACAGAACAGGCAGAAAAAAAGAAATGCCACGTCTTCCCGGTGGAGAAGGAAAAGAAGAAGATAGTAAAAGCCTATGATGATTATGCTGCCGAAAAGAAAAAAGTTGATCGCCAGGAGAATATCGTTGTCGCGGTGTATTTCCTCTTCCGTTCCCAGCAACTGGGAAATGAAAATGCCGCCATTCTTATGGCTGTAATTTGATACATGGATTACCAGGTCCAGGACCGGTTCATTGTTTATGAGGTCTGCGATGCAGTAGACATTTTCAGCCCGTGATGCGGCGGCGGTTTCGGCGGCGATCCCCCTGGCAGAAATGAGCCGGCCGTTAATGTAGGCCCGGTATGCCGTATGGATGCTTCTGAATTTCAGTGAAAGGGGCGGCGCGTCCCGGGGGATCAGTATTTTAAGCCGGTAGGTGCCATACCCCGTGGATGTAATGGGGCGGCCGTCGACGGTGTGTTCCGGCCACCGTGAAGGAACGGTTATATATGAGGGTACCTCCAGGGACCCCGGCACCGGTTTCATCAGGGGGTCGATGAAACGGTTTCTGTAAAACTCCCATTCCCCGTCGAGCTTAATGGTTCCTTTTTTAGTGAAATTCCATGGGGAGATATCCAATACGCCCCTTACTGCTGTGGGTTTTGACTCCCCGTTGTTTTCGGGTGAGCATGCCGGAACGATCAGGACAGGAAGCACTGTGAGGCAAAGGAGCGCATATCGGATGATATGGATGGATATGGGAATACGATTAATTTTTTTAACAGATAAAATAAATTTGTTTATATTAATAAATAGATATGAATGAAAACCGGATTTTGGTATGAATATACGTATACCCCGGTATGTAAATATTTTTTTCTTTACTTTTCCCTGTATCTTCACGGTGATTATATTCAGTTCGGCTAACCAGTCTCTAATGCTTGATATATCCGGCAAAGGACTGATATAGTATATCCAGGTCATCACTGATTGTCAAAATAAAAAAAGGAAGAATACTGTCACCATGAAACGGATATTATGCCTGAGTCTGCTTGTCTGCTCACTCTTCACACTCGTCTCGGTACAGAGACTGGCCGCCCAGGAGCAAAAAAAGGACTGGGATGATCTCTTTGAAGAAGATCACCGCATTTATGGCAGCGAAAAAGAGGAGAAGTTCGCAATCAACGCCTTCTTTGTTGAAAAGGAAGAATGGGAGGGCCATGATTCTCTCATGATCCTGTGGTTTTTCAGAAAGACCGATTATCCGCGATACCGGTCGTTCCGGTTCTTCCCCTTTTATTATTCTATCCACAGCAAAATTGACAACCGCAGAAGATATATCACCCCCCTTCTTTATCAGCATACAAACGGTCCTGAAACAAAATGGATCACACCCCTGAACGGAACGGTGATACATGAATGGCGGGAAGGCGGAGAAGTCCGCCGCAGGGTCACCTGGTGGGCACCCCTGGTCC
This sequence comes from Spirochaetae bacterium HGW-Spirochaetae-1, assembly GCA_002839375.1. Classification (NCBI taxonomy): domain Bacteria; kingdom Pseudomonadati; phylum Spirochaetota; species Spirochaetae bacterium HGW-Spirochaetae-1. The sequence continues at coordinate 184,421 of PGXY01000005.1, read as the reverse complement.
CGCTCACCTGGCACTATGTGGGACCGGAAGGCGGGCACCGCAATTATCTCGGCCTGCTCGATTATTCGTGGCGGAAGAAAAACGGTGATGAGACCCTGGATCGCTTCTGGCTCATGCCGCTGTTGTTCTGGTCCCGCGACCGGGGTCTGGATCAGGATTCCTATCTCCATATCGTGCCGCCGCTATACATGAGCGGCAAACAGAACCATGGCGGGTCATTCCGGCATATCCTGCCACCTCTGTACATGACCTGGGAAGGTGTCGTATCCTACCACGGTGAAAGAGGAAGCGACGGGCAGCTGATACGCAATGATCTGAAAATGCGGGAACACTCCTATTCCCTCCTATGGGGATCAGTGCGGGACAGGCAGTATCATAAGGACGGTAAGAGCGACATCACCGCTTCGTCTTTCTGGTTCCCCCTGCTTCCCCTCTTTTACTGCAGCAGAGACGAAGATAAGAGCTCTCACTACAATGTACTGTGGCTCCTTGACTGGGGCAGTGACTTGGGGAATGTCAATAAACGTTTCTGGGCCGCGCCGCTGTATTTCGGAAAGGGGGGCGACGATGGATACCGTCATATAATTCCGCCGCTCTATCTCAGCGGCTGGGAGAAAGATTCTTATGGGAGCAGTTCCTACCGTTATGTTCTGCCGCCGCTTTTTTTCAGCGGCCGGAAAAAATCAGATTATGCGGAAAGCTCATATCGTCATGTGCTTGCGCCTCTTTATTTCAGCGGTCGAACCGAATCAAAAGTGGAAGACCGGGCCTATCATCACGTGCTGCCGCCTCTCTTCATGTCCTGGCGAAAAAAGGAATGGTATTCCAGCACCTATAAATCCAAAAAGGACGACCTTCACACCGACAGGTTGATTATCCTTTCGCCCCTGGGCGGCTATGCCCGGAAACAGTCGGAAATGACAGGATCTGAAGATACACTGCTCTGGAAATACCTCTGGGTTCCCATCATCCCCCTGTACTTCAGCGGACGTAATGACGATGATGAAACGCACCGGAACCTTCTCTGGCTCGCCGACTGGAAGCGCGACGATGAGGGGCAACTGGAGCGTTTCTGGCTGATACCCTTATTCTTTTACGGGGGCAGCGACGGCTATCGTGCCTTTGTCCCTTTTTATTTCAGGTCCGGCGAAAACACTGAAGATGACGGCTGGAGCGCAGGTCTTTTCCATTATCACGGCTGGTCAAAGGAATCGCGAACCATCTGGTCCTGGCCCTTTTATTCATGGAAGGATAAAGAAAAGGACCGGTATTACCGTCACTTCCTGCCTGTATATTACAGCTGGAAGCTGAAGGAGAGCAGCGGTTCTTTTATTCTTCCCCTGTCCATTAACTACGAAACCAAGTTCCACTCGATTCATCTCAATGCCACGGGATTCTCGCGCAGCATGACCATGGGGCCTTTCAATCCCTCGATCTTCCCGGCAAAGTACCATGGCAAGTGGTACCTGGATATGGATTTTTCCTGGCTATACAATGTATTCAGCATTTCCACACGGGTGGCCATTGACAATCCCTTTAAAACGAAGGACGCCCCTGCCGCCGCTTATGATGATGTCGTGACAGGGGAGACCAATGTCGACACGAATGACAATAAAGCGGCCCTGCATAAGAAAAAGACTTTTGACCGGGAGAACAGCGAGTCCTTCTGGGGCATGAAATTGCTCTTCGGCTGGTTCGCCATTGAAAAGGGCGACACGAAGAGGCATGTCCGTCTCATACCGCTTTCCTGGCTGACCTGGGACCAGGCGAGTGATGACCGTATTTATGTCGTGCCGCCCCTTTTTATGTATTACAACAACAGCATTGACAATCTCCGCTATCTTGTGGTCTTTCCCTTTTACGGCAGCCAGAGACAGGGGCAGTCCTATGCCCGGGCATATCTCCTGAATCTTTTCTGGGATGAATATGATGATACGGAGAAACGAAGCGAAAAAAGCATACTCTGGCCCCTGGTGAACTGGTATGACTCGCCGGTGCGAAGCGGGTGGCGCGTCATGCCCCTTGTGTGGTACCGCGAGACGTTGAAGGATGGCGATAGAACGCGCCGCTATATCAGCCCGCTCTTTTATCACCGGTCGATCTATGGAGAGGACACGGGTAAGCTGAAGTACCGGCGCAGCCTGAATCCCCTGTTCTATCATAAAAAAACAGCCGGTACGGGGAGCGAATACTCAACGCTGAAGATTCCGCTCCTTCCCCTCATGTCCTTTACGACGGAGAAGTATTATTCCTATGACAGGCCGCGTGTCGCGGTTAAAGGTTCTTCCCAAAAGACCGTTCCGGGATCACCGGTTCTTTCCGGAACCAGGGAACATGGATATAACTGGTTTTTCCCCTTCTACTATTATTCACGGAACACCGCTACCACGGTCAAATCGGGCCTGGAAGAAAGGGAATCCATGCTTGTGGGCCTTCCCTTTCTCTATCGTGATTCGTACCAGCGCTCCGAAGGAAGTAATGAAAAAAATACTAAAAACATTACGTCCAGTATGAGCCGCTTTTTCCTCATGGGCTATTACCGCAAGCGGGAAGACGAGAGGATAAAGAACAGCATTCTTTTCGGACTCTACGAAACGGAAAAGGACAAAAAGAGCGGGGAGTCGTCATACAGGCTGTTATATGGGCTCATGCGGGGCTACCAGTCGCCTGAAGAAGCGAATACCTGGCTGCTGCCGGTTTATTCGTATAGGCGCGACCATGAAATGCGGCGGATCACGGCCCTGGCAGGGACGTTCATTCATAACCGCTATAATGAAAAAAAAGATTCATCGCTCTACCTGGGCTGGGGCCTGGGCTCCCTGGGGACCTTTCATGAAGACCAGTATATGTCTGTGAAGGGTGAAGCGGGATATGTGCCTGTGGCAAACCGCCGACACTGGTTAATGCCCCTGTATTTCCAGCGCACCATCACGGGTGAGGAGAAGGACATGTCTTATGCCCGGAGCGTTCACTGGAATCCCCTCTGGTATATCGACCGGGAGAAGCAGAAGATCGGAGATGTTGAAAAGTATTACTCCCGTTTCTGGTTTCCCGTCCTTCCCCTGTATTATCGCTACAGCGACAATGAAAAGGTGCACTGGAATACCCTGTTTCTCCTGGACCATACCTATTCCAAAAATGAAAACTACCGGCGAACGCTCCTCTTTCCCCTGTTCTATCATCGGAATGATAACGGAGCGCGGCACGTGAACATACTCGGCCTGGCGGACTGGCAGCGCTCCGGAACAGGCGTTCTTGACTATTCCATGGTTCTGCCCCTCTATGTATGGGTTCCCGGTTACAAGAACCATCTCGTGATTCCGCCCCTCCTGGGCTGGTTCATCCGCAGTCCCCGGGAGAAAGAAACATTTCTCCTGGGTACCTACTGGCGCAGGTCCGAGTACGGGTCCCGCCAGAACCTGCTGTACCTCTTCGACCATGAGTACGTGAAAAGAAACGAGGAGAACACCTATGATTTCCTTTTCGGCATGGGTCAGTATCGTACCAGGCCCGAAGTGACCCACTCGGAACTGCTCCTGGGACTTCTCATGGACTACACCAATTACAAGAACAGGCCCGACTATGAATTCGATCTCGGCACGTTTCTCGTGACGGCAAAGCGCAATGGAGTCATTAAGAGCAACAGTGTGTTTCCCCTCTGGTATTACCGGGGAGAGGAGGACCAATGGAAATTTATCAGCATAGCGGGTCTATCCTACCTCAGCAAAGGCACGGATGGCGACTTTGATATGGGCCTGCTGGGACTTCTCTATTACCGGAACAACGAGGCCCGGTACTGGAGCGACCGGCGCATGTGGCTCCTGGGAACCCTGTGGAACGAGGTGAAAAAACCCGAGAGGAAATACCATGCCCGGGGTATGCTCTGGGGCATCCTCTGGGATTATGAGACTGAGGAGGAAACGGGATTTAAAAAGTTTTCCATCCTGAAGGGACTGTACAAGCAGACCGAATACAAGGGTGAGGTGAAGCGGCGCTTTTTCTGGGTGTTCTGACGGTATGGATCAAATTAAAACTGTTTGCTGGTTTATCAGAATCAGCACTTTAGACAATTGATTAAAGTGTTGACAAAAAGCTCTAAAATAATAGATATGAAAAAATAAAAACACTTTATGGAGGATTTATCTTTATGAAAAGGAGCTCTTTGCTTAAATTCTTTCTAGTAGCTATCATTGTTTGCAGCTTCAGCGCTGTTTTTGCCCAGGATATGGAATCCGATGGAACCAATATGCATGACGGTTTTTATCTCAGGTTTCAACTTGGCGTCGGCTATCAGAGCCTGACCTATGAAGACTTTGTGCCCGGTTCTGATATGAAATTTACCGGGGCTGCGGGAAATTTTACCATGCAGATCGGCTATGCCGTTATCAACGACCTGATTCTATTCGGGGAACTGAGCAGCTGTGTCATGACAGATCCCACTCTGAAGCTGGGTGGCAGTTCCTACGACACGAATGATACGCAAGTTTCAGTAGTGGGATTTGGTGGAGGTCTTTCCTATTATTTTGCCTCTAATTTTTTCCTTTCCCTTTCGCTTGGGGCAACACGGGCAACACTCGAGGTGAGTGGAAGCAGCGGCAGCAGCGAATTAGGGTTCGGGACTAATGTAGCAATCGGCAAAGAATGGTGGGTCTCGGAAAACTGGGGTCTTGGACTCGCACTCGTGGGCAATTATTCAAGAATGAAAGACAAGGGTGTCGACAACAAGATGTCGAATATATATATCGGGTTGGCATTTTCCGCGACCTATAACTGATCACATATACATTGCATTTTATGAAAGGGATAATGGGCGCATTATTCCTTTTCTTTTATAGTGAGCAGAGCGGATACAAAGAAAGAATGACTAAAATTGTATTGATCTTTTCAGCGGCATCCTGTAAGGCTGGTCTATGAAATAGGTCAGGTCTAATAAGACTTTATTTTCTATACGGACTACCACGGTTTTTTTCTACAGCGATCTTGTCGCGTCGGTTATCAAAGTTATCTGACAGACTGAAAAATATTCATAATAATAAATATATAAAAGGTGCAAAATCATATGAGAGTAAAACCTGTATTCAAGGGGGCGCTTATAATTCTGGTCCTTTTGCTTTCCGCAGAATGTTTCGCCCAGGACGAGGAATCGAGCCAGCCCCGCGTGCATGACGGCTACATGGCACGGTTCATGTTGGGGGCCGGTTATCAGAAATTTACCTGCGAGGATTATCTCTCCGGGAAGGACATGGTGTTTACCGGTTTCAGCGGCGACATTGTTCTCCAGCTCGGGAATACCGTGTGGAGCAACCTGATTCTCTTCGGCGAAATAAGCGCCTGTTTCATGCCCGATGCCGGTGTAAAGCTCGGTGGGGGATCTTATGCGACTGACAAGGCGTGGGTTAACACCATCGGGATCGGGGCCGGCGCTACCTATTACTTCATGCCCGTGAATATATATGCCTCGGCATCGATGGGGATCGTTAAATCAACCATGGAAATTGATAACAACACCAGCAGCGGCAAATACGGCCTGGGCCTGAGCATGTCCTTCGGCAAGGAATGGTGGGCCAGTGATAACTGGGGAGTCGGTGTAGCCATCGTCGGGCGCTTTACCACAATGAAACGCAAGAGCAATGACAATGAGATGTCGGGCCTCTACGGCGGATTGTCCGTGACAGCCACCTATAATTGACGGGAGTCGCGGAGGTTATTGTAACTCTGCATGCAGGGAGAAAGACATGACGGAAAAGGCTTTTCAGGAATATTACCCGGAACACTTCAGCCACTGCTACGGCTGCGGTGTCCTGAATGAGCATGGTTTGCGCATAAAAAGCTACTGGGACGGCGATGAAAGCCTGTGTACGTTCCAGCCGAAGCCGTACCACACATCATTTCCCGGTTTTGTCTACGGCGGCCTCATCGCGTCGGTGATCGACTGCCACAGTACGGCCACAGCCGCTGCCGCCGCATACAGAAATGAAGGGCGGGCCATGGACACCGATCCGCCCCTGCGCTTTGTGACGGCTTCACTTAAAGTTGATTATATCCTGCCCACGCCCCTGGATAAACCCCTGGTGCTGCGTTCAGCTATAACGGAAATAAAGGGACGGAAGGTGGTTATTGCCACAAGCCTGTCCGTTGACGGGCAGGAATGCGTCCGTGGCGAGGTCGTGGCGGTCAAAATACCCGATACCATGATCAGGAAGTGAGGACCTATGCGTGAGATGATGCCCTACGCGGAGTATGAAAAGGTCTCGCAGGAATATCATGAAAAATTCAGGACCTATAACCGGCGGAAGAAAAAATTTTTTGAATGGTATTTCAGGATATATCACCGCCTTGAAGTGAGGGGGGCGGAGAATATTCCGGCAGGACCTGTCATCATCGCTCCCAATCATTCCGGAGGCTACGACCTGGATCTCCTGGCCGTAAGTCATTTCAGCCATCCCGTACGGGAGATAACACCCATGATCATCGACAGCTGGCATTTCATCAACAGTGGTTGGGGCCGCTGGTACGTGGGTTGGGGCATGCCGGTATGGACCGGTACGGGCCTGAACTATGAATACCTTGATCCTTTCCTGGCGCCGGGCGGGGGAAAGTATCCGGGTATTGTGGCTATTTTTCCCGAGGGAAATGTTCCGCACTACCGGGACCGCCATGTCCTGGGCATGTTCTATCCCGGCGTTGTCCGCATGGCCTTACGGTATCGGGTGCCCATTGTTCCCGCAGCCATGGTGGGATTCGACAAGGCAAACCCTATCATGAAAGTAATTCCCCATGAAAACAGGCCCGATGATCTCATTTGCCTTCCTTTTACGCTCCCTTTCAAGTGCATCGTGGAATTCGGAAAGCCCGTGTATCTCAATGATTATTATGATATGAATCCATCAAAGGAAGAAGAGTTCTGGATAGCAAACGAAGTGGTGAGGCCGCATCTGTGCACTGTGCTGGATAAATATAACAGGACCGCCATGGCTCCCGTTACGGCGCCCATGAAAAGACCCCTCTAATGCCTCACTATTCCAGGTCCCAGCGGTCCGCTTCGAGCTTCAGGGTTTCCAGAAGTTTCTGCAGGCGCGGCGACTGTTCCTCCACGGGAGGCAGGCTTTCGGGAAAGTATCTTTCAATGGCGTCCAGGGCCCGGAGGTACGAAGAATCGCCCGTGGATTCATTGAAATAAAATCGAATGAGCTTTTGCGCCGTGGGGGAAAGTTCGTATTTGGTCAGATATTCAATGGTCTCATAAATCGCGCCTTCAAGTTCCTCTTTGCTCATTGATGTACCCTCTTTTCTATGGTCTTGATTGCCATGATTACATCCCCATGAAAAGTCGCTTCCGGTATAATGTCAATCGTTAAAAAGTCGTCTTCCCCATATCCTTGGTCATGAGTGTCCGGTATTCGTTGGGAGTGAGATTAGTCTGCTTTTTGAACTGCCGGTGGAAATGGGTCAGGTTGTCGAAGCCGATGTGATAGGCGATATCAATGATCTTCGCGTCTGTCTCGATGAGAAGCTCCTTGGCCGCGTCGATCCGCCGCACGTTGATGTAATTGGATACGCTCATACCCGTGACCTTTTTAAATATCTGTCCCATGTAATCCTCGTTGAGGCTGAATTTCCGGGACAGCTCCTTTCTGTCATAGCGTTCGCCGTAGTTGTTGTCGAGGTAATCGATGACCTCGTGAATGATATCGCGGGGTTCGGGCCTGGTGTTTGTTTTCTGCAGGGACTTCAGCAGCCGCTCGTAGTTTTTTGATTTTTTCATGAGCGCCGTGTACAGGGAGTTCATCTCGCCCCGGGTTCTCTCAAAATCGTAGATGTAGTACAGGGTGAATATGAGGCATACCAGGGGCACATGGAAAAAGATAATCATGGGGAATTGGCTGAAGTTGAAGCTCATGAGGTACCAGGTGTTCCGGATCACCGACAGGGGCACCGGTATGGCCACGAAGAGAAAGTACCAGTACCGGCGCGGGTCGTTGCGCAGGGTGATGAAGAAGATTGCCGCCGATGTTATGATGCAGAAGTTGACAAAGCCCAGTGATACAAGGCCGGCGCGGAAGACCAGAGTTCCCGAATCGGGCGACAGTATAATAAGAAGAGAGAGGGGTATGGCCAGTATGACCGATATCCAGGAAATGGAGGGGCTGTTTTTTGAAAATATGAGTTTAACAGTGTGCAGGGCCATAAAATTGACCGTGACCAGGGTCAAAAGGAATATCTTGAATCGCAGAAGCCCGTTCAGCGGAAAGGGCAGGTCCAGTGTGGTGAAATTTCCCACGATGGTTAGGAGGACCAGCACGGAAAAGTAAAGATATTCCCGTTTTTTTCTGCGTGTGGTAAATAGGATGATAAGTCCCAGGAAAAAAAACATGTTGAGTGCAATGGAAGAGATGTTGATGATGAGGGGAACATAACCGGCGTAATGGTAGCCGGCATAGGACCGGTCATAGTCGATGACGGCCAGGCGTCCCGTGATGCCGCTGAGAATATGAGAGTAAACCCTGATGGCTATATAATTGTCGCCGCCGTAATGGATCAGGTTTTCCGGAATAAAGTAGAGGCGGGGACTCTGCCAGGAGAAATGATAATTCAGGGAACCGCGGGGCGGTATGGTGCCCCTGCAGCCTATTTTTACCCCGTTGAAATAGGTTTCATCGGCAACGGCGATGCGGCCCAGGGAGAGGTACAGTGTTTTCCCGCGGTGCCGGTCATCAATGAGTATTTTTTTCCGGAGCCATACCGTGGCATCGAGATTGGGGCTTTTCCTGATGAGGTGTTCCCAGCTCCCAGGCAGTGCAATGGTACCTGCTCCTTCATCGTTATAAGCAATAACGGCCTGCGCCGCGTTGTCTTCGCTGAGAAGTTTCCATTCTCCGGAAATATCAACGACGGCTTGCCCGCCCGTACCGCCACAGGAGAAAAGCAGGAATGCGAGTAGGATATACGAAAGCCGCAGTATGATCTTCTTTTCTATCATTTGTCGCACACTATTAATGAATTGAAAATTTTCTTGCCCGTGAAATACTATGGTACATACATGTATTACATGTGAAGAAATGGCAATGACAATACAGTAATGATACATACACTGAGTCAATTTTGTCAATACCCGACTTTATCTACTGTAAGACAGGAAAGATTCTATATGCTACTATACTGTATCTAAAAACGGCGAGGAAAACATTATGAAAAATCTAAACAGCCCTTTGTTTAAAAATATCTTCACCCTGGGCGCCCTCTGGAACTGGGGTGTCGGTCTCATCGGCCTTGTTTTTACCGATTTCGCCATCGGGCTCTTTTTCGGGGCAGTGGCAGTCACGGATAACTATTTTGCCCTGCTTATGTTCAGAATCGTCATGCTGGCCGTTATCATTTTCGGTATCGGATATTTCATGGTTTCCCGGTCCCTCTATCTCAACAGGGGTCTTGTATGGCTCGGCCTGCTCAGCAAAATGATTCTCTTTTTCATGTTTACCTGGTATTTTATCCTGGGAATGGCCACCATATTCGCCTTTCTCACCGTGGCGGGCGACCTGATCTGGTCCCTGATCTTCCTCGCCTTCCTGTGGCAAACCAGGGATTCCGTGGATGTGAATATTTTTCTCGGGTGATGGCAGGCGGTGTGAACGGTCACAGGCTGGTTGCTGCATGATTAGCGAATAATCTTTTTAACCTTGCCGTTGCCGTAATCACAGACCAGCAGATCGCCGTCGGCATCGACACAAAGGCCTCGCGGCAGGTTGAATTGAGCTGTGCCGGCCTTTCCATCGATATCGCCGGCAGTGCCGTCTCCGGCGAAGGTGATGACGTTCCCCGACGGTGTAATTACCTGGACCCGGTTATTGTTTTCATCGCACACAAATATCGCGCCGTTCCCGTCCGTGGAAATTCCGTGCGGCTTGTCGAATTTTGCGCTGTCCAGTGTTCCTGTATCGGTCCCGCCCGTGTTTTCCGCCGTCAACTCCAGCACCACAATATCGGCTATGATTCCCGAAGCAGGAATCTCGATCTGGACTATATTATTGCTGCTGGTATCCTGGTCAGTCGTGTAAAGCGTTATGGAATCATCCTCGTTGGTCACCAGGGTGAGGCCGTGGGGCTCGCCCAGATCGGCTGAAGCGACATGGGGGTCGGTCAGGCTTTCAATGGTCTGGGTGAATTCTCCCGGATCAGTAATCCTGAAAACATCACCGGTGCCCTGGTCCGCCACATATATGTTTCCTGAACCGTCAACGGCTATACCCGTGGGGTTATCAAGCTCGGTGCTGTCTACAAAATCAGTTGTTGTTGTCACGGTCCCATTGGACTGGACAGTAATTTTAATAATGGTCCCGTCCGCTGTGAAGCCGCCCGTATCCGTTACATAAAGAATTTCGTTAGTGCCGTCAGTTACTGCTGTAATGCCGTCGGGATTGGTTCCTGCCAGGTTATCAATTAATGTGACAGTTCCGTTTTCATCAATTTTTTTAACATCGCCATTCACAATATCAGTGATGTAGATATTCCCCGATTCGGCCACAGTTACCCCGTCAGGATTGCCTCCCACATCAGCCAGGGTTATTACCTTGCTTGTTCTTACATCCACACCACAGGCTGCAAAAAACCATATGGATAATATTATCACAATAGTATTCTTCATGGATTCACCTGCCCTGAATTTGTCATATTCCCGTACACATACAAATATACCTGTTTATATGAAAAATTCAACATTTAAGATATAAATAAATAAATAAAATACTATATATATAAAATACCTTCTCGATTCTGCCCGAGGCAGCAGGCAATCACAATCTGCCCCTACAGCGGGTATTCATAATTGAATGTTTACACTGTGTAGCATTGTTAATGTGTTGACGGCAAGACCCTGATCCTGCACTTTCTATCCTTATGCATATTTTCCCATTCAATTATACAGGTATGAGATCCCTACTATCAACATTCGGGGGCATAGTCCTCACTGCGATTCTTCTGCTTTCCTTCTCCCCCGGGGCATGGAGTAATGATCTGAGTGAAGTGAGGGGTGAAATTGCCATATTCGTTGTTCCCCAGGGGGCGGTGCAGCTCAAGGCCCTTGTGGGTGAGTCGGAAGCGGCCATAGCGGGTGTCCTGAACTCCCTGGGACGCTTTCTTCCCGTGGAAAATAACAGCCTCAGGCAGGCGCTTCCGCACAAGGATGATTACAGCCTTGATGAATTTCACAACGTCGCGGAAGACCTGGAGGTGTCCCTCTATATTGTCCTTTCAATATATCACGGCGGCAATGAAATTGTGGCAGAGATGAAGGTTGTTCCCCTGAATCCCCTGTATGAGGGACTGCGCAGAAATATAGTCGTGAAAAGCCGGGTTCTTGCCAATATTCCCCTGAAGCTTGCCCGGGAGATTGCCCTGCTGCACCGGAACCTGCCCCTCCACGCCCGCATCATGGGAAAAAAAGGAGATAGTCTGGTCCTGGCCGCGGGCCAGTGGCATGGGCTTACGGCGGGCGGTTATTCCACGGCAGATGGAAGGGCTGTGACGGTAAAACAGGCGGGTCGGTATATTTCCATGGCCGAGGCCCCGGGTATGGACGAAAAAAGAGAATATGTAACCCTGGTCCTGTATCCCCGGGTTGACGAGGTCATACAACGGCTTGATGAACGCATTGAGGCCAATACCCTGTACCGGTACGGCCTGGGTAACACCCTGCTTAAGGGCAGTGACCCGGAGCGGAGATTCATCGAGAGTATCTGTGTCATCAATCCCGGTGCCAATGTGTGTGTTCCTGGTTACGGCTCATTCCTGGCCACGGAGTACCTGGGCTTTAAAAACGCCAAACCGCACCTGCCCGGGGTCGTACTTTCATCGGCCCTTTTCCTGAATCACCTGCTGCTCACGGAATACATGACGGGCTTTAAAAGCAATTTTTTCCCCTGGAAGCAGGACGGCGATAAGAGCGACAGCATGAAGTCCCTGCATATGTTCCTCTGGTGTTCTCTCCCCGTGACTGTCACGGTGTCCTATTTTGACCAGCTGGCGTACCAGTTCAGCACCACGGAGCACCTGCCGGCCTTCTTCCAGTACCCTGACGAAACGGCCCTGGCCTTTTCGCTCCTTTTTCCCGGCGGCGGTCTCATGTACAAGGGATATCGCGTTATGGGATGGGCCTATTATGCCGTTGAGATGCCCCTGGCGGGATTTGCGGCTTACAATTACCGCGACGGCAAAAAGCTTGCCATTGCCCTTTCCGCGTTGGGTACGGTGAAAATCCTGGAGATGGTTCACGCCTGGTTCACCGATCCGGCCTATGAGTTCCGCCGCTATGAACTGCGGGGCGGGACGCTATTGCCGGTCCTCTCGCTGAATGCTCTTCCCGGCGAGGGCGATGAGATGATCTACCGCGCATCCCTCACGGCACGCTTTTAACAGATAATTCACTATTTATTGATTTTCATGAAATTTAGAGTATTTTATAGTATCATTTTCAAAATGCATGGTATATAAAACAGCTGTATTCAAATGTCGGGCCGGATTTAAAATTTACATTGCGAGGTAAGGAAATGATGAAGGGAAAAAAAGAAAAATCTGAGAAAAAAGACGTTAAAAAGGTTGCGACCAAGTCACTGAAAGAAAAAAGGCAGGATAAGAAGAACAAAAAATCAAAGAAAGATGATTTTTGAGACACAGTTTTTTCATTGAAAAATGTTCCGGTGACTGAAAATTCCTGGAAGTACCGCAATCTATTTATTGTTTATTCCTAATGCGCCTCTTTTAGCCAGGTATGCGGCAATCTCCCTTTCGCCCGTCTCCAGTGCGGATGAAAGGGCAGTGTGGCCGTACACATCTTTCGCATTAATGGCAGCCCCTTTATCGATGAGATGTCTTACCACCTTGAATTTCCCGTACTGGGCGGCAAGCATGAGAGGTGTACGGTTAAAGGAATCCCTGATATTTACTCCCGCGCCTTTTTCTGTAAGATATTCCACAATATCAAGATGACCTTTCATGGAGGCAACGTGAAGGGCATTGCCTCCCATGTTGTCGGGGACGGAGATATCGGCTCCCTGATCTATGAATATTCGCATTTTCACGATATCGTCTTCGGAAACGGCAATGTGAAATTTGTCGTTTAATGAAATATTGGAGTCATGATAATAGTTATTTATTGCTTTTTGATGATCTATTGCTGTGAAACTGTTGTAATAAACTATAATTTTATCGGTATAAAGAGGCAAAACGATAATGGACAAGAGTATTATGGCGGATAGTATTCTTTTCAGTCGCATAGATAATACCTGTTCAAGTGAAGATGAACTTGTGAATCAGCGTAAGGATATCAGAGAAAATTTTTGAATGTCAAACAGTTTATCCTTTTCAATTACAGGGTGATCCCTTAGATTTGTTTTTTGTCATATCACTCACCATATGCATCGCCGGAGAATCAATGTCAGAAAAAATAGATAGGATAGCAGTGAGCGCTGTGGCATTATTAAAAATCACGGGCAGCATAATGCTGGCAGCATTCTGGTTCTATTTTGTCGTGGTCCCGCAGGTGCGGGCCTTTTACCTGGTCCGCTGGACGGAACCCGCAGAGCTTGCAATTGACGAGGTCTCGGCTAACAAACCTTCACAACGATACATATCGCTCACCGGGACTTTTATGCCCCGTCAGGCACGAAGAATCGTGGAGACGGGTGATCGGGTGGGCAGCATCACACCGGAAAAGGACACACGTCATTTTTTTCCGCTCTGCGACAACGATCGGAGCGCCTGCATCTATTACGGAACGGACGATCTTTCATGGGAGCCGCCGGCGTATACGAAAATCACTATGAGGGGAATCGTGAAGGATTTCGGTGAAAGAGAGTCAATGCAGATGACCCTGCTTCACGCAAAGGACATGTCGGACTTCAATGCGAAACATCCCGTCACCTACCGGTTGAAAAAAGACGGAACCCCGGACTGGGACTACATTCTCGCCCGGTACGGGGAGCTGAAAGGCAGCGCCGACAGGGTCCTGCCCACGATGAATTCCTGGTATATCCACGACGAACATGATTACAGCCAGTCGTCATTCGTAGTGTTCATTCTTATCGCAACACTCGGTGTCCTGCTTGTCGCCGGGGGGATGTTCAGTTCGGGGCTCGACGCCTTCAGGAAACCGGAACAGTCAAGTTAAATTATGCAACGGTGACTGTGAACCTCCCTCATAATTTGCCTTGACTATTAGAGTAAACCGATTTCATGTTCTTCAGGGAGTCCCGGTAATGCTGCGTTTTTTCCGGGATAAAAGAGATTATGGCGGAAAACTCTAAAAATACTCATACCGGTGAAGAGGACGATTTGGAATTCCTCGATACCCTCGATGCGGCTGATTCAGAAGATTATCCCGATGAAGCACCTGCCGTTGACACAGGTCCCCCCGCAAGGGAGGTGAAGCGCCTCAGGGACCTGGCGCGGGACTCGCGGCTCTCTCCCCGACAGCGCGACGCCTTTCTTGCCGAAACAGAGCTGGACCTTTTGCGAAAGCCCGAGGACCGTCTCGGCATTGAAGGACTTTTTATCGTTTACTGCCGCTCCGGAAGCCGCTACTGGCTTAACCCGATGCCCTGGATAAAAGAACTTGATGCGGTCCTCTTCAGGTTTGCCTGCCGCGGCAGGGACCGGGGGGAGACCATGACGCCTATCATAGGACTGCTCATCGACATCGCCCGTAAGGGAGTAAATCCCACGGCATTCCTGCAGTATGTCATACTTCCGCGCCTCATGAGGGATCAGGACTGGAGAAAATGGAGAGAGCGGCATCTGGAATCCCTGCGTATAATCGCCCAGACACTGGTCCATCTTCGCGAAGGGCCTCCTTTTGACAGGGCGGTCCTGGGCAGCGGTCTGAACCGTCTCAGCCGGGACATTGTCCTGGTCAAATACGGCGGGAGGCCCCTGGCCAATGCCCCGCTTCATGAGCTCAGCGACAGTGAAATTTCCCGGGAGTACCGGGAGTCGTGGAGAAAGCTGAACCTGGACAATGCCTTTACCATTCTGTTCATGAAGACCAATATTCTGAATTTTCTTTATCATATGTCGGGACGCATCAGCCTGCGGCAGATTATCACCATCCTTACACATCTGCCGGAGATCGAGGAGGCCTTCAGGGAGAACTTTCCGGCGGAGCTGTATAATCTCAACCTGCGCGGTGTTGATATCAATCTCTATGACTATGATATTGCGAAATCCGTGCGATCGCGCAGGGACAAGGGTTTTCAAAAGGCTGATTTCATCGCCGAGCTGAAGGCCTATATCAAGGTCATCATAGCACTGCTCAATACCGGGGCCGGCATTTACCTCTGCGGCTATTTCGCCCGACGGCTCGCCGCAGCCAGGGACCCGGGAATTGCCGAAAATATTTCGCTCCTCATCGAGGGCCTTCAGGATACGGGCGGCAAACATGTCTATGTCTGGCACGCGAGGGAAATGCTCCGGCGAGGCACGGACCAGCAGCGGGGATATATCGATTATGTTGTCGCCCATGGCGGCATAGACCCGTTGTATCCCCGCTACACGGAACTCTTCCGCGGGCAGGACCAGGAATACACCATTCATCCGGGTCAGCTTGATATTGTACTGAAACGTAATGATATAACGATTGAAGATATCGCCGCTGAGGCTCACATCTCGTCTGAGAAACTGGACCGGAAAATGATTTCATGGGGCCATATCATCAATACCATCGCCGCGAAGGACCCAGCCAGGGCCGGCATAATTGACCGCTTTAAAAATGATGTCACGGGGGGACTGGACAGGGTCTGGGACGGAAGCGAAGCCGTGCAGTTCGACAGTCTGGGGCCGGAACTCCACCAGCCCCTGCTGAAAACAGTCATACCCGGGATATCGGCAAGATATGGCGCGGATAAATCATCATCGTTCCTGTCCCTGGTCGATGGATTCAGGTCCGGAGAGGGAAAGGACTACCAGCCGGTCCGCAGGGATTTTTTCCTGCCGGCGCCGGAGGAGAGAAAAGGCCCGCGGGACCGTAAGAGGAACCAGGAGATACGAAAGGGTCTGGACCTCACAGTATTTGCCGCCGCGTGGAGCTGCCTCAATGCGGCACCGGGAGCACAGCCCGGCTCCATGATTCGTTTTATCAATGCGCTCTTCATGAAACTTCGTGAGCCCCTGGAGAAGCTGCAGAACCGTGAACTCGTACTGCGGGACGAACTCGCCGGGGAAACCGATCCCGGAACCCGGGATAAAAAAAGGAAAGAGGCCGACAAAACCTTAAGGTCGATGACAGCGCTTTCGCGGCAGAGAGATGAGTATAAAATCGTTCTGGACGCCATGGCCGATTATTCTGAGGATATACAGTTTCTGATATTCGTCATGATGGCCGGGGCGAGGGCGGAAACGGGTGATGATTTTTGCCTGGAACTCTTTGCGCATATAGTGAAGCGATATGGTGACGATCCCGCTGTCGAGGAACGGATTGGGTATCTCCGTGAAGATGTCGCCATCGAGCTGCTTACCATAGAACAGGCCGAAAGAATCATTAACACCATCGAGGTTCTTACGGCAAAACTCACAGTCGAGGCTGGAGTCATTCTTGAGAAAAGCAGCGCACTCCGTGAGGACCTGCAGAGCCTCATGGCGCCCTTCATCATTACCCGTGTCAAGGAGATCGATGCCGAGTCTGTCAATGCCGCTTTCAGCAGGATGATGTCCTTCGGGAAAATGACGTCCATACTGGCGAAGTGGCGTGAACTCATCGAGACCCCGGCGGATAGCGGCGCTTCGGGAATCCCCTGTTCTTTATACACATCCAAATCGCCCGTGGATATTTATTACGGTGACATGGGCGGGATATGTCTGTCCATGTTTCCCGAGGTCATGCGTGAACCGGGGATATGCAACATACGGCTTGTCTCTCATGATGACAGGCAGATCATCGGCATGGCTTTGCTGAAAAAATCATTGAGAGGCATAGCCTCATACGGCGGCGCTCCCGGGCCTTTTTTCCACTGTTTTGCCATAAATCCTCTTCCTTCCGTTCTGCGAAGGATGAGCCGAAAACACCAGCTCCTCCTGTATCTCCAGTACCGGCGCGTCTTCGAGGAAGCATCTCTCGGTGAAGGAATCCCCGTTGTCCTGGCAGGAATCAGCACCTGGGGGATTGTATCGAATGATTCATCCTTTGCGGACCTCATCATCTCTTTCGAACACCGCTTCAATGCGCAGGAGGTGAATGACGCCCATGGAACGGCGATCTATTACACGGAGCGCTCCTACAGCCACGGACTTGTTATTATCGACCCGAAACGACGCGAGACCATGTCGGCTGAAAAACTCATTGAAGGAATGCAGAAAGGAAGCGGTGGTATTCTGAACTGAGGACTGTTCCCGGGAAGTTTTATCTCACTGCCGTGCCGAACTCAGCCGATAGAAATAGTTCAAGCCCGATAAAATACTCCAGAGGCCCCCGTGTTACGGGTGCCGGCCTGACAATGTAGATCATATTTCCCTGTATCTGGGAGAATATTTCGTCATCAAAAAAGACGTTCATCTTTTCTCCGATATAACGGGCGGGATTCAATAAAACACGGCACAGTGAACCCAGATTTTGTGAGTTCAATACCCTTCCGTCATTGTTTTTTATTCCTGTTTCCATGATTCTGAATAATTCACCGAGAAGAGAGCCTATAACGGGAGTGGCCCAGAGATCCTGGATGGATGGCCTTTCCGGAATGGCTTCGAGGCCGTATTCCCAGTACACGGTCGACATGAGTGTGGAATATATAAATGATTCAAAAACAGTGTATCCCGTATCACGGGCTGCCAGGTAGTATCCCGAACCGACGTAGGGATGGACAATGTAGTTCATGGGCCAGGGGTCTATATCCATCACGGGGGGGCGTGTGATATTGCTGTTATAAAACCCCCCGGGGTCCCTGAGCACGGCCTTGTCGTCCCACTTGGTGGACTCGGGCGGGGCAAAGCAGAGCGCGGTGATAAGCAGCATGCTTCCGGCCACAATATAATTTCGCGTGGCCCTTGCCAGCTTTTCAGTATTTTCCCCGTATTCCTCATCGAGTGTTTCAAAACTGATATTCTGTTTGAAGATGCCCGTTGATTCAACAGGGGCCGTGCTCACGGCATTTCCGTTAGCGGCATTACCTTCATGTATGAGCATGCTCCGGTAAACTGCCGGAATATTCACTCCCGGAACCGAGATGGTGATATATCCCGGAGAAAATCTTTCCCCGTCATACCCGGAAGGCCGGTCTGAATCGGCCGTGCCGGGGATAACGTGCTTTCTTTCTAAATAATCATTATCCGCTCCGAAGGCCGGTGCGGTTCCGCTTACGCAATAACTGAAAAGAAGAAAGGCGAAAAACGCTGATAAAAATTTCCGAAACATGTCTGATACCTGGCGATTATTCTCATATGGCATACCTGATGCATGCCGGGCATTTATCCCCGGTGATGCAGGGCAATAGTCTGTTCCATCCATCCCGCTGCCCTGTCGGACATTGCATCCAGTTCCGCCGTGGGAACGGTACCGTCGGGCGTCAGTGGAGGCGGGAACAGCGGCTCACCGATGACCTGTTTAATTGTTACCCAGGCCGGCCCCATTTCCCTGCCGCGCCATTTACGTCTTTTGATTATGTATACCATGGGTATAATGGGTGCCTGGTGCCGCCACGAAAGGATGAAGGCGCCGGGCTTGAAGCGGTGGATTGTCTGGCTGTACATGACCAGCTCTCCCTCGGGCAGAAAATGAATGTGATGTTTTCTCTTCAAGGCCTCACCCACGGGATCACTTATCATCGCCAGACCCCTGCCGTTGGCGGGAATGGGGAATGCCCGGTGCCACCGGAGGAGGCGCCGGGCATAGGGGACCTCGAAGTTACGCTGCGCCACGGCCGTGTGCAGGGCCCGGGGCAGCACAACAAAGTTCGCGAAAACCGTATCAAAATAGTGGCAGTGATTGGAAATGGTAATGCAGCCCTGTCTGCGAAGAATCCTCAGGTTTTTTCTGCCGTATGAACGGAAGCTGAAAAAAACAGCCGCGCCGATGGTTATCATGTAGCTTATGAGAAAGGGGAAAATAACCACAATATCATACCACCAGTCCATGTAGATGAACTTGAAGGGTTTGTCGAAATCAATTTTTTTTGAGTTGTTGACCTGTATTATCTGTTCTCTGGCGATTTCCGGTCGTATTCTTTTGTTCATGGTTTCACCTCATGATACGCGGCTTACGGGAATCTTGTTTTCTTTATAATCAGGATTGGGTACGCCATGAAGAATTTTTCCTGATATGACCCCGGCGGTTTTATCATGCTCCAGCCGGCCTGTCACGACATCGTGATACAGTGCCTCCATTTCATCGATGCATGCATCCATGCGGTAGTTTTCAGCCATGGCGAGAGTTGCCTGTTTCAGTTTTTTCAATTCCGCACGGTTTTCATACCAGTAATCGATTTTGCGTGCAAGGGACTCCGCATCATCCACGGTGAAGATAAACCGTTCATCCAGGGCAAACTGGGGCGCGGCGCTGTAGGGCGAGTTGCCGATCAGGCAGGGGAGGCCGCAGCCTATTGCCTCGAGGCATGACAGGCTTTCCAGTTCCACCACTGAAGAATGGAGGTACAGGTCAGAAGTGTTCAGGTAGAGCAGCTTGTCCTCGGGGGATACGTACTCAATTAAGGGCTTTACCGGAAGTTCTTCCCCTCTCTTCCGGAGTTTTTCTGAATCTTCACCTTTCCCGCACAGGAGGAGTTGGATATTGTCTTTATATTTTGACCTGAGCACTCCATCGATGAGGAGTTCCTGGCGCTTTTCCAGGGCGTGGCGACCGATATTTGCAATGACAAAACGGTCGCCGAAACCCTTCGGCCGTTCCATCTGCCGGGGTGTGTATTCCCGGGGGATTCCATTGGAGATAACACGGCAATGCGCCCGGCTGCCGTGACTGGTGACCAGATCGGCGGCGAATGCCGAGGGGCAATGAAGCACCTTGACCTGCTTAAAAAGACAGGCGTTGAAAAGTCGATGAAACATCCATTCCATCATGGCGCTCTCTTTCCCCAGTGCAGCGATGACATTCTGGGGCTGAACATGAGCCGCACCGAAGACCGGTATCCCCATTTTTTTGGCAATCTTCACGGTTCTCCGGGACATGAAAAAGGGAAACTGAAGCTGTATCAGGTCGGCCCCTTCAAAGGCTTTGCGGAGAATCTTTTTTTTCGCTTTTCCAAAAAGAAAGCCCATGCTATCAAGGGATTCCTTCATCCCGGGCAGATAAAATCCGGGGATTTCAAAAAAATCAAACTCCCCGTTTCCCGTATGATTACCGGTCGCGACTATGGATATTTTGTGTCCGCGGTTGAGTAATTCCCTGGCGAGTCTCTTGGTGGCAACAACACCGCCATTCCCGTCATTCCAACTGTCAATGACAAACACGATTTTCATAGTTCCATCCTCTCTGGTTATTTATTCAGGCTATTTATGTAATTAATCAAATAAATTAACTAATCAATTAAATAAATGAGATTTTGTCAAGTTAATAATGCATTAAAAGGAGGGATATGAGGCAGTATAAATGCGAAGATAATTAATAGGCTTTTAATTCGTTTCAGAGCGGTGATGATTCATGAAGGATATATTTCCATACTTCCGGCCAGGCACCGGTGAAGTAGTGGTCGCGGGCACTTTTCATGACAGTGATGGGGATATTATTTTCTCCTGCCAGGACTTCGATTGATTCATGACAGTACCAGTTGTCGTTTGAGGCAAGAAGGATACGACAGTGTTCCCGGTGTTTTTTCAGTTCTTCAAAGGTGTTGAAGCCCTGTATAAAGAGATTCTCAAGGAAATTTCCGATGAGATTTGCGCCCGAGATGCCATCGAGCAGTTCCCGGTAGCCCCGCTTCTGCCAAATGACAGGGTCCATCCATTTACTCACCGAGAGTATTTCCAGAACTTTCTTTTTGTCAACAGCCAGGGATGCTATAAGCATATTGAATTCATGAATGGTGTTTTTTCTGTACATGAAAAACAGGGATTCGCGTGAATCAAGGACCGGTGAGACCAGGAAAAATTTTTTCATCACTGCCGAATCGGGGGCAGCGACAAGCACGGCCCCGGCGCCGCCGCTGTGTCCCGCGAAGATGTGTTCAAGGGAGGAATCGACATGTTCATGCAGGTATTCGGTCAAATAGTGTATGGCAGCCTTATAGTTTCTCTCGCCACCGGAGGAACCGTGGCCCGGTGGGTTGAAGAGAACTACCGATATACCCCTTTCGGTGAAAGAGGAAACGGGGGCCCGGTACATCTGAAAGGCTCCTCCTGTGCAGGGCCACACGATCAGTACCTTCTTTTCACGGGGCGCGCGGTGGTGGGCTATTTCGAGCACAATACCGTCGCGGGCCCTGTATCTTTCCGAGTGTTCTTTGTTCATGGCTATTATTTTAACGTGGGAAATTTTATATGTTCGGAGACGGTCAGATAATTCCAGAGAGTCCCGGGAAGGCAAGGATTTTTTAATTTTATGCGGAACACAGGACATTATTGGGCAGGCAGTAAAAGAGGAAAGGCCTGTTAAGACCGGATTCTGAAAACTGGAACTTCTCATAGGTAAAAAATATATAATTATCTTGACCATTCATAAAGCCTCGTATATCAACTTGTATTATAGATGATTTATGCAAAACGTGAGGCTCGTCAGGGAAATAATTCGCTACTACTTTTTTTTCGGAGGATAAACCAGTAATGAAAAAACTTGTCACCGGCGCAACGGGGTTCATGGGTTCGTCTATCGTGAGGGAACTGCTCAGGGACGGCGAGGAGGTTAAAGTTCTTGTAAGGGAAACCAGTGATACGCGGAACATTGACGGGCTTGACGTAGAAAGGGCCTTTGGGGACATACGCGACGGTGATTCCATGAAAAAGGCCCTCAAGGGCTGCGATACGCTTTATTATACAGCGGCTTTTTTTGCCCACTGGGTACCTGATAAAAAATTGCCTTACGAAGTTAACGTTGAAGGCACAAAAGTATCGATGAAGGCGGCGCTCGATGCCGGTGTACAGAAAGTTGTTTATACAAGTACCAACAATACGATGGGGGCCCATGGACCCATCCCTGTAGATGAAAATGCCGAATTTAATCACTGGAAATCGGGGGACCATTATTCCATATCCAAATATCTTGCCGAGATCGAGGCGAGAAAATTTGTCTCCCTGGGACTGCCGATTGTCATTGTTAATCCCACCCTGGTCATCGGTGTACGCGATATCAAGCCGACGCCGTCAGGTCAGATGATCATCGACATTGCCACGGGTCAAATGCCGGGCTACATCGAGGGGGGGACCAATATCATCGATGTCGAAGACGTGGCGCGGGGACATATTCTTGCAGCGGAAAAAGGCAGAGTGGGAGAGAGATATCTTTTTGGAAATGAAAATTTAACCGTTTCGGACTATTTCAGGCTGATAGCCGATGTTGCGGGCGTGCAAGCGCCGCGGATAAAAATACCGTATCACCTGGCCGTGGCTCTTGGATATGTTTTCGAGCTGGGCTCTTTTTTTACAAAGAAACCTCCCGTGGTCACGGCATCGGAGGTGAGGATAGGCAAGTCTCAGGAATGGTATGACTGCTCAAAGGCTGTGAAGGAACTGGGTTTGCCGCAGACACCCATTCGACAATCAATAGAGAAGGCGCTCAATTGGTTCAAAGAAAAGGGGTATATCAATAAGTTGTAGTATCGGTGAGATTGAAAAGAATTCCTGACAGGTTTTCTCTGCCGGGAATTCTTTCAGAGTTTCATGATTGAATCAGTTTTATTTTTTCTGGCTGGACAGGTATTCCCTGAAACCGTCTTTGTCTATGCTTGTTTTCATTCTCAGGTTATCGATATATTTTTGTATCGCTTCCTTGAGTTTTGTGTCCCGGATATATTTTCTGCACAGGTCTTTACCCTCATCAGCAGGGTAATTTTTTAAACTCTCTTCATGTGTCTTGTAGAATTCATCAATTTCCTTATCAGTTACAACAATTGTATTCCTGAGTTTCTGCATGAAGAAATACTGCATGACAACCTGGTAGCGGGAAAGTTCAATTATTGTGTTCAGTTCATCCCTGTCGATTTTCTTGTCTTCCTGTGCGGCATTGTAGGCAAGTTTTCCATTGATAAGGATATCAAGAAAATATTCCTTGTTCAGGAAGGGGTGCGAATCTGAATAAGCGGGATCACCGGCCAGCCTGTCGACATCTTCATTTTTTTCCACGTCCATGGTTATTTTATTCTGGGCATAGTAGAACCGGTTGAGATCATCGATCGTTATTACCTCTTTCCCAACTTTTGCGGCCCAACCTTTTGTTTCTGCCAATGCATCGTTTGCGGCTGAATTGAAAAAAATGAATATTGTAATCATTATCATGAAAATTGAATATCCATTGATTTTTCTGTATTGCCATGTCCTCATCATTATAATCCTCCGGTAAACCGTACTGTTTTTGCTGAATAAATGAGAATTTAAAAATCTTTGTTTGCCGGGAATTTTCTGTCAATAAAAAATAGAGGCCATTTTTATTGTATTGACACTTTCCAATTTATACTTTCTAATCTAAACAAAAGATAAATAATCTTGAAAATTATTTTCCCAATCCTTCCCTGCTATGTATTTATAAGGAGTACAAAAATTATGAAAAGACATGTAGTATTCATTTCGATTTTATTTCTGGGAGCGGTGATGCTTGCCTGTTCCGCAAAGCTTTCCACATTCACTAAAGAAGCCTGCGTAACACCGCCGAACGATGCGCTGGTGGCCGTTATCAAGGACAAATGCAATCTTTGTCATGCAAAGGATTTCCCCTCAAAGGAAGAGATTTGTAGCCGGAAAGCATTGATCCAGGAATCGGTAAAATCAGGAGCAATGCCGAAGTTCGGGAGCCTCTCGCCAACGCAAAAATCATTGATTCTAGACTGGAAATAAATCGCTCTGTAAAGTGTATCCTCTTCAACAATATGCCGGCGGAACTCCCCTGAGGTCGCCGGCATTATTATGACTAGCGCCAATACACATAAAAATTAAAGTCCTAATAAACGGGATTATGGTCGTTCCTTGACCGTAATAAACAGGTTTACTTCCTGCTTGTTCCGCCATACGGTTACTTTCAGGGTTTTCCCGATTTCTGTTTTTTCAACTTCCTGTACGACATCGGTATAACTCGCTATTTCCTTGTTGTTTATTTTCAGGATTACATCTCCTACCCGTATGCCGCCTTTTTCGGCCGGGCTGTTATCCATCACTCCGCCGATAAGCGCGCCTTTTGTTTTTGCAAGTCCCAGCTGCCCGGCGTAATCATCGGTGATGGGCACTATCTGCACGCCGATATATCCCCGTTTTACCTTTTTATGGGTCTTGAGCTGTTCCAGGACATCCTTTGCCTTGTTAATGGGAATGGCGAAACCTATTCCCATGTTCCCGCCGCTCTGGGAGTAGATCATCCGGTTGATGCCGATGACCTCGCCATAGATGTTTATAAGAGGACCTCCCGAATTGCCGGGGTTGATGGAAGCGTCGGTCTGGATATGCGTCTGTGAATCGCCCATGAGGTCCAGGTCCTTGCGGGCGATGGCGCTTATAACGCCCGTTGTGAAAGTTTTATCGAGACCGAAGGGGTTGCCGATGGCGATAGCCCAGTCGCCAACATTTACCTTGTCTGAGTCACCGAGGAACACGGGCAGAAACTTTCCTTTTGCTGAAATTTTTAACAGGGCGATGTCGGTTCTTTCATCATAGCCAACCACCGTGGCAACATAGTTTTCATTGTTAACTTTGATGTTGATTTTATCAACATCGGCTATCACGTGATAGTTGGTGCAGATGTAACCATCTTCGGAAAGGATAAAACCGGTACCAAGGCCCTGACGTTTTTCCGTTTTACCCTGAGGGACCGCATTTTGTCCAAAAAAATTGCGGAAAAATGGATCATTAAAAAAAGGCGATGATTGAAGCTTTACGGTCTGCTCGGTGCTGATAAATACAACGCTGTTCTGGTAAAGATTGTAAATCTTACGGAACGCATCCTGTACTTTAACGGCATCGGCGACTTCACCGGTTCCCACCAGGGGTGATTTATTGCCGGCGCTGAAAAGGGAACTGGTACCGCTCCGGCATGACATATGGTAGACGAGAAAAACCGCGAGAAAGATGCCCAGGATTGGCAGTGAAATTTTATACTGTGATTTTATTTTTTGAAACATGGATGGTACCTCCGGAATATTTTTATAAAAATAAATTCCTGTAGATGAAAATTAGAAATTTCAATGCCATAGTTGATATGCAAAAGGGATACGCCTTGTTATCAGGCACGGAACGTGCGTTAACAGGGGAATATCCATAATTGAAAACACGATGTAAGAGACACATAATTTATGGGAATGTTTCAGGGCAGGAAAAAAAATAATAAAATTTCGGACAGCGATGGGGTTAAGATCAAGGATGCAGTTATTTTATTCTTATTCCTCCCGGGTTATGCTTTTTTTGCGGTTTTTCCAGTAACGTAGAACAAGATGTATTGCGAGTATCATCAGGCCGGCACCCATGACCCATATCTCGTATTTTTTCAGGTCATCGAGGAGAATCTCGAAGGCATGACCGAAAAAATAACCCAGGCCGCCCACGGTAACAGCCCAAACAAGGGCGCTGATCATGTTGAGGATGAAAAATCGTTTCGCCGAAACCGATGAAAGACCGATGGTGAAGGGCGCCACGGTCCGCAGTCCGTAGAGAAACCTGAAAGCGAGGATGATGATCGTGTTATAGCGCTCCAGGAGGGCCTGAAACCGCTCTATTTTCTCCCGGGCTGCGGGTTTCTTTTCCAGGTAGACGAGGCCCTTTTTCCTGCCGATGAAAAAATAGATCTGGTCCCCGATGAAGCTTCCTGCGAAGGCGCAGGCCATGACCAGGGGCAGCGAGAGATAGCCGCGGTGCGCGGCAAAACCTCCCACGACAAGAATGGTTTCACCTTCCAGAAAGCTTCCCAGAATGATAGCGGGATATCCGAAGTGCTGAACGATCGTTTCGAAACTCATCCCGCATCACCCCGGTCGTTCTTTTTATTTTCAGCAATACTCAACAGTTCCTGCAGGTAATCAACCTGAAGCTCCTGTATCTCGAAGAGTTTGTGCATCTGCCGCGAGACGAGGTGGTCGATCTTTTCATGGAGCTGGCGTATTTCCAGTTCTGACTTCAGGTTGATCTGGTAATCGTGCTCCGACCTGAGCCGGTCTTTTGCCTCCTGTCGGTTCTGGCTCATCATAATGATCGGCGCCTGTATGGATGCCATGCATGACAGGATAAGGTTCAACAGGATGAAGGGGTAGGGATCGAAGGGTCTGGCACCCAGAAGAAAAACGTTGGTAATGATCCAGGCCGCCAGGATGACGAAAAAGGAGATAATGAAGGTCCAGCTCCCGCCGAAACGGGCCACTATGTCGGCCACGTGCTGGCCCGTGGTAAACTTTTCCTCTTCCTCTATATTGATGTTGCGGGAAAGGAAATCGGCCTGTTTCATGGTTTCCAGGACTTCCCTTTCCAGTTCCGTGACTTCGCCCCGTTCACTGATGACCAGTTCGTTGAGATATTTTTGCCTGTACCGGTTCAGCTCATCGATGCAAATAAAGCCGTTTTCATCAAAGTCGGGGTGGTCCGTTCTGATGAGCTCGAGAATGGGAAGACGGATGGAATTGGCCGGAACCAGCATGTCCTCGGAAAGTTCCTTCCCGGTGACCTGACACAAAGCACTGGTTGTTTTCTTATGTACTTTCATATCCTGAATCGTCCTATGCTCGTTAATGTCTTTCTGTTATTGTCTCTCCGGCTGGCGATGACAAGTAATAATTGCAGTGAAAATCCATTTTGTCAAGACTTATAAGTTATAGCCGAAGCGATCTTAGATTGGATAGTTTTGTAGAGATTCAATTGTAGAAAAAAGCCTTGCCCATACGGATATTTCTATCAATAATTAAAAATTAAACACCAGTACTACAGTTACCGGACCCGGGCATGAACCGGTGATGGACCACGAGAGGGTATCATATGGAATTTATAGGAAAGAATTTTTTCATGATTGATTTTTTCATCGGTGCTGCTGTTCCCGTGACAGTCACAGTGCTTTACCGAGTAAATAAAATTACGCGGTTTACCTGGCACATGTTTTGGATTGGGTGTCTCATTGGGCTGCTTTGGGAAATCCCCCTGTCCACGCTTGATGGACTGGGCGTTGTTGACATCTTTAATTTCACTTCGCCGCCGCCGGTGCATTTCACAGTTATAATTATCAGCCATACGCTCTGGGATGGCGGTCTGTTCCTTCTCGGCGTGTGGCTGGTTAACCTGTTCTGCGAAGAACCGCGTTTCGATGTCTTCAAGTGGAAGGAACTCCTTGTTCTTCTTGTCTGGGGGCAGGTGCAGGAGCTTGCCGTGGAACTCCTGAGTACGGGCAATAACGGATGGGAGTATAATGCATTGTGGTGGAACCCTGTGATGTTTCTGTTCAATGGCCACAACATTACACTCATTCCCCAGCTCATATGGCTCGCGGCGCCGGTGCTGTTTTATTTCATGGCGCTGCTGCTGCGCCGGTCATTACGTTACTAAAGTGCAGGGAAGGGCTGTTCATTTTTATTATTTGCTGCTCAGGTCAAAAAAAGAATTGAAGCACCTGGAGAAATGAATACAATTAAATAAATGATTCCGCATCGTGAAGGGGGGTGTGTGCGAAAGAGGCCATGGGCTTGGGTTCTCGCAATTCTCATAATGCTGCTGTTTTCCACTGCGGGCTGCGGCAGGTCATACTCAGGTAAAAAATCTCCCGTCGCATCGTCGGGAATTATGGATCTCAGGGACTGGGATTTCAATTCTGACGGCCCGGTCAGACTGTCCGGAGAATGGGAGTTTTACTGGAGACAGCTTCTCAATCCCGAGGACTTTAACGGGCCCGGCATGCCTGTTCGTACCGCATACATATCCCTCCCGGAATACTGGAGCGACTTTCACGTCAATGGTGAAAAGTTCCCTGTTATGGGATATGCAACACATCGGTTGAAAATACTCCTTCCGGAAAAATATGGCAGCCTGGCCGTAAGAAACACCGCCATTGCGACATCCTTCCGTCTCTTTGTCAACGGCAACCTGGTCAGACATGGCGGTGTGGTGGGCCGTGACAGGGAATCATCTGATCCTGATTATGAGCCCGGCGTGTCTCCCCTTTCTTTGAAAGGGAAGGAAATGACCATCATAATCCAGGTTTCAAATTTCGACAATTACCATGGGGGAGTCGGGGAAGCGGTTATACTGGGGAATAAGGATGATCTCCTGTCGGAATGGGGGAAACTTGTTTTCATCGAAGTATTCCTCTTCGGCTGTATTGTAATCATAGCCCTCTATCATCTGGGCGTTTTTCTCCTGATGAGGGAGGATAAATCCCCCCTGTACTTCTTCATGTTATCCATAGCCATAGCCGTTTTCAACCAGTTTTCCGGAGAGCTCTTTTTCTATAAATTGTTCCTGAAAGACATGGGATGGGCGTTCCGCTTTTTAATCGTAAACCTCTCACTGTATTTATTTGTCCCGAGCATGCTCATGTTTATCGCAACCCTGTTTCCCGGGGAGATGAACAAACGATTTATACGCGTGACCTGGTTTGCGGCGGTTCTGTTTGCCGTCGTCGCCCTTGTCACTCCCACATATATATATGCCTGGACATTCGCCTTCTTTCTGCTGTATCTTCTGGGTTCACTAACCTACAGTTTTTACTGTCTCGTAAGGGCCTGGCTGAAGAAACGACAGGGTGCGTTGATCATGCTCATCGGGTTTATCTTTTTTCTTGTAACCGCAATTATCGATACGCTGAGTTATAACAATATCATGCCATTCTATACTATGAGTAATGCCCTGGGGCTTTTTATTTTCATTTGTTCCCAGGCCTATCTGCTTTCGGGAAGGTATGCACTTGCGTTCCATGCAGAGAAGCGTCTTGCCCGTGAACTGGGCAGTAAATCCGAGGAACTTATGGTAAAGAACGTTGCTCTTGACAGGGATATTGAGGAACGGATTAAAACAGAGAAAGAACTGGAGAATACGAGAAATTTTCTGAACAATGTATTCAATTCTTTATCTTCTTTGCTTATATCGATAGATGCTGAAGGAAAGATAACTCAGTGGAATATTGCTGCGGAGAAATATACCGGTGTGTCTGCCGCTCAGGCAAAAGCGAAGAGTATCTGGGATGTCATTCCCTTTATCAGTGCATTCAGGGATGATATCGAGAAGGTCATTGGAACCAGCCAGCCTGTTGAGCTTGTACGTCTGGCCGTTGATATTAATGGACAGCATTATCTCAACATGACAGTAAGCCCTCTTGTTTTTGATCACATCCATGGAGCCGTTATCCGGATCGATGATGTGACCGAGCTTGAGATGAAAGAGGAGCAGCTCAGGCAGGCCCAGAAGATGGAAACAGTGGGCACTCTGGCCGGGGGCCTGGCCCATGACTTTAACAATGTTCTAAGCGGAATCATAGGCACCGTCACTCTCCTGAAATATATCATCGGAAGCGATATGACTATCGATGAGGAGATCAGGGAGGGTCTCGATCTGATTGAAAGATCCGGGAACCGGGCGGCGCAAATGGTTCAGCAGCTCATGGCTCTGTCCCGGAGGCACGAGTTTTCATCTGTTACCGTTGATCTCAATGCTGTCGTAAAAAATGTCATGGATATCTGTTCCAATACTTTTGATAAATCCATATTCCTCAAGCCCGAGTATAGCAAGGAAAGTGCCTCTGTTAAGGGCGATCCGGCGCAGATTGAACAGGTCATCCTGAACCTGTGCCTCAACGCTTCTCATGCAATGACTATCATGCGATCACCCGGTGAACGGCAGGGCGGGGTACTGTCAGTTATTGTAAAAAAAATTACAGTTGACCAGCATTTCAAAAAAACACATCCCCAGGCAAAGGCGGATGTCTACTGGGTTATCAGCCACGGTGACAGCGGTATTGGTATAGATCCGGAAATCAGGGGGAAAATATTCGACCCCTTTTTCTCGACCAAGGATAAAGAGAGCGGGACCGGTCTTGGACTTGCCATGGTATATACTATTGTCCGCCGGCATAACGGTTTTATCGATGTCTATTCCGAACCCGGCGTCGGTTCCACCTTTAACGTGTATCTCCCGGAAAACAATGAGCCTGATGCCAGGGAGGATGACAGGAGAGAAACGGTTGTCCGGGGTGAAGGCCTCATCCTGGTTGTGGATGATGAGGAGATTATACGGAAAACTGCCGCCAATATATTGAAGGAGTGCGGCTATGATGTTGTAACAGCGGAGAATGGATCTTCCGGTCTGTCAATATTCAGGGATCGTTTTAAGGAAATATGTGCCGTTCTTCTTGATATGGCCATGCCCGGGCTCTCGGGACAGGAGGTTTATGCCGAGATGAGGAAGATTGACCCGAATGTCAGAGTTTTGCTCGCATCGGGATTCAGGCAGGACAGCAGGATTGAAGAGAGCCTGAAGATGGGAATTAATGGTTATATCCAGAAGCCCTATTCAATGATAGAACTGTCGGTTATGGTAAAAAAAATCATCGGTTAAAAATAAGCATTAAGACCCGCAATAGAATAGCCCGCCGGCCTGTGAAAAAGCGAAATGACAGATATAAACTGTTCAGATGTCCCGGTTTTTTATGATCTTCGAAAGAAACTCGTCCACGAATGAAAAAACGGAAAAGGCGATTTCTCCCCTGACAATGCCGTGGCAGTGAAAATTAATTTCCCGGTAGAGCTTTTGACTGCCGGCTATTCTTTCATAAATCATCGGGCCCGACCGGGGATCCACTTTGGGATCATGGTTTCCCTGAACAATGAGGGCTGGAACGGAAAGCCCGGGAAGATCGCGATAAACGTTCTGCATCAGTGCCTTAACCTGGTTGAGCCCGTGAACGGGGCAGCGATGATAATTGATTTCAGGATTATCGGGATGATTGGGTGAAAAGTATTTTCGGAAAGAGGTAATGCCCAGGGCTTCCATTTTCCTGTTCCAGAATTCCATCACCCGGGAGAAACGGGTTGATAACCCTTTAAATTGCAGAGGCGCGCTTACGGATACCACGGCGCGATACCTGTCGGGGTGAAGAATCGCCTGGCTCAGGGCAAGACCGGCGCCCGTTGAAAAACCGGCGACAATCACATCCTTGCAGAGCAGGTTAAGTACCCCGTATCCACGCTCCACCGACTCAATCCAGTCAGGATACTTGTGCTGTGCCAGATCATCAGCCGAGGTTCCGTGCCCTGCGAGCCTGGGCGCATAAACGGTAAATCCTTTCGAGAAAAGATGATCGGCCCATTCCCTCACTTCATGAGGGGCGGCCATAAAGCCGTGAATGAGAAGAACGCCGTAATTTGATTCAGGGCGGTGAAGGAGGTAGGGCGCCCCGATATGGCCCGGCTTTGTTTCTCCTTCAAGAAAATATTTTTTATATTCACGCTCGAATAGGGATTCTTCATCATGCAGCAGTTTGCGGCATTGAGAAGGGAGAACAGGGCCTGTCATGCAGCAACCCGGAAATACGCATTGCATATCATGGCGTAGTGAAAACTTCCGCCTACGAGAACCGTTATGTGAAACAGTTCATGAAAACTGAATACACCCGGCAGCATCCGAGGACGTTTGATGGCGTAGACCAGTCCGCCAAGTGTGAAGGCTATTCCACCGCCGAAGAGCATAAAAATTTCATATGTTGACATCCTGGATACTATCTGCTTTATGGGGAAAATAGCCAGCCATCCCATGAATAGATAGATAAAGGCGTAAAGCCCCCGCGGGGCCCTGGGGAAGAAAACCTGGGAAAAAACGCCGAAACCGACAAGGCCCCACTGCAGGGCTATCATGATCCACCTCCAGTTGCCTTCCAGGTAAAAATAAGAAACGGGCGTATAGGTTCCGGCTATCATGAAAAAGATAGCCATGCGATCCATCTTCCGCCAGAAGGAGAGCTCATTTTCTTTCTTTTTAAAAGCATGATAAAGGGAACTCGCTGTAAAAAGAAAAACGATGGAAAGACCGTAAATGAGGGCGGTAATTAAAGCCGTCATGGAGCCTCTCGCTGCAAGCACCAGAAATATCAAACCTGCGAAGGAGAGAACCGCGCCTGTAAGATGTGAATAAAAATTGAATTTTTCCTGGGTTTTTATGCTCATGCGTTATTCCTCTTTTTCAGGGATAAGGTAATCATTTAATCCCTGTCTAATTTTATCCATATTATATGGTATCATACCATGGCGAATTGTATATCTGAATATGTCAAGGACAATAGTATCGTCGATTTCGGGTCGCCCCTCATGATTGTTGATAAATTCGTCACATGGGGGGTATGGGCATATCATGCTATTACATCAATGTCACGGTGAGCAGCGGGCTGCCTATTCATGGACGGTATGTTCAACACGGTATTTTTCCGTAAGGTCCCGGAGCCTTCCCACCTTATCTATAAGGCTGTTGTCGCCTTTCGACAGGGCGTGCTGGTTCAATTCGTGTATAGTCCTTTTCATTATTGAAAAGTCACCGGCAAGATTGCTGGAAAGTATCTTGAACAGTTCCGATGTTTCCATCAGGTGGTCGCCATCTCTGATGGACACGGCCGGTACGAGGTTCCCCTGGGACATTTCCTTTATCACCGCGTTGAAGCGGTATATAGGACCGGCGATCCTGTTCGATGAATGAACCACGTAAAACGCTATGAGGGCCGATGTAATGAGAACGTACAGGGCTATGAAACCGATCATGGGGAGAATCATGGCGGCCGCGACGTCTCGCGCGGTTTCGGCAGGAAGCATGGAGCTTATGGATTTTTGCATGATGATAAACAGGAGTATAGCGAAAATAACTGCCGTTTGAATATTCATGGCGACATACTGGAAGATCATGTTCTTTTGAAATGTTTTATTGACGAGAAGAGTTTTTCTTCGTGATGCTGATTGCTGCATTGGGTCCTCCTCTATCGTAGTGTTAATTTTATTGTTCCAGCATAAAAATGTGTCCCGTCACGGAGATGGATTCGGTAATTCACGGGACATGGAAAAGAAGCCTGGACTGAAGCTTTTAGAGGATATAGTGTAGTATAAATACTGATTTTTGTCAATAGCAGTGAAAAACAGAAACATATTAGTTTTTCCGGTGATACTGAACAAACCGGCCATGGTGAGGCGGGATTTTAATGACGGTTTCCTGATATTATTTTTTAGAAAACTGCTGTTCCATGCGGTCAAGTTCTTCCCAGCGGACAAAGAGGCTTTCCAGTTCATCTTCCAGTTCCCTGAGCTCTTCTTTGATCACGGTCACCATGTCCCCGCTTTTCTGATAAAATGACGGATCTGACATGATGCGGAAGAGTTCTTCGCGGCGGCTTTCTTTTTCTTCTAAAATGCGGGGCAGGGATTCCAGCTCCTCTTTCTCTTTAAAAGTGAGCTTTGTCTTTGATGAATTTTTTTTCTCCCGGGTATTCTTCCCTGGTTTTTTAATTTCAGGAGAGGTGTTCCGGGATTTATAGTCATCATAGCCGCCGACGCATTCCCGTATTGCGCCATTTTCTTCAAAGGCCAGGGTGCTTGTTACTACATTGTTTAAAAAGGCCCTGTCATGACTTACCAGGATGAGGGTGCCGTTGAAATCAAGGAGCAGTTCTTCGAGCAGTTCAACCGTTTCAAGGTCAAGATCATTGGTGGGCTCATCGAGAATCAGGAGGTTAGCCGGACGGGTAAAAAGTTTGGCCAGGAGCAGTCGGTTCTTTTCTCCGCCGGAAAGAGCCTTGACCGGCATGTTGATGCGGTCCGGAGTAAAGAGAAAATCCTGCAGGTAGCCTATGATGTGCTTTTTCCCGCCGTTGAAATCAATAATCTCATTCCCGTCCGTAACGTTTTCTCTGACGGTCTTATTTTCATCGAGCCTGTTCCTGAGCTGGTCGAAATAGGCGGTTTCAAGACGGGCTCCATGCTTCACGGTTCCTGTCCGCTGCGCCAGGTCCTGCAGTAGTATCCTGATGAGTGTGCTTTTGCCGCAGCCGTTTGGCCCGATAATGCCGATGCGGTCCCCGCGGAGTATTGTTGTCGAGAAGGACGTTATAATATCCTGCTCGCCGTAACCAAAGGAAATATTTTCCGCTTCAATGACCAGTTTGCCCGATCTTTCCGTTTGCTGGATTTCCATTTTCACGGAACCCTGCTGTTCCCTGCGCAGAGATCTGTCGCGGCGCATTTTTTCCAGTTCCCGGACCCTTCCCTCGTTGCGTGTGCGCCGCGCCTTGATTCCCTTCCTGATCCATATTTCTTCGGCGGCAAGTTTTTTATCGAAAAGGGCATTCTGTGTTTCTTCCGATTCGAGCCATGCTTCCTTCCGCTGCAGGAAGGTTTTGTAATCGCACTTCCAGTCATAGAGTTTCCCCCGGTCGAGTTCGATGATGCGGTTGGCGATTTTCTGGAGAAACATCCTGTCATGGGTCACAAAGAAGACGGTCTTTTCATAGCGGGAGAGAAAGGTCTCGAGCCACTCAATGGAATCCATGTCCAGGTGGTTCGTTGGCTCATCGAGCAGCAGGATATGGGGATCGTTCACCAGGGTCCGTCCCAGGAGTACCCTTCGTTTCATTCCCGCCGAGAGGGTCTCAAAGCGCGGTTCGGGATCAAGGGAAAGAAGGGACAGTATCCGGTCGGTCTGAGTGTGTTTGTGTTTTTCCTGGTGGGTGTCAAGATGATCATCACCGTCATGGTGAGGAAGGTATCCCGAGGCGATACAGTCATAAACGCTTCCCCTGATGTCATCGGGGACTTCCTGCGAAAGAAATGCCGTGGTTACATGGTCATCGCGGATAACCCGTCCCGAGTCCGGTTCCAGGGTTCCACTGATGATTTTCATAAGCGTTGATTTCCCCGAACCGTTGCGTCCCAGGAGGCAGATTTTTTCCCCGGCTTGGATCTGTATGCCGATGCCGTCAAAAAGAACCGGGCCGCCGAAGGCGAGTGTTATGTTCTGGAGATTCATCAGTGCCATGATATGCCTGCGCTGTCAGTCTGAAATATTTGTATTATGGGATGAAAAAGAATCAGGCCGGTAAATCCATCACACGGAAACGCTGTAGCTGACGGGCAGAATATTTTTCAGATTGATATTTTTTGAGGCATCCATTATCTCGATGCCGACAATTTTCCCATCTTCGCCTATGTCAAGAACTACATCTTCGGAAACCCTTCTATTTGTAATTTCATGCTTTGAATCGTCGATCCGCATATAGAGAAGGTCGGTTTTGTTGTTATATACTATGTTCATTTTGGTGCTCCCATGTTCCATAGAATGCGTAAACGGTTACGGTAATTATTATATTGTTTTCAATCAGGTAATATACTTCAACACATTTATGTTTATAGAATTTACCGTTTCTTTCCCTGTTAAAATCGAAGACCTTGCTTTTCGCAGATCTTCCCTGTTTCGCCGGAACGGGATGGCCGGTATGGATTACATCTTCGATTTCCTCAATTGATACGCCCCGTTCAGCCGCTCTCTCCGATGCATGTATATCGATTTGAATTTTCAACATAACTGTTTTTAACTGCATAAATAATATGCATGAAATTTATTGCCGTCAAGCAATAAATAATGCAGACTGATTTCGTATTACAATTCTAAAGTACTACTTTAGAATTGTAATGATGTTTTTTGCAATTGAATTTATAATATGCGACCGGCTTTTTTTAATCAGACTACCAGATCGTATTTTTAAAAAAGCCGGAAATTTTATCACCCTTGCTTATGATGGGGATATTCTTTTGGATGGCTGTGCGACTATAACCTGGCGTTTTTCAATCTCATTTATGAGCAGCCGCACGTTCCGGATATTGGCCTTCCAGCCCGCGTCGAAGAAGTCGCCAATTACAGGAACAAGCCCGATGATCAGGTCCAGCAGGATATTGAAAATCATGCGTCCGATGATCAGCGGCCTGACGCGGTGATGGAAGGCGGCCAGGACGATATATCCCGAAATCACCGCTGAAACCACATCCCCTGCCACGGGCACGAGCCCGATGATAAAGTCCCAGCCGAACCGCATGGGAATGCAGGGGAATTTGAACCGGTTGTCGAGAAAATCGGCGAATTTTACCAGGAGATCCGGCGCAAATATTTTTGCGAAAATTGATTTTATTGTATTCAGCATGGTTAATGTTTTTCTCCGGACATTGCCGGGAGCTCAAAGGAATGCCGCAATCTTTGTCATTGAAGGAAAAACTGTCAATGAATATAATTGATCTCAGAACATTTGAATTTCCATTTGTTTATACGTTATTTGACCCTTCATCGGGAAAATGACGTATGCAGTGAATTTACTTATTTTTGCTTTTCTTTTCAGAATTTACTATATTAATGGCTTCTTCTATTGCCTTTTCAAGAGCAGCGATTATATCCGGTTTGATATCAAAATACAACTTGTTATCCTTGCAAAGCTTTTGAGTTTTTTTCAATTCACTCATCAATGCCGCCGGTATGCTCACCCTCAATAGAACATTCTTCAGTTGTTCTTTCTGGTCTTTCCTGATGACAGCCATAATGCCTCCGTAAGTAACATGGTGTTGCAGCAATTTTATTTTGATAATATAAGCAGTGATGATGTCAATAATAAAATTATAAAATTGGCTAAAGTAAAAGCAAAATAAAATGCTAAAAAAAAAGCATAATATATTGACGCAATAACAAGCAATAAGTATATTATGTTTTGATAGCTATATGAGAATGCTTTTAATAAACGTGATTAATCAAAAGGAGGTTTTATGAAGCAAAATGGATTAAATGACCCGTCGGGCCTGAAATCAATGGAAAGGAAAACATAATGAAAAAAATAAACACGTTAATGATCCAGCCGAAAACACCGCAATCCTTCTGGAGCCATGACAGTTCTCTTAAGTCAGCCGGATTCAGGACAGTCATGCCTCCGCTGGGATTGATGACCGTGGCTGCCATGCTTTCCGAAAATTATGACGTCAAAATAATCGACCTGAATGTATGTGATCTGGACATAGAGGCAGTGAAATGGAGTGATATGGTATTTCTCACCGGCATGTGGATTCACCGGGAATCCTTTGTGAAAATTGTCGGCACCTGTCATGAACTCGGTAAAACCATTGTCGCCGGCGGGCCTTTTGTTCAATCAGCCTATGGGAAACCGGGCCGCGACTATCTCGAATCGGATAAGATCAATCACCTGATCCTGTATGAAGCCGAAAATAATCTTCCCCAATTCCTGCGTGACTATGAACAGGGAAAGGCAAAAAAGGTTTATGATAATAAGGATAAACCGGCACTTGCCCTTACCCCGCCGCCGCGTTTTGACCTGATACGTCCCTACGATTACGCCTCGATGGCTCTCCAGTTCTCCCGGGGGTGCCCGTTCAACTGCGAATTCTGTGATATAATCCAGATGTTCGGCCGCGTTCCGCGAACCAAGTCACCGGCCCAATTCATGAGAGAGGTTGAAGCACTTTACGCAACAGGGTATCGCGGTCGCCTGTTCATCGTAGATGACAACTTTATAGCCAATAGAAAGACCGTCAAGGAGATGCTCCGTCTCCTTGCAGACTGGCAGCAGGAACGGAAATATCCCTATCTTTTATTCACGGAAGCGAGCATTGACCTGGCAGCTGACAATGATCTCCTGGACCTGATGGCGAGATCGGGTTTCACCTCAGTTTTTGTCGGCATTGAGTCGCCCGATTCCGCCACACTGCTGGCGACCAACAAGAAACAGAACGCCTCCTGCGACATGAAGGCCGCCATCGAAAAAATACAGCGGTCGGGGATAGAGGTGATGGCTGGATTTATACTGGGGTTCGATACCGATACGGATGACGTCTTCGACCGGCAGCTGGAGTTTGTCCGGGAGAATGGAATCGCACAGAGCATGACGGGATTGCTGGCGGCGATGCCGAATACAGATCTGTACAAACGGCTGGAGCGGGAAGACAGGCTTCTGGTGATGGAAAACCCGCACAGCGGCGACAACGTTGATACCGTCCTTAATTTCATACCCAGGATGCAGGCGGACAAACTGATTGAGGGTTACCGTCGTGTCATATCTGAAACCTATGAGCCCCGGAACTATTTCGCCCGCGCACTGACGCTCATCAGCAGGCTGCCGGATATGAAAATTACCGGCTTTGACCGGTCGGTGCCGTGGAAATGGGACCTGGCAATGGCAAGGATTACTAATAATCCCAACAGGACGAGGCTCATTATCGAGCTGGTAAAACTTTTCTTCTCATCATTCGGCGTCCAGGCGTTATGGTTTATCCTCAAGTCATTCAGGTTCGGAATATTCACGCTGCCTGTTGCGATTGAGCTTGTTTTCCGGGGACGCCATTATGCAAATGTTGCCGCTAAAATTACCCGTGCTAAAGCAGAGCCGGCAGTGGGTAAAAACGGACATGAGGATATATTATCATCCATACAAGGCCTCCCCGGATTAGATCCGGTTCCCTTGATGAAACGAAGCGGGGAGGACGGAAATATTATTACCCGGAGAGGAAATGCGTAGTTGCCCCTGAAATTCTAAAAATATATATTGCGGCCGGCGGTAAAACAGCAGACCCCCGCTGCCGGCCGCCTTTGTTTCAGAATACTTTCTCTATTCCTCGTCACCTTTTTGCAAAGACGCTTATTCCCCTTAATTCTAGTTTTTAAACTGCGATTTCTTGTTCATGATTCTCTGTGTTCTTCCGGGCCGGTAAGTCCTTTTATCTATCATTATGGATTACAGGGAAAATCCTGGTTTTTATACGTCGCGCTGTTGGGGAGATTGCAGTTGTACACGGGGAAAAAAAAAGGGCTGAATTGCTTCAGCCCTGTGAAAAGTATCACACAACAAAATAAAAAATCAGGGTAAAACTAAACTTAAGAAATTTACAATATTAATGTACTGTGTCAGGTAGTGAATAGCAATAGATGAAAATATAATAATTTATTGGGGAAAGGCATATTATTTTTATGGGGAAACCCCCCATGTTTTTGTACAAAAAAGAGTAAAATGTTTACCCTGTCAGCGGCAGTATTATCCTCTATCTTTGGTAGCTGTTATTTTTTCCTCACAGCCGGGCCCCTTCATGGTGCACGTGGAGCATTTCTCCGGCGTGCAGGCGCTTTCATCGGGCCTCCTTACAAAGCGTATCAATTTCCACAGGGCATAGAGCGCCGCAAGAGCAATAATTATAATTGTTGTTATGTTCTGAATCATCATAAAATCCCTATG
Source organism: Spirochaetae bacterium HGW-Spirochaetae-1 (assembly GCA_002839375.1). Taxonomy (NCBI): domain Bacteria; kingdom Pseudomonadati; phylum Spirochaetota; species Spirochaetae bacterium HGW-Spirochaetae-1. Next base: position 145,090 of record PGXY01000005.1, on the reverse strand, counting down.
AGGTATTTTCCCGCCTGGTAAACCATGAATGAAATGAGCCAGGCCACGGTTGTGGAATAGAGGGCTGAGAAGAGGGCCCAGCGCCAGGTCCCCGATTCACGGCGGATTGTGGCGAGTACGGCCACGCAGGGGAAATAGAGCAGGATGAAGAGCACGAACGTGAATGCCGAGAGAGGGGTAAGGGCCGCCTCGCGATCCCGGCCTTCACGGTGGTTGTCGGCATTGCGCAGGTTGTTTATCAGCGTGCTGGTCTCCTTGCTGTCGCTGCCCCCGGCATGGTAGAGCACGCCCATGGTGCCCACGACGACCTCCTTGGCCGCCAGGCCCGTCATGATGCTGACGCTCATTTTCCAGTCGAATCCCAGGGGGCGCATGACGGGTTCCACCAGGTGCCCTATGCGGCCTATGTATGACAGGGAAAGCCGCTCGCTCTCACGATCGTATTTTAGCAAATTTATCCTCTCGCCCTTTTCCCGCAGGAGATTCTGCGCGGTGAAGGTTCTGTTGTTATTCACAGCCTTTTTTTGCGCTGCCGTGATCATGACATCGTAGCGTTCGCCGGTCTGAAAAATTTCTTTTTCGTAATCGCGGGACAGCTTTGGATCAAGGGGATAGTTGCCCAGGGCCCATATGATAATGGAGGCCACAAGGATGATGCCCCCGATTTTTTTCAGGTATTCCGCTCCCTTCTCCCACATGTGCCTGGTGATGGTCCGTAGTTTCGGCATCCGGTAAGGAGGAAGTTCCATGACAAAGGGGATATCACTGCTTTTAAAAAGGGATTTCTTCAGCAGTATGCCCGACAGCGCCGCGGTGAGGATGCCTATGGCGTATATGAGGAAGAGCATGCTTCCCTTGTTTTCGGAAAAAAAGGCGCTGATGAAAAGGACGTATACGGGCAGCCGGGCGCTGCATGACATGAAGGGTATGATGATCATGGTCAGGAGCCGGTCGTTCCTGCTTTCGATGGTGCGAGTGGCCATGATGGCCGGTACGTTACATCCGAATCCCATGAGCATGGGAATGAAGGATTTGCCGTGCAGCCCGATCCGGTGCATCACCTTGTCCATAATGAAGGCGGCCCTGGCCATGTAGCCCGTGTCCTCCATGAAGGAGATCATGAAGAAGAGAATCAGAATATTGGGGAGAAAGATGATAACACCACCGATGCCGGCAAGGATACCGTCCACGATGAGTGACTTCAGCGGGCCGGCCGGCATGGTATGGGACACGAAGGCCGAGAGCAGTCCCATGGCTGTATCTATCCATGCCATGGGGTAATCACCCAGGGTGAAGGTCATCTGGAATGTGAGCCACATGAAGAATATGAAAAGAGGAATGCCGAAGAGACTGTGTGTAACGATATAATCTATTTTTTCACTGCCGGTCATGCGCGGACGCCGGGCCGGCCTGAAGGTCTCCTTCAGCGCGCCGGCGATGAAGGCGTATTTTGCGTCGGATATGATGGATTCACTGTCCTCTTTTATGAGCTGTTCGAGGCGCATGATCTCCGCCGCGGTCTCGTGGAATATCTCCGTGCGGTTTGCGCAGTGCCGGAAAATTTTCTCTTCCGAGGGTTTGTCCTTTTCCAGGAGTTTGATGGCGAGGAAACGCGAGGATATGATATCGGTCAGAGGAAAGTTTTCCTCGATTTTTATTCTGTCCTGGATGGCTGTGATGGATCTCTCTATTTCGGTTCCGTAATTGATGTGGATGTGCCGTACGGTTTTGTCTCGGTCTTCATATACGTCTATGGCCTTTTTAATGAGATCATCGACACCGTCGCCCCGTGTACTTACGGTCCGGACAAAGGGAATGCCTATCATCCTTCCCAGGGTTTCATAATCGAAGGTGTCACCTTTCCCCTCCAGCTCGTCAAACATGTTAAGGGCCACGACGACTTTAATATCCATGTCTATGAGCTGCGTGGTGAGATACAGGTTCCGTTCGAGATTTGACGAGTCGATGACATTGATTACCACATCGGGTTTTTCATCGAATATATAATTGCGGACAAAGAGCTCCTCGGGCGTGTATTCCGTGATGGAATAGGTGCCGGGAAGATCGATAACGTTGAAGTGATATGAGTGCACCCTGAACTGCGCCTTCTTGGCCTCCACGGTCACCCCGCCGTAATTACCCACCTTTTCACGGGACCCCGAGAGATAATTGAAAAGAGTTGTCTTGCCGCAGTTGGGATTTCCCACGAGGGCAATGTTTATCGTCCGGATTTTCTGCAGCGCATTTTTATTCAGATCCCGGTCCGGAGCCTCGCCAGGGTGGAGCCTGTTAAAGCGGCGGCCCCTCCACCTGCGGTGCCTTTCAATTCCCCGGAAGGTGTGCGGGCCGTCGGGAGCTTCGTCGGTATAATGCCTGCCTCCGCCGTTCCGTATCATGTTGATGAGCCTTCCCCATCGCGGACGCTCATGGGGATTGGGCTCTGTCGGTATTTTGGAATTTTCTTCCACGGTGTGACTGCTTGGAAGGGGTTCCTGTTTTTTTTGGCTGTATACTTCGATGAGACGGGCCTCGTTTCTTCTCAGGGATACATTGTAGCCCATGATGCGGTACTCAATGGGGTCTTTCAGTGGGGCGTTTTTAATGACTTCTACTTCTTTTCCCCTGACAAAGCCCATTTCAATGATTCGTTTCCTGAAGGCGCCGCGTCCCAGGACTTTCGTTATTGTTCCCTTTTCACCATTTTTCAGATCAGCCAGTGTCATGGTAAAGCCTGTTATCCTTGTTATCTAATAATATACTGCGTATCAGGGAAATGTGAAATCAGCAATAATATTAGAGTCAACTAATTTATTTAGAAGTTTCTAAAAAAATAATGAATTCTTAATTTTCTCGATACCAGTTCATTCTACAGGGTATTTTTTTCGCAGGAGTGGATTTTTTATCCGGATCATGGGCGTATTCTTCCGTGATTTACCTCTTTCGTCGATAATGTGATTGATGATGGGGGAAAATATTACATATCAGCTGATAGAGAGCAGGGAAGACCACCAGACTCTTATCGTAATCGATGAAAAAGGCACCTGGCCTCTGCACAGTAAAATGTATCCGTCGCGGGAGGCCGCGTCCCTTGAAAAGGAACTGGAGCCCGGTGTCCATGATATTCTCATTGTCCTGGGAACAGGACTGGGATATCACCTGGTGCCGCTGAAAAAACATCTTTCCCGGTACAGGCTTATCCTGTGCATCGATTTTCTTACGGGCCTGGAGGAGCATGTGGCCCGGGATAACCTTACCGTTTTTCTGACCGGATCACGGAATGTCCATTTCATCCTGGGAAAGGACATCCATGAATTGCAGGCTATCCTGGACAGCCTCATTGATTTTAGCGAGATACGGGGGATCAGGGTCGTGGAACATCCCGCATCCATGAGGATATTCCCCGAATACTATACGGGGGTCCGATCGGCTATACAGTCCATGATAAACAGGAAGGCCGGCAGCGGCGCCACGGTACGGGCCTTCGGTCCTCTTTTCATGCGGAATATAATAAAGATGCTGGGACACATGGAGGGATTCTTTCCCGTCAGGTCCCTCTTCGGGCTTTGCGCAGGAATGCCCGTTCTCATTGTAACGCCCGGCCCTTCCCTGGAGAAGAGCCTGGATCGAATAAGAGAGCATGCCGGTCGTTTTTTTATTATCGCCGTGGACTCGGCCCTGCCGGTGCTCCAGCAGGCCCGTATTGTTCCCGACATATGCATCAGCATCGATCCGCAGCCCTATATCGCCGAGCATTTTCAGGATGTTTCGGTTCCTGATGTCCTTTTTGTCGTTTCAGTGTCGTCCAATCCCCTGGTGCTGACGCGCATTAAATGCCGCCGGACCTGGCTTTCCCTGAACAGTCATCCCCTGAGCCAGGTCCTGGAGGAACTGCATCCCGGCGTTGTGGGGTCCGTTGATTCGGGAACGGGGTCCGTGGCCGGTGACGCGTTGTGTCTTGCCGTTTCCATGGGATTTTCCACCATAGCGCTGGCAGGATTTGATTTTTCCTTTATCAATTATGATATATATGCCCGTGGCACAGCCTATCAGCGCCGCTACACCCGTTATTTTCAGAACAGGTTGTCTCCCGTGGAAACGGCCAACTTCAACTATGTCATGAAATCGAGCCGGGGATTCCGGCATGACGGGATATTCAGCCGCAAGGCCTTCATTCATTATAGGGATAGGCTTGAGGATTATATTGTCCGGGCCGGTAAAGGCAGGATATACAGGCTCCATGGCTCCCGCATCGGACTGCGGGGAGCCGCTGATGCTGATATGGAGGATTTTCTCGGGGAATGTCCTCCAGCCGTGGATAAATCCGCCCTGGCGGAAAGGGCCGCGGGCCGATTGCCGGGACTGGATTCCCTCCTGTCCCGTGAGCGCATCTTGTCACTGCTCGGGGACAGGGATGTCTTTGACGAGGTGATGAGGCATTCCCTCGGGGAAGGGCGTGATACCCGGCGCGAAAGGGCTATCACAAAACTCCGGGATCTGTTGAAATGACATGCCGAAAGGAGGCAAGGATATATGCGAATCGGTGTAACAGGAATTTTCGCATCGGGTAAGGGAACGGTCTGCAGTATGTTCCAGGAACTGGGTGCCCGGGTCATTGATACTGATATCATCGCCCGAAATATTGTAGAGCCGGGAACCGACGGGCTTGCGGCCATCGTCAGTGAATTCGGCGACTCCTGGCTTCATGAGAACGGTACGCTGAAAAGAAGGGAGTTTGCCATGGAGATATTTAAGTATGAGGAGAAGGTGCGGCGCCTCAATAGCATCACCCATCCCCTTATTCTCAAAACCGTACTTGAGGAATCCGAATCGAACCATATTTATATGATAAATACGCCGCTTCTCTTTGAGACCGGTTTTAATGAAAAAATGGACAAGAATATCGTTGTTTTTGCCGACCCGATTCAGGTCATAGACAGGGGTATGAAACGGGATGCAATCACCGAAAGCGAGATACGGGACCGCCTGAGTCATCAAATTCCGCTAAAAGAAAAAATGAAAATGGCCGATTATATAATAGATAATTCGGGCTCTATGGAAAATACCAAAAGGCAGGTTGTGGAAATATGGAACATTTTGAATCAAATAACGAGAGAGTAAGGGAAAAAAGCATGTATCTGCTCCACCTTGATACGCCCCGCATCGTGATTCTCGCTTCGGTGATAACGGGATTAATCGTCATCTCCTTTCTCCTTGGCATGAATTTCATCAAGGATGGCGGAAATGAGGGGGAGAAACTCTCCCAGAGCGATATGCTTTTTAATGACCAGAGGGTGCCCGGGCTGACGGACCAGAATATCCCCAACCCACCGCACAGTGAGATGAATCCCGGTCCCATAGACAGCGCCATTGCCGAGCTGGAAAAGACCGATGGCAAGGACAAAAAAGGGGATAACAGCCTCGTGGCCACGGAGAACCGTGGCAATGGCGATATTCTCACTACGGATAATATAAATGAGATTATTCAACCCGCCAGGGATGATAAGCAGGTGGGCCGTTCGGACCATGCCGTCATTGATCCACCGAAGGAGAAAGCGAAAAAATCGGATAAGCATAAGGCAGTGGTGAAAAAAATGAATAAGACCGACAGGAATAAAACCACCGCCTCGAAGAAAAAGAAGAGCACCATTGTCCCCGTGGCCAATGATGAAATCCAGTCCGAAAGGGGAGGGCATGGATATGTCATTCAGGTGGCGTCCTATGATAAAAAAAGTAAAGCCCAGGGAGAGGTAAGCAGTCTGAAGAAGCTGCAGTATGACGCCTTCATGGACGGAACAAAGGTTAACGGAAGGCAGTATTTTCGTGTCAGGATCGGGCCCCTGTCATCGAAGGACAAGGCCCTGAAACTTCTCAACGAGGTACAGGGTCATGACCGGTACGCTGAAAGCTATATGACAAAAGAATAATATGATAAAGGGCGGTATATATACGTAGGGGCGGGTTTGAAACCCGCCCCTACGTATATATACCGCCCCTCAACATCTATATACAATCTGTTTTTAACAGTCATCAAAAAGGTAAGGGCGACACCATGCATACGCTTTTTAACCGGACCAACGAACTCATTCGAAAAATAGACCAGTTCATAGATCTGACGGCCCAATCGAGCCTGCTCTTTAAACTGGCCCTGAAACTCTACCTGGAGAAACGGTACGATGAGTTCGAAAACCGTTTCATATCCTTGAAGCAGATAGAAAATCAGGCCGATGCCGTGCGCAAGGACATTGAGAGCCAGCTCTATGAACAGACCCTCATTCCGGAATCGCGCGGTGATGTTCTGGGCCTCCTGGAGAACATGGATTATATTGCCGACAGTGCCAAGTCCACCATGCTGGAATTTTCCATCGAAAGACCCTGGGTGCCGGAAAATATCGGGAAAGGAATGTTGGAGCTGGCGGAGCCCGTGAACAAGGCCGTGGAATCCCTGGTCTACGCGGTGCGCGCCTATTTTTATGACATCAATGCCGTGAAGGACCATCTGCACCTGGTGAAGTTTTATGAGCGTGAGGCCGATACGCAGACGGAAAAAATCAAGCGCGATCTTTTTGCCATGGATATTGAACTGGCCTGCAAGACTCAGCTCGGCGGTTTCATAAGGCGCATCGACAACCTGGCCGATGAGGCGCTGCAGGTGGCGGACCGGCTTAACATAGCGACGATTAAAAGGGTAGTATAGTGGCTTTCCTTCTTTATTTATCCAGTGGTATTTTCCTTGGCTGGTCCCTTGGCGCCAATGACGCGGCCAATGTATTCGGGTCAGCTGTGGGTTCCAAGATGCTGAAGTTCCGAACGGCCGCTATAATCGGCAGCATATTCATCATCCTGGGGGCGGGAATATCGGGAGCCGGCGCCGCCGGCACACTGGACCGCCTGGGCAGCGTGAATGAGATTGCCGGGGCCTTCATGGTTGCCCTGGCCGCCGCAGTCACGGTGTTCTGGATGACCAGGCTTCAGCTTCCCGTATCGACCTCGCAGGCCATAGTGGGGTCCATCATAGGCTGGAACTTTTTTTCCCGTTCCCTGACGGACATGGGATCGCTGCGCGGCATTGTCATAACCTGGATAGCCTCTCCGGTCCTGGCGGCCCTTTTCTCCATTGTGATATATCTAGCCGTAAAATGGATGCTGAACCGGTCAAAGATGCACATGCTGAAACTGGACATATATACCAGGATTGCTTTTATCGTCGCCGGTGCCTTCGGCTCCTATTCACTGGGGGCCAATAATATCGCCAATGTCATGGGCGTCTTTCTCTCCGTGTCTCCCTTCAGGCCGCTGAATTTATTACTGGTCCGTCTTTCTCCGGGAGATCAGCTCTTCATCCTGGGAGGAATAGCCATTGCTGCCGGCGTGGCCTCGTATTCATACAGGGTGATGAAAACCGTGGGGAGTGGTATCGTAAGACTGAGCCCCATTGCCGCCCTGGTGGTGGTGCTGTCCACGAGCCTGGTGCTCTTCATCTTCGCGTCGGAAGCCCTTGAGTCCTGGCTTATCGCCTATAATCTCCCCAGCTTTCCCCTGGTGCCTGTATCGAGCTCTCAGGCCGTGGTGGGTGCCGTGCTGGGAATTGGCATAGTCCAGGGCGGGAGGGGTATCAACTTCCGACTCGTGGGGAAAATAGCGTCGGGATGGGTTACCACACCGATAATAGCCTGTCTCCTGAGTTTTATCTCGCTTTTTTTTATACAGAATGTGTTCAATATGGTGGTGTATAATCCCGTTAGCTACCGCATAACACCAGAGGTGGCGGTAAAACTGCATGAAGAGAACGTATACGTGCCTGCCATTGATCTTTTAGTCAATGTCGAGTTTGATGACGCCGTATCGTTCAGCGAAAGGCTTAAGGAAAGTGACATGGGCCTGGAACAGGGGGTAATCGATCGGATCATCGGTTTTTCCGAGGTCCATCCCATGCGGGTGAACCTCGCGCTCCTGGACAGGGAACTGGAAAACAACTGGCTCAGGTCGGAACGTATGAAGACCCTTAAGACTCTTGAAGGGATGGAGTTTCAGTACAAGTGGCAGCTCTACGACGCGCTCTTAGCGGTGAGCCCCGCATGGAGAATGAAGCCCGTTGAGCCGAGGAACAGGTCTTACAACAGGATGATCACGGAAAAGCTGTCCTATTTATACAGGACATTCGCCGTTCAATAAATATTGTCCTTGATGAAAAGCTCCTCCAGTTCATCGGCTTTTGCCGCTATGTAGGTGAGGGACTTCATGAAGCGGTGAGGATCGCAGTCCTGAAGCAGGACGGTGTTCCTGAGAATGAGCGTATCGTTAAGCAGCGCTATCCCGCCGTAATCAAACGTGGTGTTCTGCTGAAGACAGTATTTATAAAGTTCGCACAGGTCATTTTTAAGTTTTCCGATTATTGAGTAGTAATTGATAATACGGTCGCCCGACTCATCCCTGGTGAGGGTGATAAGAATTTCCTGTGAGCGGTTATTATCGAATTCGATGTTCGTAGTATAGTTGCCCTGGTTGTCCTTGTGAAAGCGTATTTTGAATTCGCTTGCCACGGCCGATATGAAACCATCAAAAATTTCCATTGTAGTGCCTCAGCTCTGTCAGTTTTCTATATCATGTATAGTGATTTTCTATCATGAAACATCATTTTAGTCAAGGATTTAACCGGTCCGTACCCTATTCAGGAAAATTAAATCCGGAAATGATATATTTATACGTGCGGGATACTGTCAAGCAAAAAGGGTGGTTTGTGGAGTCGAGGAATTTCGTATTTAGGCAATAAATATGCCCGTCGGAATTAATTTCTTGATTAATAATACTTTACTTTATGATAATGTGCACACCGGTTACAGGTACGTACATACAGAATTTAATCAGGGTAATCCTATGTTTGCATCAGTTTTATTAACGGAAAACAAGAAGGTCCGCCGTGAGCTCGTGGCCAATGTTATGGATCATGTATATTTTCTCGCCGGCGAACTGGGCGAGCGGACGCTGCGGCAATATGACCATCTCAACCATGCCAGGTATTACATTAAAGATTATTTCAGGGAATTCGGTCATGAGCCCTGGGACGAAAAATACACGGCCAACGGCATGGAAGTGGCCAATGTGGCCGTGGAGATCACGGGTTATGACAGGCCCGATGATATTATCGTTGTTGGTGCCCATTACGATACGATAGAAGATTCTCCCGGTGCCGATGACAATGCCTCGGCCATCGCCGGTCTTCTGGAACTCTACCGGCTGCTTTCGCCGTACCGTTACAAGAAAACCGTGCGCTTCGTGGCTTTTACCCTTGAAGAGCCGCCTTTTTTCAGCTCGGAACTCATGGGGAGCATGCAGTATTCGGCGGGATGTAAAAAGAGAAATGAGAATATCGAGCTCATGATATGCCTGGAGATGATCGGCTTCGGCAGTAAAAAATGTCCCCAGGAATTTCCCCTGGAGGAAATGAAGAGGAACAAACCCCCTTTCGGGGATTACCTGGGAGTCTTTTCTCTTCCCTCGAGCTCACCCTATGTCAGTCTCTGGAAGGATGTCTATAATGCCGCCGCCAAACGAAAGATATATGATATAGTGGGACCTGCCTCAATTCCGGGCATGGACCTCTCGGACCACCGATCCTTTGTTGCCCGGGGATATCCCGCCATTATGCTTTCCGACTCGGGATACTACCGGAACAAGAATTACCATACACCGGGTGATACGCCTGATACGCTCAACTATAATTTTCTCGCCGAAAACGTACACAACTCCCATTTAGCCCTGCGCGATATACTGAACATGGATAAGCTTGTGGGACCGCGATAACGCGCCTGAGGTATGATGAATGGAATGTAAAAAAGAAACAAACCTGAAGAACTGTAATTGTTCCTATGAACCCTGCTCCCGCAAGGGGATATGCTGTGACTGTGTGGCATACCATCTCCGGTCCAGGCAGCTCCCAGCCTGCTTCTTCCCGGCCGACGCCGAGAGAACCTATGACCGTTCTTTTGAAAACTTCGCCCGGCTGGTTAGCCAGGGAAAAATTTAACAAATTTTATCCCGCCACAAAAACGGTTTTCTTCGCCGGTCTCGGCGCCTTGATGACCATGAAGCGGAGGTCCTCGCCGCTTTCATTGTACCAGCAGTGCATGATGTCCTTCGGGCTTTCTATCAGGGTGTTGGCACTCACCGCTTCCCTCTCATCGCCGACTTCCACGATCCCTGTACCGCTCAGAACATAAAAGGCCACGTCAACGGGTGTTATGTGACGCTTCAGGGACTGGCCGGGCCTCAGGGTGATTATCGTCACCATGGCGCTTTCTTCGTTGTAGAGGTTCCGGGCATCCACGTTGTGGGCGTTTTCCATTACCGGTGCGTCCTTCAGTTTTCTGGTTACCATACTATTCTCCTCATTTCTTTGAAATATAATATGAAAGGGATGAGTCTGTCCTTGACGCAGGTCAAGAGGGACACAGGGATGGTGGAAAAATAAAAAAAATCTTGTCCTTATGTCGCTTTTAGCAGGTAATAGTATAATGATAATGGGTTAAAAATTGATAGTGTTCATTATCATTATTGTGTTTAGTTTAATAAAATAAATACATGGAGTCTTTATGAAACGTTTTTTTGTATGGTTTTCTTTCTTGTTTTGCGTTTCCGCAACGGTGGGGGCGTGCGGTGACAGCCCGTCCTGGGATACCACGGTAACGGCAGGTGCGGTGCCGGTAGCTGATTTCGGTGTTTATTTCCCCCTCCTGAAAAAAGTTGCCGTTGATGTGGAGGGAAATGTGTATCTGGCCGGTTCGGGATTCAACCTGGCCGGGGACGACACGAAGATGGACTGGTGGCTGCGAAAGTTCAGCCCAAAGGGCAGTCTCAAGTGGGAAAAGAAACTCGACGGCAACGGCGGCAACGATGAGATCCGTGACCTGGCTTTTGATGCCGAAGATAATGTCTATGTTGTGGGATATGGAACGAATGTTGAACCGGGCGGCTCCACGGTGACCCATATGGACTGGTGGATAAAGGAGTTCGATCCTTCGGGCACCGAGCTGTGGGACTATAAAAATAATTTCCAGTCAGGAGATGATATTTCTACAAGTATTGTCATTGATCATGATGGTAATATTGTTGTTGGGGGATATTTTTACAATACTGCGGCGGATCATGAGGTTGATTATGGAATTATGAAATTTGCCGGTGAAACGCATTCATATGTTTGGGCTACCGGGTACCTGTCAACTTTTGATAAATCCACGCATGATTATCTCTATGCGCTGGATGTAAACGCGAACGATGATATCTATGCTGCCGGAACGGCCTATGTGAACAGTAACAGTGACTGGTGGATCATCAGGATAAATGGAGATGACGGGACCCTGGGCACACAAGCCCTGGATTATCCCGGAATTCTCAGTCTTCCCGATGAGGTAAAGGCACTTTCCCTAAATGGTTCGGATGCAGTATATGCGGTCGGTTCTTATTATTCCCAAAATACTTCGATTTATCAGGAATGGGCTGTAAGAAAATATGATAGCGACCTGAATGATGATGATCCAGCCTCGATGCTTATTGGTAATACTACTTCGGAGAGCGTTGACGGAGGTTCGGATATTGCCCTGGACCTGTATATCGATGGCGATGATAATGTCTATGTTCTGGGATATTTTGAGACGGTCGATGGAACATCCTATGTGATAAAAAAATATGCTGCTGATGGCATCCTGGCATTCACCAGAGAACTGACCCTTGTGAAGACCGGCACTTATAAAGACTATGTCTCCTTCGCTTTTGATAACGCGGGACATGTGTATCTTGCAGGCAACGAATACATTATTAATGGCGATTTCGTGACATTCAACTGGATCATTGAAAAACACAGTATTGATTAAGTAAGATTCAGTCCCAGGGACGGGAATTCACAACCCGTCCCTGATCAGCAGGGCTACTCTGATGCCGCCGTTCATGAAGAGAATCTTCCTGTCCTGGTGAAGGGACAGGGCCTTTTCCTGCTCGAGACCGGGAACTATGACGGCCACACCGCACCGGCCGTAATCCTCGCGGAGCGTTTTTCCCAGGCGGTGATAGAAGTCCCTTACGTCATCGTTGCGCAGCCGTTCCCCGTAGGGCGGATTCAATACGATGAGGCACTTTTTCTCCGCCGGTATCGTATGTATTTCACGGAAGAAGTCCCGCTTCTCCAGGGAAATTATCCCATCCAGCCCCGCACCGGAAATATTTTTCCGTGCCGCCTCCATGGCCCGGTCGTTGATGTCCGAGGCGAAGATAAAGGGAGCTTCCGGGTTCACGACCTGTTTCGCCTGCAGGCTCTTTTTCAGGTGATTGTAGGCCGCGGGCCGGAAGGCCGGCCAATCCATGAAGGGGAAATGCCGGCGGGGCGCCGGGAGCTGTCCTGAAAGGATGCCCGCCGCTTCCAGGCTGAAGGTTCCGGAGCCGCACAGGGGGTCCATGACCAGGTTGTATTCCTTCACGCGGGCCTCGGTGAGGATAAGGGCCGCCAGGGTCTCCCGCAGGGGCGCCCCGGTAACGTGATGTTTCTGTCCGCGTTTGTATAATTCATCGCCTGACGTGTCCAGGCTTACCTGGCACCGGTCATGGTCCAGGCGCAGGTGTACGGTCTGCCATGCTTCATCATTAACGGTTTCCCATGAGGGCGTCATGCCGTACTCGCTGAACCGGGAAGTTATTGCCTTTTTAGCTTCTTCAGCCAGGCGGCCCGTGTGGTACAGCCGTGATTTATGGGCAGTAATGTGAAATGAGATAGGGGCTCTGTCCCGGAGATAAAGCTCCCAGGGGATTTCCCTCAGCCTGTCGTGGAACCTGTCGAAGTATTCCGCCCGGAATGTCGCTATCCTCATGAGAAGACGCGTGATGGTTCGGGAACAGAGGTTGACCCGATAGCACGCTTCCAGTTTCCCGGTGAACTCCAGGCCGCCTTCCACGGTTTCGTTCATGGGGCCGATGCCCAGCTCGGCCAGCTCGCGGGCTGCTGCGGCCTCGAAGCCGGGCTGTACAATGGCGAAGAAGGAGTGGTCGCGGGCCGCTATGTGCTGCTTTATCCGCCGCTGGAGGCCGCGGGTGACTGTCATAGATTGCTCTTTCATGGTGATTTTTCAACGGTTTCTGTTGATTTGCGCGTCCGTTATTGACCGGTATCACGGGACAGAAAGTGTGTCAATGTATTTATGTTTATAAAATCCGACCAGTATAACGCGGTCTGTTTTTCCAGGAGCAGAAGCGACACCATCCCGCCGCATATTCCGCCCTGGTTTAGGGGATAGGGCTCGCCGCAGGAGGGACAGGCCCCCACAGGACCGGAGGATTTTTTTCCCAGGAAGTCCCGCCTTATGAGAAGGGGAGACGTGCCGAGGATCGAGGCCCCGGCCTCTTTTATCTGGCTGAAGAGGGCTTCGCTGTCCTGTTCTTTCTTCGTCTTCAGCTTCATGAACCACTCGTAAATTACCGGCCGGGCGGCAAGGCGTTCCCGGTCGATGTATACCCGCACTCCCTTTCCGGTGTACTTGTCATAGAAGGAAAGGGCGAATCTTCCCACATTGATGATTTTGAGCCACCCGTTTCCCACGGTGCAGGGAGTAAGAAGCTGTACCGCGTCGGGAAGGCAGTTTTCCGTTTCACAGATGACGTCAAATAACTCGCCCGGGGGAAGATTTTTCATGGCAAGGTCCACCATGAACCCGCCTATTATCATGCCCGGCGCCAGGTGGCCGTGAAAGGATCGTATCCTGTCAAGGTATTCTTCGTAGGTATAATCGGCAATCATGTTCATGATATTCTCTCGATGCGGCATGGCACATACCGATGCAGGGGAGTCGCCGCCAGTTTGTCGCGCCATATGTTTTTTGTGAGGGTGTTGACGTTGACGCCGTAGGTGTTTCCGCCGTGGATCAGACCGAAACCATGGGGAATAAGAACCTGTCCCTTTCTTGTGTCATCGGTTAATTCAACTTCTATATCGGCGCTTCCGGCATGCGTTGATATACGGGCCATGTCTCCGTCGGCAAGGCTGAGAGAGGCGGCGTCTTCCGGGTTCATTGCCAGGGTACAGGCACGCTTGCCCCTTACCCATTCCGGGTCGCGCATGAGGGTGTTGGCCACCCTGTTTGTATGACGCCCCGCGTTGAGTATGAAGGGATATTCAGGGTCCGGGGCCAGTTCCGCCGCTTCTGATGCGGGAGTGATCCCGATGACCCAATCACTGAGTTCGGGAATAAACATATTGATCCTGCCGTCTTCCGTGCGGAGTTCGTCTTGGTTTCTGTCGGGATCGAGCCGGCCGATCCATATCCCCTCGGGTTTGTCCAGAAGCTCCTGGAATATTCTTTCGCTTTGTTCGATTTTCGGGCTCAGGGCGAAAAGGGGCACGATGCTTCTGTACCTGATGCAGTAAAAAATAGCCCTGGCTATATGATGAGGGCGGAACAGTACGGTAAAGGCCGGACGGATCGGATACCCGGCGCGCACGGCATTTTTCCATGAAGGGCCCGGCATGGCGAAGATGATGCCCCATGCCGCGGCAAGGTGGGCGGATCCGAACTTCGCGCCCAGGGTCCGCGCCAGGATAAATGGAAGGCTTTTCATGGCTTTTGGGTTCGCCTTCAGGTAAGAGATGAAGGCTGCGGCAAAGGCGAAGCGGTCCTTCTGTGCGGCTTTTTTCAGGTATTCGGGGATCTCCGGTACCAGGCCCGCGCCCTCGGCCAGGCGTGTAAATATCTCACCGCACTCCTGTCTTTCTCCTTCCGGCTCCACAACGGGCCTGCGGAGGTGAAAATAGATTTCGGGATAGTTCCACTGGAAGAAGGTGGAGTCCCAGGACTCCAGGCCGCTTCGGGCGGGAAGCACGTAATGAGCCATTCTCGCCGTTTCCGTCATGGCCAGTTCAATGGTAACCAGGAGGTCGAGCCTGGCAAAGGCCTTTTCATATTCCGTAGTATCGGCAAAGGAGCGAAGGGGATTGCTGGCGCAGGTGATCACCGCGCGGAGCCGCTCGGGATTATCGTTCATTATCTCCTCGGGCATAACGTTTGGCGGAAAAGCACCCAGGATGGCGGGAAAATCCGTGTGAACGGTGCGCCAGGTCTTGGGGTCGCGCTCATCACTGTGCGAACCAAGGGGTACTACCGTTCCCGGGATCACGTTCCCTCCCCGGACTCCTGACCTGCCGCAGATAGTTGAGAGGAGCATCATGAGGTAGGCCGTCACTGTGCTGTGCCGGTTCATCCACACGCCCAGGTCGGGGTGCATGCACCATTTTCGCGTTGCAAGCTGCCCGCACAGGTTCTCCACCGCGTCGTATTCGAGCTGGCAGACTTCCAGGGCTGCCCTGATGTCGAAATTCCTGAACCAGAGCTCGACCTGGTCAAAGCCGGATACCTTTGTTTTCAGAAATTCCCTGTCCTCCCAGCCCTTTTCAAGGATAAGGGCGATCATGGCCCGGAAGAGCAGGGCGTCGGCGCCGGGCCTCACCGGAAGGTGGATATTGGCTATCCGCGCCGTTTCCGATTTGCGCGGGTCGATGACCACCAGGAGTTTGTCGGGGTTCTGGGCAAATTCACGGAGCACCAGGGGAGCACGGGGAACCTGGTGGCTCTGCATGCCGTTCCAGCCGATGGCCAGCATCATATCCGCCCCGTCTTCGTGTGGTATGGCGAAACGGTTCTGCCGGCCCATCATGCGTCCGCAGACCCAGAAATAACCCGTGAGCTCCTGGGCGAGGGCGTTATAGTTATACCGGGAGCCAAGGCCGCGCAAAAAGCTCATGCCGAAGCCGGCCTCGAAATGGGTTCCCTGGCCTCCTCCTCCCATGTATGCAAAGGATCGCGGCCCGTGCCGGCCGATAATATTTTTCAGTTTTTCAGATATTTCAGAGATCGCCTGGTCCCATGAAATTGGGACGAAGCCCTGTTCGGTTTTTTTCAGGGGAGTGGTGAGACGGTCGCTGTGATGATGATGAAAGGCGATGTTTGTCCCCTTGTTGCACACATAGCCTTTGCTCCTGGGATTCTTCTTGTCGCCCCGGACCTTTTCTATCGTGTTGTTCTCGACGAAAACCTCAAGGCCGCAGTTTTGCGCGCAGAGCACGCAACTGGTCTGTTTCCATTCTCCCATGGCCGTCCCCCTACCTGTAATTATACTGCCGCTTTCTCTTTTCCGGATTGGACCTTCACGCAGGAATACACGGTAACGAAATTATCACGATAGTCTGCCATAAGGATTTCGAAACCGGCGCGGTAGAGCATCTCCTCCATGATCCAGTCAAAGGTTGAATATTCACTTTTAATGTGGTTGATAAAATTCTTTCCCGTGTCCTCCCCGGCGGTCTCGTGCATATGGCCCACGGCGTAATCAATGCTCTTTTCGTACTTTTCCATGTTGATGGAAAAGACAATGTCCCTGAGAAAAAACCTGCCGCCGGTCTTCAGCATGGAACCGATCTTTTTCAGGGCCACCATTTTCCAGAAGTCCGGGAGGTGATGGAGGGCCAGCTGTGAGACCACAACATCGGCGGGATCACCGCTATGCTCGTAATTCAGGAATCCGGCATTGATGAAACTGATATTGGAGAGGCCCGCAGTCGCGGCCTTGTTCTTCACATGGCCCAGCATTACCGGAGAGATGTCCACGGCTGTCACTCGGGAACATATCCTGGCAGAGGCAATGGCGAAGGTGCCGGTGCCGCAGCCGAATTCCACCAGGGTATCTTCGTCCTTCAATCCCGTGGCTTCCATGATCTCGACGATTTCAGCATCAATATTGCGAAAGCGTGACATGCGTTCATCGTATTTCTGTACTTCCTCTTCGCTTTCGTAATCGGTGCCGATCTGACGCATCTCGTCGTAGAACCATTCTTTCATGGGGTCTCCTTTAGTTGTGGTTTGCTGCCGGTGTGTGAGTTTGATATATCCCGGTATCACGGGGAGGGAGGTCTGTCAATATATTTATGGGCGGGAGAGTACGCAAAAAATCGGCATGATTTCTGTTTTTCGGCGCATGAAAATTATAAGAATTTCCGCCTGTCCGGAATTTTATCATTTATTCCAAAATAAACTTGATCGTCCCCAGTGGATAAGTATTTTTAAATAAAACGAATGAATCCGCTGTGAAACAGGAACAATGACATTTCCACAAAAAAACACACGTGAAATCCATGTAGATGACCTGCTATACCTGTGGCATCTGAACGACGATTGGGAAACCAGGAACTCCTGGATAGTTGTTGCAAGGAAAGACCATGAGAATGGCCAAATGCTTTTTATCGATCCCTACCATCATGATATACTGCCCACACCGGAAATGGTGGCGTCAGCGATACGTTTCAGCATCGGGCATGGATGGGACCCGCTGATCAAGGGACAACCCGTGAGGCTCGCATATAACGGGGAGTCCTTCGAAATTCTTCCAGAGGGGACAGGCGATTGGGAACATCATCTCAACCTGAAATATCTGCAATGACAGGAACACTTTTGTCTGTCATTCTTCTCTTAATCACATGCCCGCTTTTCGCGGAGAACATGACCATACTGGTGCATCCCTTTAAAAACACGGGGGAACAGAAATATTCATGGATTTCCCCGGGAATGACCGATACGGTGATATCGGACCTCTGGAAGATCAGGAACATCACGGTCATTTCCGAAACCGACCGCTTAAAAGCTATACAAGAACTGGAATTGAGCATGACAGGTCTTGTCGATGAGGAAAAGGCAAGGAAAACGGGAAAGATCCTGGGAGCCGATATTATTTTCACCGGGAGCTATCTGGTTTTGGGGAAAAGGATACGCGTCAATGCCCATCTGGTGGATGTGACGAAGGGAAGCATGGAGAGGTCGGTAAAAATAGACGGCACTATTGAAAAGATTTTTGACCTCCAGGACAGGATAGTATTGGCCCTTGTGGCAGAGACGGAAAAAATCGAAATCGCCGATATAAAACGGATACATGTTAGTGATAACGATAAAAATAAAATTCTATCCTCAACAAAACCGGATCTGCGCGCCTATGAGCGCTACTCAAAGGGGCTTGAAATACTGCACACAAACCCCCGCGGGGCCTTACGCTATTTCAAAGAGGCGATTAAAATTCAATCCGATTATGCTGAAGCCCTTGCAAAGGCCGGGCTCACCGCCGGCTATGTTCTCAATCTTTATGATGAGGGATTCGGTTACTTGGCAAAACTAGATATCCTTTACCGGGAAAAAGGAGAAACCAATACAAGGGAATACGCCGTTTTAATGCAGCTCATGGGCATGATGTACCACAGCCGGGGAGAGACGGACAGGGCGCTGGACAGTTATTCCCGTTCCATGAAAATATTGTATGGCCTCGGGCTGGAAAAGAGCGGTCATTACGCGGTGATCATGGCCAATATGGCAAACGTGTATCTGGATAAAAAGCAGCCCCATAAAGCCCTGGAATATTTTACCAGGTCAGGGAATATACTGGACTCCCTTGGTCGGCAGAATACCGGAGCCTATGCAATCCTCCTGATGAGCATGGGCAATATTTATTATATATCTCAGCCGGACAAATCACTGGAATACTTTTTAAAATCCAGTAAAATACAGGATAATCTGGGCCTGCAGAACACCTCGGGATATGCGAGTCTTATGACGAACATGGGAAACGCGTACTCCATAAAAAAAATGCCTGACAGGGCGCTGATGTATTACTCGCGTTCAAAGAAAATTCAGGAAACCCTCCGAATAGGAAATACTGACAACTATGCTGTTCTTATGAGCAACATGGGTATCATATTCATGTTGAAAAAAAAGCCCGACACGGCCCTGGAGTATTTCCTGAAATCGAAAGAGACAAAAGACCGGCTTAAGCTGCAGAAGACCATGGGCTATGCA
Source organism: Spirochaetae bacterium HGW-Spirochaetae-1 (assembly GCA_002839375.1). Taxonomy (NCBI): domain Bacteria; kingdom Pseudomonadati; phylum Spirochaetota; species Spirochaetae bacterium HGW-Spirochaetae-1. Next base: position 126,224 of record PGXY01000005.1, on the reverse strand, counting down.
AGTGTTATGGAATATATGGGGGCCGCCCTGTATGCACAGGGCCGGTATGACACGTCCCTGGCATATTACCTGCGATCGGCAAAACTATATGAAATTCACCATTTTCAGAATACCGCGCAGTATGCTCACATACTGTTCAGGATTGCCGAAGCATATGAAAAGCGGGAAAAAAGAAAACAAGCCGGCGATTATTACAGAAAGGCGTATAACTCATATACGGAAGCCGGTTATACGGGAGAATTAAGGGGCAAGGCCCTGAACAATGCAGAGCGGCTGCAGGGAAAACCGGCCCCTTAAAGGGGGCCGTGTTTTTACTTTGATCAAACACTATGGAGGCAAAGAAATGTTTTTATGGCGAATGATAAAGGTCACTCTTGCTTTGCTTGTAAGTACGTTTCTTCTTAGCGTGGATACCTATTCTGATATGCCTCCCGGTCCTGGGGGACCTGGTCCCTTCTCTTCAGTAGCCAGGAACGGTTTCAGATAAGACGCATTCGGTTTCACGGATCGTGTTTTGCGGCGGAAATTCCTGTGTGACAAAGATACATGATTTACGGGAAAACTATATATGCACAATGTTTAAAAATATTGTTATTCTATTTATTGACAATGAAGTTAAACCGAGATATCATATATTTATAATTTTCAATATATTCAATATCCAGGATGTAAATTATCTTTGTTTACAATAGTTATTTATCAAAATAAATTCAGAAAGAAGGTAAACATATGTCGATTTTACTTATATACAGCCTTGGTGTTGGCATATCAAGTATTATAGCCATATATGGTATATGGAAAATATTCCGCGGTTCTTTTATAGCAAAAATATCTATTTTATTTTTAATCTGGGGAGTAACACTTCTGTATTACGCCTATATAATCTTACTCATGGGTTTAGTGCATATTTCATGGACTGCTCCGATTGCCTGTGCTCATTTTATAGTGATCAACATTTATATCAAGAAAACAATGAAAAATCCTCTGGATAAAGTGATACACAGCGTCAATGAAATGTCTTCAGGAATTATTAATTTTGATTTTGATGAAGCTATTGCAAAACAAAATGATGAGCTTGGAGTGCTAACAAAAGCTTTTTTCAGCACAACACAAAAATTACAGGAAACAATTTCATCATTTTCCCAAAGTACGGCGACGATTGCAAACGCGTCTGATGAATTAAATGCAACAGCTCAGAATTTAAGCCAGGGAGCAAATGAACAGGCAGCGGGCATTGAAGAGATGTCAAGTTCCCTTGAAGAGATTGCAGCAAGTATTTTAATAAACACGTCAAACACAAAAGAAACCGGCATGCTTGCTAAAAAAACGGCCGAACAGAGCAGCGAAGGCGGCAAAGCAGTGCTGGAAGCTGTCGCGGCAATCAAGCAGATCGCGGAAAAAATCACTCTTATCGAAGACATAGCGTATCAGACGAATCTGCTTGCGCTTAACGCAGCTATTGAAGCGGCACGAGCGGGAGAGCATGGCAAAGGATTCGCTGTCGTAGCCGGCGAAGTGAGAAAACTGGCGGAAAAAAGTCAGATTGCCGCGCAGGATATCGGCAAGCTTGCAGTAAACGGTGTCTCTGTTGCCGATAAGGCAAGTACCCGGTTTAAAGAAATATTGCCTAATATTGATAAAACCTCACAGTTCATTCAGGATATTGCTGCTTCTTCAGAAGAACAGGATACGGCTATTAAACAATTCAACGAGACTGTAGAGCAACTTGGATTCGTGGCTACATCCAATTCATCGGCATCGGAAGAACTCGCCTCTACATCTGAATTGTTAAATAAAGAAGCGCAAAATTTAAGTACGATAATCGGATTCTTTAAATTAGACGGGAAAGAGATTCAATAAAAGATATGCTCTGCAGGAGATGAGGGATGAATTAGTCCTCCCTCATTTTTGTTCTTTAACTACAAGCGATACCTTGTCGACGGCTTTCCCGCTCAGATAACTCAGGTGCCGGGTAAACACGAAATCCCTCTCTTTTACGCGCATGTGACAGTTGAAACACTCCCGGGCAAAATCGGCATCCGCGCCGTAAACCGAAAATGTATTCCCGGCTTGATTGTACGGAAAGCGCGCGTATCCCCATCCTCCCGTTTTTTTGAATTTTTTATCGTCCTTGATCATATACTCTATACGCATGATCTGCACCGGTTCTATCGAAGATTGGAAATCCGGGTTTTGGCCGAGGGTATATCCCAGTTTCACCAGAATGGACCCATTTTCAAAAAAGGGCTTTTGAGTGCCGGCCTTTTTGTAGGACCGCGCCGCCGTATCGTTCCCCCATATTACATGCATCTCGTCCCTGTCTACGCGCATGTGAGCTGCAACCAGCTCCCAGGAGTCATATCCGTTGGCACGGTTCAGCTCCAGCCCGTTCGGGGCTTTTAAGTCCGGTAATTTCCCGGCATCGAATCCCCGGGAATAAAGATAGGCGGTAATGCCGAGGATCACAATAATAATCAATGAACGCTTCATGGAATGCCTCCTGTTTACAAAGTATATTTAGAATACAGAAAGTCAAATTTTATAGAGCTGTGCCTGCCCGGAGCAGGTTCCGATGCTTCGGCGCTCTCGAAGTGTTCACCATTCTCAGGGAGATTTGTCTGTTCTATTAAATTTTTGTAAATAATTCTTCATTCGGTTATCGGGATGGTCATGGGATAGTGCTATATCAAATATTGTCTTTCCTTCCGGGGTCTTAAGGTTCAGGTCGGCCCCATTTTCCGCCAGTATCATCATTGTCTCGAGGCTTGTTCGATATCCGGCCAGGTGGAGCGCACTGTAGCCCGATGAATACCCGGGGCCGGAGGTCAGCCTGTCTATATTCGTGCCGTTTTTAATGAGGGCCAGTGCTGTTTCGGAATTATTCTTTTCGGCGCAGCAATGGAGCGGCGTATTCCCTCCCTTGTTTAAAACATTGAGATCAGCACCTTTTTTAGCAAGAAAAGATACAAAGGGTGCTATGGCCGCCTCGGCTTCCTTAATTTTTGAGGGATCACGTTTTAGTCCGCGGAGCCATGCCAGGTGGTACAAACTTGTTCTTTGCGCAAGTGTATGCAGGGGAGTATTACCTTCATTGTCTATGGCATTGACATCAGCGCCATATGAAACAAGTTTTTTTATCACATCAAGCTGTTGAGGCGATGAAAATATTACATTACTTCTCATGGCACTGTGCAGGGCGGTGCGGCCCTCGTCGTCCCGGATATCAACGGGGACTCCTTTGCGGAGGAGGAAGTCAATGATGGGAAGTGCAGTTTTCGGATTTTCACAACATGCCGCCCGGTGCAGCGGAATCAGTTTATCACGGCGGTCCTTTCCCCTGAGGAGATAATTGAGGTCGGCGCCGTTTTTTACCAGGAGCGTAATAAAATCAAAGCGATGCAGCTGACAGGCTTTCCACATGAGTTCCGTATCATGCTCGACTCTGGCACCGTGGCTCAGAAGAAGCTCGATGATTCTTTCTGCTTTTTTCTGATCTACCGGTTTGCCGGTATCACGGTTATAATCAGCCTGGAAAAAGGCCTCTCCGATGGGTGTGTCATCACTTCTCCACTTGATGTTGATATCGGCGCCCGCATCGATGAGCAGTTTTATGATTGAATAGTTTTGTCTCTGTACAGCCCTCCAGAATACCGGGACATCGTTATCCTCGTGTCCTTCGCGGCAACGGGGATCTGCCCCGTGACGCAGGGCCTTTTTTGCGGCAGTAAGATCACCTTTATTAACGGCGCCGGCAAGAAGGGAATTTGCTCCGCGCTGTACTATGAGTTTATTGAAGGAGGCCACCAGTTTTTCACTATCGGGGGACAGTGATACGGTGCGGGCAAATTCATTGGAGCTTATATCATTGGAAAACTGATATTCAAAGCGCGGCCAAGAATTGTTTTTGGTGTTTATCTCCAGTTTGAAGGTTTCCTTCATCCTGCCGTTAATATCGGGGCGCGCAATATATCCCGTTGAGGAAATTGTAGACTGTCCCTGAAGCTCTTTGAAGGTGAACCCGAAACTGTTCCTGTAAAATTCGTCGTATATTTCCTGATCATCATGATAACTCAAACTGTAGGTAAGTATCACCGATGAATCCTCATCAACATTGTATCCGTTGTTCTTAAGAATGGCCAGGATGCGGGATACCATCCTTGCATCAAAGGTAAAGGTGAAGGCTTTCTTTTCGAGTATCAGTGAAAAGGTTTTATTATAGATTTCCGGGTTCAGTATTCTTACAGGGAAGTAAATAGCATTTTCCTGGTCTCGATGTCTCAGGGCGCAGCTTCGGTCCACATTCGGTTCCAGGAGCATGGTGATGAAAATGGCCGAGGGAATTTTAAAGTTCCCCTTTCGGTCAAGTTTTACTATGTGATGTCTCTCGCCGCAACGTCCCACATCGCTGTAGCCGATGGTGGACCAGGTCCGCCCCTTGCACGAGTAATGGACGGTCCAGTAGAGGTCATCCATATCGGCGTCTGTCCGGTTTATCACGCGGCCGCGTTCTGCCCCCGCCCCTGTAGTTGCACAAGCGGCGAAACATGTGACCAGAATCAAGATGATGATGGGGATGAGTATTTTTTCCATTGTCCGGGCTCCATAAAAAAGATAAAGCACCATACTTTTTATGGAATTTATTGTATATAAAAAAACTGAGCATTTATAATGATGCGCAAGGAAAACATTTCCTTTTTTGTATCCGGCAGCCTGAAGTATCCGCGGTGTGGAAATGTTGTATTGCTTAATGGTTCCTTTTTAAGTAATTGACATGGGCATTAATCATAATATAACAGGCTGATTTTCGGTATAGGAGCTGTCATTGCTTTCGCAACATGCCGGAAAAAATGCCGGTATTATGGACGGTATAAAACTGAAAATTTAAATAGCCTTTCCTGAATGGTGCACGTAAGACACATTCAGTCTCATGGATCGGTTTTTGGCGTCGTGATTTCTCTGATAGACAAATAAAAAAATACTGGAGGAACAATGAAACATTATCTCAAAGCTATCGTACCTGTTCTGGTAATTGCGGCTGTAACTGTAGTATCGGGCAGGGCGATCGAAGAAAAGAAAACTTACAAAATAGGCGACAGGGGCCCGGCTGGGGGATTTATATTCTTTGACAGGGGAATCGACACCAGGGCCATCGATCTCAAGAGATGGCGCTATCTTGAAGCAGCACCAATTGACCAGAGTGCTGATGCCGCCTGGAGCGAGGGGAGCACCGGTGTAACGGGCGCAACGGGTACTGAATTGGGCGCCGGCGCAGCCAATACCTCAAAAATTTTACAGGTTCACGGAAGCAGCGCCCATGCGGCCAAGGTGTGCGCTGATTACAAGGGCGGCGGTATAACCGACTGGTATCTTCCATCCAAAAAAGAGCTGAGCCTGCTCTATACCAACCTGAAGAAAAAAGGGATCGGCGGTTTTTCTGATAACGAATACTGGAGTTCATCGGAAAGCGATGAAGCGTACGCATGGTACCAGGGATTCGAAGATGGCGCTGTTGACAACAACGCCAAGACCAATCATCTGAGGGTACGCGCGGTCAGAGCCTTCAGAGAGGAATAGATTTATTGAAAATAATTTACGGATAAACGCGGATCGGATATTTCCGGTCCATGTTTATCCGTATTCATTATGGGCACCTCTAAAAATCAGGTCCTTTTTGCTCGTGATATACAATCCCGCTGCCTGTCCGGAACTTTTGTCAATAATGGAACATCGCGGATGTAAAAATAATCATGGATGCTTACAACGGCTTGTAAAACTGTCGAACCACGGCAGAGGCACGAGATATTCAGTTCCATGGGACGGTTTTTAACGGTGGAAAATTCTTGTATGCCCCCCTCGCCACAAAAAAATACACTCCTGAGAATTTGCTAAAAACAAGGAAAAAAATACATACAGGTAAAACTTTACTTGAAATATACAAATAATAAATTGTATGTTATTCGTTGGTTGGAAAATTACAGCTTTATCAAGATGCCTGAAGTTTTCGTGTATGCAGGAATAACTGATTATTGGAAGGACTTCGCTATGAAAAAAATGATTATTGTCTTGATGACGTTAAGTGTAACGATTTTTGCCGGTTGTGCTACCGGCGAAAATACGGTAAAAATTGATCCGGTGATGAATATTAATGTTCCGGACAATCAGAAAAGAGTAATATCGGTATCCAGGTTTGAGGACAGGTCCATCGGCACAAAGGACTATGCGCCATGGCAGCAGGGAATTCCCGACATGATTATGGAGTCGTTGGGCGCCATTCCCTATTATAAAGTGATATCACGGGAGTATATAGTAAAAAAAGTACTCAAAGAGCAGGAATTCCAGCTCCTGGGCGCCACGGACCAGAAAGGTGTGGTTGAACTGGGCAGGCTCCTGAACGCTCAATATATAGTTGTGGGCTCTTTTTCAGTTTTCAGGGAGACTCTGCAGATCAATGCCAAGGTTATGTCAATCGAGTCGGGAGAAATAATGGTGCAGACGTCCAAACAAGGCAAGCTGGACGGTTTTTATACCCTGCAGAACGATATCGCCATCACCATTACCGAAGGGATGAACCTCGCAATGAACGACGCTGCCAAAAAGACCCTGCTTGAGCGTCATGACACCAAGGTTGTGGAGGCGTCTCTGGCCAATTACCGCGGCGAGGAAAAACTAGAGAAAATTCAAATCCTGGAAAATAAGGCAAAGGTCGGGAAAAAAGCAGACGTTGCACTGGAAGTTAAAAAGATAAAGGAAGAGGCCAAAGAAGACTTTAAAAAGGCCCTGGATTACGACAGCGAGTATGAAAAGGCGAAGAAGAACCTTTCCAGGATGGCCCTGGCTGTGCCCATGACACTGTAGTAACAAAAATGGCGATGATGGGCAGTGCGGGCGACCCTTCTGCCGTGAAAGATAAAATTAAACAAGGAGTATTCGATGATGAGTGTGATAAAAAGAACAAGTATTATTGCCCTGGCAGTGGCCTGTATTATCTGTGTAATGCCGGCGCAGGGAAAGGCCGGGACTTTTATTGTGGGAGTCAAGACCTGGACTGCCATGTGGGACTCCTGGATGGGGCAGAATCTGGAGGCAAACGCTGGGGGTGAAGCGGAACTGGGGATCGGGATTCTGGCAGGACCGGTCCTGGGATACCAGACCGACGGGGGAACCTGGTCTGTCAGCGCGGCTATTATGGCACTGAGTTATTTTAAACAAAAAATGGAGATGCCCGATGGTGGCGGCGGCACTGTGAAAATGGATGCCGATTGCAGGCGCATGGACTTCGATTTCGCCGTAAATTATGCTTTTTTAACGTACTTCAAGGTTTTCGCCGGCTATAAACTACAGACCTATAAAACTGAATATACTATGACCGGAGACAAATTTATCATGAAGATGATGGGGCATATACCCACCGTGGGACTTGCTGCTGTGTACCCTTTAACCGATAGTCTCATTGCCGGCATTCAGGCCGGTTTTCTCTATGCCGTACTGGGTGATTTGAAATTGGAAGCTCCGGGCCAGCCCGATGATTCCATGAACATGAAAAACGGCCTCGGCTTCAATGCTGAGATCGGTCTGAATTACATTATCATGGAGAACGTCATGATACAGGGAGGGTTTCGGTATCAGCAGGTACAGGTCGTTCCTGATCAGCCGAATCCTCCGAAATCCAGTGACCGTTTTTTCGGCATTACCCTGGGTGCGGTGTACATGATATAGTCTTGAACCAATAGAGCTGTGAACGATAAAAATCCCGGCAGCGCCGGGATCTTTTTTTACAGTCTCAACCGAAAACCATTTCAACAATTTTCCCCAGGAGCCACCAGTAATACGTTATGCGGTGCTGGAAAATCAACGATGTATTCTTTATTTCCTCTGTGGGAAGATTATCCGCAGCTTCGACGATGTCGATGAGTGTCGCTGCCGTGGGATTGAGCTCGTCAATGGCCACCATGTCCAGGGTGTCGCAGGTGTCGTAAATATACAGGGGCGCGCTGATGAGGCTCACAACTGGTACGCCGGCCCTGTGAATATAAAAGGCATCGGAGCATACGCCCAGGGGTGAAAAGGTGGGGATGAGGGTAAAACGCCCGTAATTATTTTTCACCACGGCGCTCTCTGTTATGGATATGAGCTGCCTGTTTTCGGATATGATAAGGCCCCGGGGTTCGCATTTGTCCGTGACCTTCAGCCTGCCGTCGATATTCTTCGCCTCCAGGCCAATGTGCTCAACGCAGACGTCGAGGATTATGTTTTCACCCAGGTCCGAATGCTTTTTGATGAAACCCTTGTTGGCCGTGTAACCGAAGAAATGGCTGTCCAGCGCGGCGAAGAGAAGTGTTTTATCACGCAGCTCCGCCGGGGCCTGGGCAAAATATTTTGCCATGGCCAGAACAACGGCAACTCCCGAGGCGTCCTGCACGGCCCCGGTGAATGCTGTATCGTGATGGGAATGGATAAGGATGATGTCTTTGCTTTTGCCGGGGATATATCCCACGGCATTCCACGCCGAGGCCTGTTCTATTTTTACGGAGAATTTCAGATTTGCCGGGCACCTGTTGTTTTTGTTGTTGAGGATATTCTTTACGGCCTGTCCCTGCGATCTGCTCAGATACAGGCCCGGTATCTTCATGTATCCATGCATGCCGAATTCCGATGAGAGCGACAGGTCTTCGTTATAGTAGGTGTTCCGGTCGAAATAATCGACCAGGACACCCACAAAGGCGGCAGCGCCGTTTTTCTGGGCGCGGTAATAACACGAGGGATAATTTTTTGATACATAGGGATTCTCGTGCTTCATGCCCTTCTCCAGGGTTTTTCCCGGATCATAGGTGAAATAGCTCATGCCCTTGAAGTCCCGCCACTCCACATCATAAAAGCGGATGTCACAGAGAACGATTTTATTCTTCACATCAATATTTTTATAATCATCGTCGGAGCCCTCTCCCACATAGACGATTTCCGTGGAGAGCCCCCGGGGGCCCAGGGAGAACGAACCGAACTCTTCTTTGCGCATGGTGTTGGGCATAAAAAAGGAGTCTATTGCCTTTCCGTCAACGGCAAGCTTCCACTCCAGGGCCTCCCATCGGTGTGTATCGTATCGCTCCAGCTCTACGTTCTTCAGGCCGAAAGACCGGAACCGGTCCCTGATGTATTCAGCGGATTTTTTCCCCGCAGGCGTTCCGGTTCGCCGGAATCCGAAGGAGGTCAGGTCCTTTATGTAGCCGAATATCTCTTTATTGGACTGAAGGTTTTGGTCCTTCCCGGACCATTCCGACGGTTGTACGGTAATTGTCGATTCGCAGCTGAAAAGGGCCATGACAGCGACGGCGATCATGGCGCGGATATATCCCCCTTTTATCTGTGCCGGTTTTTCAGACATGTTTTTTCCTCCTGTTTGTATTTTAAAAACCCATTTCGCGCAACTCGGCAATCATATCTATCCAGAACTGTTCCTGGCTGAAGCCGGGGTTTGGCTGGTTCAATGATCCCGTAAAGGCCATGTGGTGTACGCCTCCCCACCATTCCGCTCCGTCCAGGACGCCGCGGTTCCTGACAAACTTTTCATCGTGGATCTGCGAGGACAGGGGAGTGTAAATGTCATTGTCACCCCGGGTGAGCTGGATATATTTCCAGAGTGGATATAATGCGGACCATTCATGGGGCATCCACCTGAGACGGGCTGCCCAGTTCTGGTAGTAAACCGTCGGACCATACCGTGCCGTGAATCCCCGGCCCTCGAACCGCCCACCGGAGCTGTATTCCCCCGTGCCCTGCATGTAATCCTCGCTCAGGCAGCGTACTGATTCAATGAACCGGAACAGGTGATCCCTGTCGCGGCAGGAGTCGTGGAACAGCGACATGAGAAGGCAGTCTGCGAAAAGAGAGAACAGGGGATTGTCGTAGAGGGCCATACCCAGGTCGGCCATGGGAGTGCCCCTGCTTTCGCCGGCAAGCCCGGTCCAGCTTGCTGCAAGGGGCGCCATGCCCAGGTTTGAAATCATGTAACGGCTGTCCTGGCATCCCTGGGAGTGTCCCACCAGGTTTACTTTAAATATTTTACCGGGGTGTGCCAGGCGCCATGTACGCATGTACTCTGTATTCCCCGTAAAATTTGCGACGATGAAGTTTTTTAATTCCTGGGCGCGCGCCGGGGTGGTGTCATAATCGTGACTGTAAACGGCTACGCGGATATCGGCGCCGCAACTGCGGAGTACATCGATGACGGGCCGATAAAAATACTCCGTGACTTTGCCGCGGGAATCGTATTCCCGGTGCCGGGGAGGTCCCCAGTGATGGGCTATGACGATGGGATATATGGTCCGGCAGTTTTTATGGATGAGAGGCGGAGCAGGCCCCATGTTTTTTGCCTGCCTTACATCACTGACATACATAAGGGCTCCGGCAGAAAAAAGAAGCAGGAGCGGGAGAATGAGGACTGCAGCTATGATCGTTTTTCTTTTTTTCATGTTCAGCACCGGCAATACAGGAATTTTATTATGCAGTTCCTATCATACTTCGCATTTTCGGTCTACCGGGTTTATAAACCTGGAATCATTTGTTGATGAATTTCTGGTACGTGCCCGGCGACATACCGGTAATTTTCTTGAAGGCGGAATAAAATGAGGACAGGGAACTGAAACCTACATGATAGGCCACGGTGACAATAGAGGCATCCCTGTCTTTTCCAAAAATATCACGTGCCTCGTCGATACGGTAATAATTAATGCACGTAGGGAAATTCATGCCCAGCCTGCTGTTGAGGATTTCCGATACCTGGTGAGGTGTCAACTGCAGCTTTTCGGAAAAAGACTTCAAGGATATTTCCTCATCGCGGTATATTTTGTCTACAGACATAAGTGAAACGATACGATTAACCACGGCATCAACATCGAGTTCACGGATGTGCGATTTTGTATATTTACCCCGTTCCGCCTCGTCTTTGAGTATTTGAAGGTTTGAGTTGAACAGACCGCCGAAAACGTGGAACAGGGAAATTACCAGGAAAAAAAGGAGTGAGAGCATGAATTTATCGCCTGCAAGGAAGAAGGCGATAGTGACGATCAGGAGGATGATGATGACACCGTTCAGGAGGAAATGTCTGCTGATAACTTTTTTTCCCTTGTAGAACAGAATTATCATTTTCGATAAAAGAGAAACAGCGTAGAGACAGTTAAGTACCGTGGCAAAACGAACCAGTGTTTTATCAACGGAAGTAAAAGTGTGCAGGTCAAAGGCAGAAAAGGCGAGAGCAAGAAGCGCTGAGAGGAGAACTATGGAAATTGCCGAGGGAAAGATCATGTGCGGAAATATCCTCCCCGATAAATCTTCCTGATCGCGGATCTGAACATTTATATAAAAATACAGCAGGGGACAGGTGTAGAAATAGGCGATAGATGAAATAATACTCAGTGAAAGAGGGGTGGAACCGGAAATGCCGAACAGGACCAGGTAACTGAAGCCGTCGCCGAGGCGCCATAGGGATATGCAGAGCATGGCCAGGGCAAAGTAAATGCCATCACGGTTTTTTTCTCCCGCCATGAGCCTGCCGAGAAACATGAGGAAGGCCAGTCCTGAACTGAAGAAGGTCAATATAATGGCGATGAAATCGGTGATGGTATTAAAGTGCATCTCGTGCAGCATGGAAAAAGTTGAGGGTGACATGAGTCATTTTGTTAACATGCCCCGACATGGGTGTCAATACCTTTATTATCCTGGATGACCTTGGAGCTATAGCATGGATTGCAGGTACAGTGGGAAAATGCGGTTTTATAGCGTGGAGTTGTGTGCAATAAAACGGTACGATTCCTCTGTATCTATAAAATCAGGATTTACTATGAGGAGTTGAATTATTTTGTTGAAATTAATAAATAAAATAGATATGTCTTGTATATCAATAAACAGATTAAAGGGATATGAAGGCAATCGTATATGAGTAAAATATCACAGTTTTTTCTTGCTCGGTATCTGGAGAGCGATTTTATAATCCAGATAAAATCAAAAGTCATTCTTGCTCTTGCCTTTCTTGTTATGGGATTTGAGTTCCTTGTTCTCATTTTGGTTTCGCTAATCCGAAAAGGCGATGTTCCCCTTAGCCTTGTGATGCCCCTGATTATGGCAATCCTGCTCACAAGCATTGTGTTCTTTTCCCTGCGAAAGGGGAAAATACTGATTGCGGCAAATCTGATCATTATAATCTGCCTTTTCAGTGTATGGATGACTATATTCTTTGATAAAGGTGAAACGGTTCTCACCAGGATCGACACCATAGTTTATATTATAGCAATCCAGACCATGATTCCCCTGCTTTTGAATAAGCGCAGTATCATACTTTATACTATAGCTAATTTCTTCATATATTCTCTATTTATAAAATTTGTAGTTCATGATCAGCTCAATCTGTCCGGTATTGATCTGAAAGATTATACAATGGATAATGCAGTTGCCTTCATCATTACAGCTTCGTTGACCTACGTCATATACTGGGTCAATGAAAAGGCCCTGATCCGTTCTGAGGATCAGGCCGAGAAGAATAAAGAGCAGTACAGTGTCATCGCCTCCATCCTGGAATCTGTCCGGAAAACGTCGGAACAGCTTGCCGTTTCTTCCGAAGAGCTTTCGGCCTCTTCGCGGTCCTTTTCTGATAATGCACAAAATCAGGCGGCATCGGCTGAGGAAATAACGGCGACGATCGAAGAAATATCAGCCGGTGTTGAAAAGATATCGGAGACTGCCGTGGATCAGGATCGCTCCATGAATTCATTGATCGGGCAGATGGAAAGTTTTTCACAAAATATTGAAAAGATAAAAAATGATCTCTCTCAAATGCTCTCTCTGTCGGAAGAAATTTCATCCTTTGCGCAGACCGGAGATAGCAACCTGAAACTTATGAATGACAGCATGACAAAGATCGGTTCCAGTTCCGGTGAGATGAGCAATATTATCGGTATCATTAACGACATATCCGACCAGATAAACCTTCTCTCGCTGAATGCGGCCATTGAAGCCGCACGGGCGGGTGATGCCGGTCGTGGCTTTGCCGTTGTCGCCGACGAGATTTCCAAACTGGCCGACAAAACATCATCGAGCGTCAAAGAGATCAGCATCCTTATTAAAAAAAGTGAATCGGAGATCAACAACGGGCAGGGAAATGTTGTAAGTACCGTAAAAACCCTGGGGAGCATAATTGAAGGGGTTAATAAAATCAATACGATGATGTACGACATTACCAGTGAGATGGATCGGCAGCTTGAAGCAAATATTAAAATTAACCAGGAAACTGAAAAAGTTAAAAGTTCATCGGAAAGCATCAAGACTGCGACGAATGAACAAAAAATCGCTTCGGATGAAATTGTCAAGTCCATAAGCGCGATCAATGAGGTAAGTCAGTCCAATGCCGCCGGATCGGAACAGATAGCAGGGAGCGCCGAGGCGATTGCCACGGTTGCCGAAGTGCTTAAAAAGGAAGTGGATGCGAACCGGGATTGAAAAAAGGGAACAGATTCATTCTGCAGTAAATTTAAATAATTCGGTCAATCCTTTCCAAGTCTGATAAGGCTATAATCAGAAAGACCGGTGAACGACAGAAACGAGGAATTATTATTGCCGGGCCTCCCTCATTTCTGTCGATGATTTCCTGATCAGCGGGTGAACTGTGTCATGAATTCCCAGGACATTTCTGTCACATCAATATCGTCCCTGCCGTAAAGGTCGTTGTGATTGCCGCCGTCCAGGGTGCACAGCACGACCTGAGTGCCGCTGCCGCATGACGTGTATTTCCGGCAATAGCTGTCACCATAATAAACAGTTTCCGGCTCTCCTGAGCAGTTGTCGACATCGGCCCAACTGGCAAAGCTGCTTGCGGCCGATATATAGGGCTCGTCCTCAAAGGGAATGGTGCCGCCACTGTAAGCAATGGTGCTGTCATCGGTGCCATGGAAATGAATTACCGGTACCGGGTATGAGGGAATTATATCGGGTACGAGCACCGGCATTGATTTGGGTGATATTGCCGCAAAGACATCGGCCGCTTCCCGTCCGCACCGGTGGGCTAAACCGGCCCCGTTGGAATGTCCGTGAGCATAGACTCTTTTTTCATCGATGGAGCAACGGGAACTGATATCGATGACTATGTCTCTTGCAAGACCCACATCATCGAGTCCCTTGTCTTCTGCCGCGCCGCAACAGGCCTCACCGGCATTCCAGCTGTGAAGTCCCTCGGTGCCATATCCTTCAGGGTACGCCACGATGAAGTTCTTTTTGTCGGAAAGGTTTATGAAACCGTCCGTTTCCAACTGGTTCAGCGCCGTGTCCATGTATCCATGGAAAACCAGAAGAAGGGGCACATCTTTTGAACCGTCATAGGATGTTGGTACATGCACGTAAATCTTTCTCTGGATATTGTTCTTGTACAGGTAAATTTTCCAGTTTCCCGGTGACAAGGCTCCGGCGGGTGCATCGGTCCAGTCGTTTTCGCATCCAGGGAACAGCAGGGAAATGAGAATAATGATCGATAAAAAATACAGTGCTTTTGGAATTTTCATGATTTCCTCCCAATCTTAATTTATTCATCAACCGTCCGATCGTAATCTTTTATACCCTTTATCAGTACCGTGCCAATCAGATTCTGATTAATCGATAATCAAATTCTGATTTGCATGAGTAGGATCATAAAACGATTGTTATAGCATGGATCATTCTACCCGGTAAACAGATACCGGGAAGAATTACATGGGTGGAGGGGCTTACAGTAACCATGTCGGTTTTATCTTCTGACACGGGGGATGATATCCTTATTGGTGTCCTGTATGCGAGGCGTGTGTGATATTTAAGGAATTTTTATCAGTCTGTCTATGAAAATTCAAAAAAAGTCTTGCCGTCCGGATAATAACTATTAAGACTTTGATGCATGATTTTTTTGGGGTGCCTATTGGAATATTTATCTACACAAACAAAAAGGATATTTTATGAAAAAATTAGTGGCATTTTTTACTTTTTTTATCGTGACGGGAGGCTTATCCCTTTTTGCCGGGAGCCTTGATTATCTCACGAACCAGAGCGCGAAGGTATGCCTTACCTTTCACCGTACTGCCTCGACCGACGCGTCTGCGGACATCGTAAATTACAATCCGGCCGGCACCGCTTTCCTGGAAAAGGGGCTCTATCTGGATTTTAGCAGCCAGATGCTCTTCAAACCTTACCGGGCACAGGCGAGCGATACAGATCCTGTCACAAGAAAATATGAACAGAATGAACCGACTTGGTATCTGCCCAACTTCTACGCCCTCTATAATTTTGGCAATATCGGTCCCGGCCGCCATGCCGTGTATCTCCAGATGGGCATTGTAGCCGGGGGAGGGACCCTGAACTGGCCGGATGGGACAATTGGCACCTATGCAGCCTATTCAAATTCATTCAGTTCTTATGGAGGCGTTACGGACCATTCCTTTAAGGCCTACAGCGTCTATTACGGCATTGGTGTGGGGGCTTCCTATTCCTTCTTTAGGGACATGGTCTCCTTTAGTGCGGGGGTACGGATGGTAATTCCCGACAGGAGCGTGCAGCTCTCAGCGGTAAGCGGAGCAATACCTATCATAGGTGGAAATATTTCTCTTTCGGGAAAATTTTCCTATACTTCCTTGGGATACACTCCGATCCTGGGCGCCGATGTGAGACCCCTTAAGGGGCTGACGGTCGGCATGAGATACGAGGCTGAAACCCGTCTCAGTTTTAAATACAAAAAGGATTATCTGCGTGTTGATCCCGAAACAATTCTGATAGTCAATGTTTACGATACGGTTGAAGAGGGACTGGCCGCAGGCGGACTCTATGACGGCAACAAGTTCAACTATAACCTTCCCCATATCATCTCCGCAGGCGCCGAATACGACATGTCCTTTCTCCTGCAGGGACTCTCCCTCATGACCTCGGCAACGGTGTATCTCCTGCCCGTCACGGACCTGGGCAAGTACTATGACAGCGCCGACGGGACAACGGACCCCCTGGGCAATGTGAATGAATATTTCGGTGTGGGCTGGGAGGCAGGAATCGGCGCCTCATACCAGGTTCTCCAGGACCTGAAGGTCGGAATGGGTTTCGCCTATGCCACCCCTGGGACAAAGGATTCCTATTTCAAGTCATCGTACACGATGCTGAACGCCAGCGCTAACCCGCCCCTTGATTCCGTAACCCTCGGGACAGGGGCCACCTATCTCTTCAGAAGTATCGGAATTGACGTTACCTTGGCCTTCACTTCGACATTTTACATCCCTTACTCGGGGACCCTTTCCACGGCAGCGGGTGACTTCGATGTGGAATACAGGAAAATTGTTTTTAATATTGCCACGGGCGTGGGGTACAAACTGTAGATTTCTCAAGATCACTTCAGGCATCGTCCGGGTGATGAGCGGAAAATGAATGTATATACAATACTATTTTTAAGGAGTCCTATATGAAAAAGATTCTCGTATCTCTTGTCCTGTGCCTTGCAGTCTCTTCTATCGCATTTGCAGAGGTTCAAAAAGACGGATTCGATGTGACCATACTCTATTCCGCAACCAAGTCTTTTAATATCAGTGATGCCCGGATTGCCGCTTTCAGGAAATATCTCGAAGGCAACTTAGATCAGAACAGCAGCGGCAGCTGGAGCTCCAATGATATGTTCAATGAAGAATTTGTATACCTGGATAAAAAAGGAAACACGGTCAAGGTCGAAACTGAGAAAAACACAAAGACCGGCGTCGGCACTGCGACCATAACGATCATCGGCCCCGATGATTTTGTGACTTTAACCAGGGCCGTGCTGAAGTGATTATGGGGGCCGGGGAGTTTATCCCCGGACAGGTTTCAGGTGATGCAAATTTTTAGAGTTTCCATTATCTACAAACAAAGGATTATAATATGAAAAAATTATTAAGCAGAACAGTCATAGCGGTTTTTGCCTTTACGGTTATTTTTACCTTTTCCTCGGTTTCAGAGAGTTTAAGCGTTGAATCAGCCACGGAAAGGCTTGATCAGGATATTACCATGCAGAACGCAACTTCCATCAGAGATCCTTATACGCTTATGTTCAATATTAACCTTTCAGCCCCGGGCAGAATTTCCGTTCACATCAGGAAACCGGAAGGATCATTCCATCTTGATAAGAATGAAAAATTATTCAGGATAATAATAGTTGATGCAAGGGGATATCATTCCGGATCAAGGTTCCTGGATAAAAAATACATCAGAAAGTCCGTGTGTTTCAAACATGAACGGGGCCTTGTTGAATATTCCGTTGACAGCCTTGAGCTTGACAGTTCAAAAGGCAATTTTATGATATTCATCGCCAATTTTTACAAAAAAAGGCCGTATCAGGCGCATGTACAGCTCATGTATCCCGTTGTTAAATCCACAGAACTGAAATTGAAACCCCTCGAGATGAAACTAAGACCCATGGAGATCAAAGGGTTTTCCGGAGAAAACATGGAGGAATGATTTTCCCCGACCTGTAATCAACGGTGCCATATCTATGAAGAGTTCAGTCCTCTTTCAGGATTGAATGGATGTTATTTGCATGATTGAAACAGTCAGGGCGGATCAAGGGATTTATCATAACGCCACGAATTCAGGGATTTCCCGGTAGGGGGCGTCCCATCGGACGTAACCGATTCGGTTTTTCCTGTTCCGGTCGGAAATGGTCGGCAGTGACAATCTGAGTATCGGCACTCCCAGGCGGGGTGTCAAGGTGCCGGCGAAAAGATAACGGTGATTATGACCGTGGATGACCGAATGAAAGTTGAATTTTTCCAAAAGGTTCCTTTCGATGTAACCGGGCTGGTATATGGCGTCATGACGGTCCCCGGAATCGCGCCATAGGCTCCGGTGCGTAACCAGGTGGATCATGACACCATTGATGTCCATCGATGAAAGCTTTGATGCCGCCCAGTCCACCTGTTTTTCCCGTATGCGGTTTATGCCAATGATTCCAAGGGAACGGGCCTTACCGCGGTGGGTGCTCCTGAGGGCCACGAAGATGTTATTGCCGCACCGCATGATGGAATCGTAATCCTCAACGGCAACGATTTCTTTCTGGTCGAATACCGGTTCTGTCAATGACCGGTACCGGTTCCTGGCCTTTCTGTTGGTGTAGAAATATTCGCCTATCCAGTCGCCGAAATCATGGTTGCCCGGTGTCAGTACAACGCGTATTCCTTCATCGAGAAGGGACCGTAGCATGTTCGTCGCTTCCCGGTATTCCGGCTTGCTGGCGTGCTGGGTCATGTCGCCGGCGATGATGACGATTCTGTCGGGGTTAGAACCGGGGTCCAGGGCCGATTCGATGAAGTGAGAAATATGGCACGATAGATTCGCCCCGAAATGTATATCTGAAATGCATACCATGAATATACCTTAAGCGAATGGCGGTGAATATTGCAAATCAATATTTTTCCCGCCGGCCCAAAACTTCCTGTCGATTTTGCGGCATGCCGGTTCCCGGATGCAGGCATGGATAAGAAACCTCCGGTCATATGCAGACGGCAGAAATGCCGAGCGATTATGTCCTTTGATGGTCATGTTCTCTCGGCAAAAGTTCCCCTGAGCCGATCCATGGTAATGCTGAACTGTTCCGAGAGCCTGCCTTCGTCGGCAGCATGCTGGATGCCTATGGCGATGAATGCCCTTCGCATCGAAACCTTGTACCGGCGTGAGAGGTTAATGGTTTCCAGTGTACTCCAGCGCATGATGAAGGCGAAGGAATGTTCATAGACCTCGTCGCTGATCTCGCGGATATTTTTCTCCAATGCGTCGGGATGGAAATGTATGACCAGGTTATGCGTTATCCGATGTACGAAACCCCATTCAAAGATCGTCCTGTACCCGAAACTGCTCATGAGCCCTTTTAGCCATTCCATGTAGGAAGCCAGGACCCCTCCGGCGTTGGCCAGAATGTCGGGAAAAACGATGACGCCCCGGTTTTCCAGGGCCTCTTCGGCCTCTACCGTGGCAGGTCCATTGGCTCCCTGCAGAAGATAATTACCCTCAAAGGCCTCCTCGTGAATGGCCTGGGGATTTCCGGTTTCACCGGTGGTTATGACTTCTTCAAGGGCGGCAGGCACCACCACGTCCACGATGGCGGACAGGGGTAACGTGGAATTCGCCGCGATGAATTCTCCCTTAAAAGTATTGCTCTTGATAATCTCTTCAAGGGACGAGCCCCGTTCCAGGGACGCTTCTGACAGC
This sequence comes from Spirochaetae bacterium HGW-Spirochaetae-1, assembly GCA_002839375.1. Lineage (NCBI taxonomy): Bacteria > Pseudomonadati > Spirochaetota > Spirochaetae bacterium HGW-Spirochaetae-1. The sequence continues at coordinate 107,006 of PGXY01000005.1, read as the reverse complement.
ACGGCTATTTCCGACAGACCTCCCGGGTCGACGAGAGTCCCCGAGGCGTCGGAGATCATCTTTATCGACGCGCCTGTTTCGGCGGCCATGCGTGCGAAGTGGGCACCCACCTTACCGAAACCCTGGATCGCAAAAGTGAGCATGGCGATACGTTTTACGGCATGTTCTTTGAAGTTATTTTCAAGGGAAAGCGCCTCGCCAATGCGGGCCCGGTCGGACCAGAGCGATGGATCGTTGAAATCCCGGTAATTCTGCTGTGCCGACAGTATCTCCATGAGTCCCCGGGCCGTTGCCCCCGTACGGAGTTTCAAACCTTCTGGTCCAGGTTTTCCCGTTATGGCCGGGGACGTCAGCTTCTTCACCAGGTCTCTGTTTTTCGCCAGCGATTCAAGCAGGGCCCCGTTTGCGCAGTTGAGACCGAAGTTTTCCTTCAGTATCCGCATTTCCTGGTCATAGCCGGGCTCCCGGCTAAGCACGGCCTGAATGCCCTTCATGGCATTGTCTGTTATGCGTTCATAAATTACGGAGATTTCACTTCCGCCAATGCCCACATCTCCTGCCGGAACGTCGGAGAGAGGCCCCACATCAGAGCGGTAGTACAGGAAATCGGCATAGGCCTCGAGAACGGCCTTCCTGACGCGATCACGGGCGGCGACATCAAGTTCTTTTATAGCCAGATCACCCAGGATGCCGCCCTTGCCGATGGTGTACCAGGGCACACCCAGGCCGATGCATTTGAAGAGCATGTTCGTCGACAGTGCCCCTTCCCCCGAAAAGGAAACATGGCTCCGATGGGCCCGTATCCCGCCTTTGCCGATGCCCGTACCGTTTATCCTTATGAAGAGAAATTCGCGGCCCGATTCTTTCTCCGTCATGGTTTCATAATGGAGGCCCCGGAACCTGATGAGGTTCATGATTTCCTCGTCGAAGAGGGAACGGTCAAGACGATCCTTCTCGCGCCTGATGGGGACCGTAGCTGCTGAAAAGATGTTTTTAAGAGTTGACCAGTAATAGTCGTTCTTCATGGCCGCGTCGGGATTGAGAACGTAGTGACGGATGATTCCGAAGGCCTTTCTGCGGATTTCCAGGTTGTGATCATTCAGCATCACCATGAGGGGTATGAGAAATTCCTTCTGCTTGTTGCGCTGCATATGCGTGATGAGATCGATTTTTTCATGGTCGCGCGCCGATGCGATGCGGTCCAGGATGTCCCGTATCTCGCCAACCGACACCGGGGATGACTTGAGAAGCATGGACCGGCTGTAGAGCTCGTCACTCAGGTATGTCTCCATCTCGGGGGTGAGGCGCGCAGATTCCACCAGGGTTGAAAGGGCAATGAACATCTGCCCGTCGATCACTATTGTGTTGAAATGCTGGCGGACCGAGGATATTCCCTTGCGCTGAAATATCATGTTGATCGTTTCAAAGTTCTCCTGGAATTTTTCCCGGGGAAGCCAGAGGAGGAATTGCTTCAGTGACGGCTCATCGTCCATGCCGGGAATGTCTTCCCTGACGATGAGAATATCTTCGCCTTTCTTGAGGAGCCCGCGCAGTGTTTCAATGGATGCGGCATAGGGGCTGCCGGAATACTGCAATGTTGTTCCCGGGAGACTCCCGGTGTGATCCGGAGTACCCGTTTCTTCCAATACCAGGAGACGCCGCCGGTCCCTGGCCTGTCTCCTGCTGGTGATAGAACAGGAAAAAAGCCGGAACCCCCTGCCGGGGCTTTTCTTCATGATTTCCTGAATGGTCCTTGCGACTTTTTTCATCAGGGGACCTGTTTCCGATACCAGGAAGAGATTTTTATCGCCTACGCGGCCTTCAACATCGATGTCAATGTAGGTTCCATCGTTTTTGCCGTGAGCTTTTTCCTGGTAACGGTTGTTTTCAATAAGGAAAGAAATCTCCTCAAGACCCAGTACATGGAAAAGGCTCTCCCCGAAATTGATGTCGGACAGGATCGTGTCTATCTCATGACGGATCGCTTCGGCTGAAAGGTCCGAGTGGCTGCGCAGGTGGTCGTAGAGCTGTTCCACGTTTTTTCCATCGATGTTTATCTTTTCAGGAATAGCTCTGGCTGAGCTCTTGGTATTTGTTGATGATCCCATAAGGTGTCCTCCGGTAAAATATCCATATCGGCGCCGGTAAATTAGCGGTGTCATATGCATCATACTAAAAATTGACGGGATATTCTATCCAGAATCTGATGGATCATAAATTGCTATGCCGGAGGGGATATTGCTGAGGGAGTGAAAGCTTGCCGCGGTGGCGCTTAGCGTCGCGCCGCCGCGGTTTTGACCGGTTTATTTCTTCAGTAGCGCGCAGGTCCGAACCAGTTCAATGAATTCGTTCCTGTATCCTTCGCTGTCTTTTCCTCGCGATGATTTAGCCAGGGCAAGAACATCATCAAGAGAGAGGTCCTTCTTGAACTGTGAATCACGCAGCACCATGCCGAACCCGGCAACGGCAGCGGAAAACCTGAAGTTCTCGGAACTCTTCTCCAGGGTAACGGCCGTGTCTTTCACGGGAATAACGATGAGCGTACTCACATCACTCTTGATAGGCTTGTAGCGCAGCTTCACGGTCATGATCTCATCGGAACCCGAGCTTTTTTTTGAGGTAACGGTTTTCTGGTATTTGAGTTCATCCGATTCATTCACGGGCTGTTTTGATCCCGCTGGAATGATCTCGTAAAGGGCGGTTACAGTATGGCCCGCGCCCAGTTCCCCGGCGTCCTTTTTGTCGTTGTTGAAATCTTCCTTGGCAAGTATCCGGTTTTCATACCCCACGAGACGGTAGGCCTTCACTTTGGACGGGTTGAATTCGATCTGGATCTTTACATCCTTGGCGATGGTGAACATGTTGGCCCTCAGGTCGCGCACGAAGACCTTCTCGGCTTCCCTGATGCCGTCTATATAGAAGTAGTTTCCGTTCCCGGCGTTGCTGATCTGCTCCATGCGGCCGTCCTTGTAGTTGCCCATGCCGAAACCGCAGATGGTGAGGTAAATGTCATCTTTTCTTTTTTCCTCGATCATGCGAACCATGTCGCCTGTGGAAGAAGCGCCCACATTGAAGTCGCCGTCGGTACAGAGAATAACGCGGTTGTTGCCGTCTTTAATGAGGTTTTCTTTTGCCACTTTATAGGCCAGCTCGATGCCCGCTCCGCCGGCCGTGGAACCGCCGGCCATGAGCCGGTCAAGGGCCGCTATTATCGTTTCTTTTTTTGTCGCCGGTGTTGACGGCAATACGAGACCAGCCGAACCGGCATAGGCCACGATGGCTATGCGGTCACGGCTGCTCAGGCCGCTCAGCATGAGCTTCAGGGATTTCTGCAGGAGGGGCAGCTTGTTGGCATCACTCATGGAGCCCGATGAATCAACGAGAAATACCAGGTTCGAGGGCTTCAGGTTGCTGTAGTCCAGTTTTTTACCCTGGAGGCCGATATGGATGAGCCTGTTCTCTTTATTCCAGGGGCACAGGGACATTTCGGTCGTGACACTGAAAGGGTCCTTTCCCGAAGGCTGGGGATAGTCGTAGGTGAAATAGTTGATCATCTCCTCAATACGGACCGCATCCTTCGGGGGAAGCTGGTTGTACTGGATGAAACGGCGTATGTTGGAGTACGCTGCCGTATCAACATCGATGGAGAAGGTTGACAGGGGGTTTTGCACGGCGCTCTTGAATTCGTTTTCTGAAATGTGGTCATACTCCTCGGTGTTGTGCTCCACCGGGGCGTAATCCATGTCGGCAGCACCGGCAAAGTTTTCGCATTTTCTCTTCATGGACCTTGAGGCCATGGGTGCAGCCTTGTACTCCTCCCGTTCGGTCAACGCATCATCAACAGGCTCGTTGATTTCAGGTGTGACCTGTTTTACAGGCCCCTTGGCTATTTCCTTGGAACATCCTGCCATGATGGCCAGCATGAAAAAGGCCAGGAGGGTAATGAGATGAAGGAATGATATCCTTCGTTTTAATAACTGTTGTGTTTTCATATGATTTCTCCCTTGGTTGAGTTTGTCCTATAGACCGGGGAGGAGGTAAAAGTGTTCTCAAAAAATAATTATTTTTTCATATCCAATCTTGACAGGAAGTTTATGGAGTGCAATATATTTACACGGCTAAAATCAGGAGGGATATGCGTGATGAACATTAACATCAAGGCAATTCAGTTTACCGGTTTACTGTACATTTTACTGCTTGTTGTATTGCTGGGCATCTTTCCTCCCGGCGCGCCCGGACTTCCCGATGGATATGTCACTCCTGTCATCGCCTTTGAATTCGCCAGGACGCCTGAAGATGTCAGGGCGATTTTTGATATCACCCCTGCTGATGCCCGGGAGGCATATATCGAAAAGATGGACCGGGGAAACCGCCTCGATTTTGCCTTTATGGTTGTGTATTCGTTGTTCCTGTTTCTCTTCAGCATAAAATGTTACGAGGCAAAGGGGAGTAAAATCCTTCTCATGGGGGCCTTTTTCTCGGTATCAGCCCTGGCCGGCGATATAATCGAAAATATACAACTCCTGGGTATAACGGAAAATCTTGCCGTCGGAACGTTTCAGGGACACCTGTACCTGCTGCATATTTTCACCTGGATCAAGTGGATGAGTATCTGCCTGGTCTTCGCTGTCCTGTCCCTTTATTTTTACAGCGGCACTGTCTTCTCAAAGATACTTTCTCTTTTTGGTGTACTTGCTCTTGCGGCAGGCATCGCGGCCTTCTTTATGGGGCCGGTCATGAAGGAGGTCCTGGCAATTGTTGTGGGCCTGGACTTTTTTCTTCTCACCGCTTATTCCTTTGTGTACCGGAAGGGGTTTCCGGAAGGGCGTGTACAGGCGGGTAGCTGACGGATTATTTCATCGAGCCGATGGTGTGGTCTGTGATACTCGCCCCATCAACGGGACACATGATACCAGGGAATCTTCAGCACCACCTGCCGGAGACTGACGGTGCATTTTTGTCATATTACTGCTTTGTTGTTTTAATGATGAATTCAGAATTATTCAATCATGAGTATTAGTTTTAGAAAGAAATTATTTTCTTGATATCTGATACGAAGGACTGCCCTATGGGAAGAATTGTCTCATCTTCGTCATTTAGATAAATCCGGTATTGACTTCCCAGGATGTGTTCAAATTCCCGAATTTTATTCATATTGATGGCGTGTTGTTTGTGGACCCTTATGAATATATTCCCGGGCAGTTTTTCCATGACGTCACTGAGAAAGCAATTGAGCTCAAAACATTTTTCTTCAGTATGAATTATTGTTTTTCTTTTATGGGATGATACATATACAATGTCTTCAAAGGGGAGTACCCTGTATTTGTTTTTGTCTTTAAAAGTAAAGACTTTATCTTTAAGCCTTGTCGGGGTATCGGCATTGAGTATCTGTGCTATGGCTTTGTCCACGGCAGTATCGAACCGTGCCTGAGTGAAGGGCTTAAGAAGATAGTCTACGGCGCAGAGATCAAATGCCCTTACGGCGAACTCATTAAAGGATGTCGTAAAGATAACCAGGGGGGAGGGCTCAAGTTTTTCATAAACTTCAATACCGTTAAAAAATGGCATCTCAACGTCAAGGAAAAGCAGATCATATGTATGGGCAGAGAGCTTTTCAAGCGCTTCTCTGCCGTCCCTGGCCATACCTTCCAGTTTTAGTTCCGGTCTTTCCAGTATATAGCTCACCAGTAATTCCCTTGCCGGAACCATATCCTCCGCGATAAAAACAGTATACAGTCTATCATCCATAGTATCTATTGTGTCTCAAAGACAATTGATGTCTTCACTCCATTATCCTTCTTGTTATTCATTTCAAAAGAGGAGTCAGGGAAATAAAACCTGAGTCGGTCCTTTATATTTCCCAGCGTGCCGGAATAAAGATCGTTGTGGGAATATCCCCTGCCGTTATCATCCACGATTATGGTGATCTGCTTGTCATCATACGATGTTTCTATCTTGATGAAACCCATTTTGTTTCCGGCAATTCCATGCTTTAGAGAATTTTCAACTACGGGCTGCAGAATAAGGGGAGGGACTTTTATAAAGTCAAGATTTTCATCCTTTATCATTTCGTAATGCAGTGTATCGGGAAATTCAATTTTTTTAAATTCAAGATAATTTTTTGTAAAATTCCACTCGTCTTCAAAACTGATGAGAGAGTTAAAGGATTTTCCCAGAAGAAAGTGGTACATCTCCGATAAGGAGATAATAGCCTCTTCAGATTTTTCCGGATTTCTTTTCATGAGGCTGTGTATCGTATGCAGGGCGTTGAATAAAAAATGAGGGTACATTCTCTTCTGCAGATTGTTAAACCGGGACTCCTCATATTTTTTCAGCAGCCGTTCCTGAAGCATGTTGAGATCATTCAGTTCTATGGAGAGCGCTTCAGCGCGGTTATACGCCTTGGAGAAGCGTATTGACAGCGCGAAGGCCTGGGAGAGAATAAAAATAAGAAAGCCGTATGGTAAGATAAAATTACCGGGTATTATCCCCCTGTCAAAGAGGATATCGTTTATTCCGGAGAGATACAGGATAACTATTCCGGTTAATAGAACGGCAGCGCCTTCACTTTTCCTCACTACCGCCATGATAAGAACAATCAGAATATATATTGATGACAGTAAGAGCAGGATTTGATACGGGACCACAATATATGCATTAGTCTTTACCGGCAGGAATGCCGCCGCAACGATAATAACACCGCAGATGATCACAATGGAACGGACGAAGTTTTTTGACATTATCTTCTGATACAGACACCATGTAAAGAGCGTTGTAAGCGGGAGAATGGCGTACAGGGTGATGTGTTCCAGGCGTGCCGCAAGCTCCCAGTTTATATCGGGAATTAAAAAGACTATCATTCGCTCGCCCATAAGGAATGTCCTCAGGGCAATGACCAGGCAGAAAAGGCAGAAGATCAAAGCAGAGTATTGGTCACGCCTGAGGAGGAAAAGGCTTAAATGATAGATGGACATAATCAGAAGGACGCCCAGCATGAATACATTACTGGTAATATCCAGATAATTGATCCTTTGTATCTGTTCCTGCAGGCCAAGTTTTATGCTATGGAGTGCACCGCCGTCATAATCATGAAAGTTCGCAATCTGTAAGGTTATTTTTAAAGTTTCATTTTTGGGTTTAAGGGTAAATATGCGTGGAAGAAACTGCGGCTTCACTGTTTCTTTATCATTGCCCACGGTTCCGTTCCATGCATACAATGTATCATCGATCCACAACCTGTACGCGCTGGACATCTCAGGGACTTTTATCCCCAGCGGGGTTGCGGTTTTTTTCAGTTTTGTTTCAAGGGTGAAGGTCGCATAGCCGTCGCCGGATAGTCTTTTTCCGTCAATAACCATACCATTCCATCGTGATGGCATCGTTATCAGCTCTGCTTTAATATGGTCTTTATTAAAATCTTCAGGAGAAAGAAGCTGCTTCCAGTAGAACTTCCACTGACCGTTAAGCTTAATGACTCCCTTTTCTTTAAAATTATAATCAGAAAGATCGAGAATGCCATTTTTTGCCAGTGGTCTTTTTTCCGATGAACATCCCATTACTGATGATATCAATAATAAAGAAATACATAGAGCGAATGCTGATGTAATAGTAGGTTTGATATCTGACTCCATATCTGCAGTTATAATTACTGTTTCGTGAACGACGAGTCCGATGGATACAATTTTTCATATAAATACTTTTTTATCATGAGATGTCAATGGAAATTTACATTTCATACACTTTTATAGTATTCACGCACGAAATAGAACTGTTCATGCACCAAAGGGAACGATACATCGCACATCGGTTGTTATTTCAGGGATTATGCGTATGTTCTATACGTCTAAAGCAGGCGTAGATAATTGTGATGATATTGTGAAATATGGTATTGTTTCCAGGGAAGTATATGAAATTATTACCTTACGTTTTATGTCTGTCAAATATAAACGATTGTAAAAACATTTTCCCTGCACTATCTGATTTTCCCCACGGCGATAAATCTAACATAAATAAAAGAGGGAGCTTATGAAAAAATTATTCAGTTTTATCCTGGCTGCCGCAGTTGCGGTTATAACAGCCTGTGACGGCGGTTCCAGTTCCTCTCCGGACCCGGAAAATACCCTTACAGGCACTGCTGCTGTTGGGGCGGCCGTGAGCGGCACTGTGTATGTCAGGGATTCACTTGATGCCCTGGCGAGCGGTGTGATCGGGGCCGACGGGACCTTCTCCATCAGCACTGAAGGGATGACAGGGCCCTTTGTGCTGATGGCGATTGGGAACGTGGGAACGAAGTATGTGCAGCTCTATTCAACAATAGGCGAGCCGGGGAATGTCAATGTAACGCCCGCGACAACGCTTATCATGCACATGGCTCTTCAGGAGGACCCTGAAGAACTCTACGATCCGGTTGACATGATGACTGAAGGTGCAGACATCCCCGATGCACCGGCAGCTGTAAATGTGAATGACGCGAAGGAGGAGCTTTCCAGTATTCTTGTGACGGTCATGACGGAAGTTGATTCCAGTCTTGATGGGAGTTTTGATCTTGTCTCCGGCAGCTTTACCGCTGATGGTACCGGCTTTGATAAGGTCCTGGACGTGGTAAGCCTTGAGGCTGCCACCTCTGGGAGTGAAACGGTTATTACCATAGGCAGCACCTCTACGGGAACCATATTCTATGAAAAGAATGTTACCACGGATACCGCGACAGTGACTGATCTGGACTCGTTTGTAGATGTGATAGAGGAAGAGGCCACGGACCTTGACCTTGCCCGGGCGACCCTTGAAAACATATATAGCGCGCGGAACTATCCGGTGCGCTTTTCCGGAAGCATTCCGAACGCTGATGATATAGACGCGGTTGAGGTGCTGCTGGAAGCGAACTATGCCGGTGATGCTCTCTTTCTTGATGAAGGAGTAGGCAGGACAACGGCAATCAACAACTTCATCGCTGATAAATCCGATCTCGAGGAGGGTTTTTTCATTAATGTCCATTCGTGGACTCTAAAGAATATCCGTATCCTGGGACGCATGGAGGCCTTTAGTTTTTCCACCACCACCGTCAATATTCCTGAATTTAATGGCAATCCGGCTGCTCCGGGACTGACCGTGAGCGGAGAAGACTGGACCTTCACCGAAAAAACCCTGATATGCGAGACCACCTGCACGGCCATAATGGGCGAACAGACTTTTACCATGACCGGCTATGACTACTTCATTAATGAGGGAACAGATGACGAGCCCGACTGGAAGTGGCTCGGTTCGCAGAGTCCCATGGACAGATTCCGTGTCGAGGGTTACATGGAGCGAAGCATCACGAACGGCGGCATACCCGAAATATCCACAGGGATCAGCCTCAGCTTCAGGGAGTACGATGAGTCTGAGGCTCTCTATGATATTGATGCCATACTGGTCATGGGTGACGGCATCAGGGCGGAGTACAACTCATCAGGAGATAAAGGGCTTCTGTTGCTCAGGTCAGAGGGTTCTGATGAATTCGAAATCGTAAACGGCAACAGCACCGATATGGGACACCAGGACTATCTGGAGATCGATGAGGATATCTCTTCACTGGACATTACGGCCATGGGAAACCGGATGTACCGCTATATAGCCCTTCGGCTTAATGATAATGATACAAGCAACACGTTTACTGCCGGTGATACCTTCACTCCGGTCTATACAGGTGTGAAAAGGCTGAACTACATCCCCATTGCCGGGACCGTTCTTTCGGCAAGCCCGGGGAGCTACTTCGCCACCTTCACCGCCCCTGCGGCAACAAGCCTGGACGGAATAACGGGCATCACTCCAGAAACGCCCTCGACCTGGACACTGGCCTATGCCTGGTCATTGCCTGCGGGTTTATCCTTTTACAGTCTGGGGGCCGGGTTCAAGTTTGACTGGACTTACGGAAGTGATTCAGGCACCAATACCAATTACACCGAGGAAGAGGGCAATGTGTATAATGGGGAGTACACTGCTCAAATGTTTAACCCGATGATATGTACGGGTGGAGACTGTGATGATGAGGGCGATACTTCTCCTGAAAGCGTTGAACTCAATGAGATAGAGTTCAGTGTCTCTTCACATGATTTAGAAGGAAGGGAAATACGGAATCGGCTGATTCTTCAATAGGTTTCATCATATTCTGATGCACTTATCAGCGGCAGCCCTGTGAAAGGGTTGCCGTTTTTTGGTGCTGAGAGGAAATTCCCATCGTCAAAACCGGTTTAATGAAACTGAATGTCTCGTGCCGATACCGGGCGTGGCATGGACAGTTGAAATCGTTAAGCTGATTGCAGTGTTTTGCCAGGGACGAGAAGGTCTCCCTTTTCAATTTGCTGGTAATTCCCGTGACACGGAAAAACCAGAAAAGAGATATGTTCTTGTCAATAATACGGGAAACCGTCATGGTCAGTTCCGGTTCAAGCCGGCACTACAGCGAAATCTGCTACTGGGTGCGATGGTGAATTGAGTAATTAAAGCCCGACCGGCCTCGCCTGGAATCTCTCAGAAATAGCTTTTCACAATTCTTGTCCTGCACGAATTCATATTATTTTCCAGCCTGTACAGTCCCCATTTTTTTCCGGCATTGAATCGCTTGCCTGTTCAATAATTTTCCGAATTGCCGTTAAATGAGCAATATAAGAGCATACATTGATGCTTTTGCAAAAAAAGTATTGACATTTTTATGCATGTAAAGTAAACGGACGGACCAGTACGTCCGGTATGCAGTGTATGAAATTTGCAGGTAAAAGGCGGGACACAGATATGGCAAAAAAGACCGAAGAAAAAAAACCAGGCAACAGGATACCTCTCTATACGGAGATAGGCAAATATTTTACCGCCGACGGGAGTTTCGACGAGAGGATATTCAGGAAGAACCTGGGCGAAATGATTCCCCCCGGGCGCGACAGGGACGGTAAGGACGGAGACCGGTCCTTCCATGAGCGCCTTTCCTGTTATCTTACGGAAATACTGGCATACCTGCTGGAGAAGGACATGCCCCGGTCGGCCTGGCTTGTCTTCAGGGCGGCAGTGGCGGAGACAAAACGTCTCGGACTCAAAAATCTCTCCCTGTCGCCGGAGCATCTTGATTTTTTTCTATCATCGCCCTTTCCCGAAAATGTTGAGGCTGAAAAGGAGCGTCCCACGCGGGATGAAAAAAAAGATAAAATTTTCCGCGCCGCCCTGGACGTTTTCGAAAAGGAGGGCTTCCGCAGGGCCACCATGGACCGCATCGCCCAGGGAGCGGGCATCGGCAAGGCCTCGGTGTATCGCATGTTCAACAACAAGGAAGAGCTCATGGAGCAGCTTCTCGATGAACATTACGGGGAAATTGTAAGAGCCATTAATGAGATCAATTCACGGAGCATCAATATCCTTGAACAGATCCGCGAGATGATCGAGTTCTGGGTGGATTACATCTCGCGTAATCCCGTGATCTATCTTCTCATCCAGACCGAGTCCAATTCGCAGGGCACGGGAAACAAGGTGGTGTTCTATTACCATCTCACCTCGAGCCTGCCCATGTTCAAGGAGCATATCGTGTCCATGAACCGGAAGAATATGCTGAAGACCATCAACTTCTACACGGTGTTTTACGGCGTCCTGGGATATATCGACGGTGTAGTTATCAAGTGGTTTAAGAGCGGCATGAATTATGATCTCCGCGATGAGATACCGGAGATACTGGAGGTTCTTTTCCGGGGATTCGTGAAGGACAAAGCCCCCTAAATCCCCCGGAGGGGGACTTTGGGAGACAGAAAAATATATAAACCCCCGGTGGGGGTGGCAGTAAATAATTAAAGCTAGCGAACATATACATTTGCCGGGGGCCACAGGAGTTCCAGGAATGCTATATGAAATTATTAAAATTGGAGGTTTATGTATGGAGACTTTTGAAAAGTCAAAAGTTCTGGGTAATGAAAAGGGGAGAAGGATCGGAGTGGAAGGTACAGCGGATGTTCACCGGTCACAGTGGGTTCCCCGTGAACATCCCGGCACATGCCAGGTGCCGTTTCTTCTGTACCCTCTTTCAGTAAGTCATCGCGAAAACATGGTAATCAGGCGAATCTGGAAGTCAAGTCATTATTATGGCCAGGATTTCACTCCTTTTGAAATCACCGATGTGCCCGACAAGCACCGCCTGGCCCAGGTCCTGGCCTGCGGGCTCAAGGCGACAAACGCTACTTATTCGCAGCACTGGGAGGGCATGTACTTCGACTGGACCTTTAACGGCAACATGCGGGAGATTATCGATGAGTTCAGCGAGATGAGCGGTGAAGAGCGCTTCGTTGACAATGCCTTTGCCACGGTAGTTCTCATGAACACGGGATACGGCGGCCCCTTCATGGACATGCTGCGGTTCAGGAGGATGCCCATACCGCCCAGCATGCTCAGTCTTGAACAGATCGACATGGGGACCTTTGAGCATAATATCAAGGCGGCCATCGGATCGGTGCTGGGAGGCGCTGTTGGAGTTAATATCATCCGCCACAGCCTGGGCGCAGAGCTCATCAACGGCGCTAACAGTAAAGGTTATGACAGGCTGAAAAGGATGCTTCTCCTTCCCGGCATGAATCCCAATGGAAAGATCGCTTCCATAATCCAGATCGGGTTCAAGCAGCAGCAGGACCGTGTGGAATTTAAAAAGAAGCATATGGATATTGCCGCTGCCAAGATCATCGAGCGCAAAAGCGAGCGGAGGAACGTGGATTTTTCCCGGTCCGTCCAACCCGCGGTAATGTTTAATTTTCTCAGGAGTTTCAACGGCGAGCTGGTGAAAAACGGCGTCGGTGATATGGTGAAGACCATTGTGGTGAACGGCGGCGACGATGAAGGAAAGAAAATCCTGGACCGTATCAGGGAGCGTATCGATACGGGCCTTTCAAAAACCTATGATGACATGATCAGGGCCTATGAAAGCAATTTCAGTGAGGGCATGATCCAGGCCACGCTGGAGGATTATACCAACCTGGCCCACATGGTGGTTGCCATGGGCAAAAAAGTCCTGAAGCCCCGGGAGGACGCCCATAAAATGATATTCATCTATATCAACATGGAGGAAGCGAAGCGTCTCGGCAGGCCCGTTGATATGACTGAGCATTCCATCGGCGAGGCGATCCAGGCCGGCCTGAATTCCATCCACCTCGACGGCACCACGGATATACCCCGCGGAGAAGACATGCGTTACGGCGCCTTCTGTCTTACCGGCCCCATCCATTCGGCCGAATGTAATGATTCCGTTGAGCAGCTGGAGCGAGGCTGGGGACATGGTTTCTGGGATATACTGGCTCCGGAGCTCCCTGAAACGAACAAGCTCATCGCCGTGGTGGCCCTGGCCGCCAAGAGTGAGAGCGATGCCATGATAGCCGAGGTGCAGGCCATGGAGCAGCGCAAGTCCGTCAACGACATCTTCTGGTACAAAACATGGAACCATCCCGGGGGGAAAAAGCTCGATGTTCCGCAGTGGATTTCTTATGGTCATGTGCTCCATGCGGCTCCGGTAAAGGGGAATGATATCCCCCTTCAGGAGATTTGTATGCCCGAATATCTGCCCGAACACCATCCTGTTTCTTCAGTTTTTCTGGAGAGGAAAAGGGCGTAAATCCCAATTGTGATACACACCACACATCCATTGGGCGTCCCGGAAGGGGCGCCTTTTTTTTACCGTGGGGCGGCTCCGCCGCATTCCGATTTGCCCTCCATGCGCAGGAGAAGATCCGCCAGTTCCTTTTTAAACCGGTGATACTCTTCAGCGCTAAGGCCGGTCCGGCAGAATAGTTCCTCGGGAACACCTGCGGCCCGCGCTTTCAGATTCGCCCCTTTCTTCGTGAGGGAAATGATGACCTTCCGCTCATCCTCCTTTGACCGTTCACGGATAATGAAGCCGCCCGTCTCGAGCCTTTTAAGCATGGGGCTTACGGTTCCCGTGTCCATGTGAAGCAGCTCTGTTATGCGGTTCACCTCCACGTGGTCGCTCTCCCAGAGAATGAGCATGGTCAGGTACTGGGGGTAGGTGATACCCAGTTCCGCAAGGAGCGGGCCATACATCCGCGTCATGGCCCGCGAAACGGAATAGAACAGAAAACAGAGCTGGTTGTCGAGGCGGAGATATTCGTCTTTCATGGTCTATTTCTCTCTGAGAAGCTTCTCAATATCTCCCTCGATCTTTTCCGGTTTTGTCGCAGGCGCGTAGCGTTTGACTACGTTTCCCGTACGGTCCACGAGAAATTTCGTGAAGTTCCATTTAACGGCCTTTGTTCCCAGGATTCCCCGTTTCGCCGTGGTGAGAAAGGCGTAGAGAGGATGGATCGCATCGCCCTTCACATCCACCTTGTCGAATATGGGGAAGGTAATGTTGAAGTTCACGGAACAGAATTCCTTTATCGCGCTGTTATCTCCCGGTTCCTGTTCCATGAACTGGTTGCACGGGAAGGCTAATAGCTCGAAACCTTCTTCCCGGTGCTTTGCATAGAGGGCCTGAAGACCGTCGTACTGGGGCGTAAACCCGCACTTGCTGGCCGTGTTCACGATGAGCAGCACCTTTCCTTTGTATTCGCCCATGGATCTGTTCAGCAAGGCGTTTGTTTTTACCGTGATATCGTATAAGGCTGACATGGTATTTCTCCTGATTATAGGTTGCGCCGGCCGTAGACCTTGAAGAGCTCTTCACGCTCCTCCGGCGATTTTGATAAAAGGTACGATTTCCATCCCGGGCAAAAGCCGATGTGCCATTTCCAGAAACGTCCCACGAGGGATTTGGGATTTTTGTCATACTTTTTACGCATGGGGCAGGTTTCGCAATTGCTTTGTTTCATGATGATCTCCTCCGGAGTTGTATATTATTATATTGTATGCAATATAATAATATACAACAGAAAAGTCAAGTTAATATTTAAAAACAATCCGCTGCGGGGAAGAAATTCATTCCGGAAGAAAAAAAGAAAATGTAACCACAGGGGCGCGGGGACACAGGGGAAAGCACGGGGCGATTGCTGAAAACTATCCCGGAGAGTTTGACAGGAGTGAAGCATGGAATTCTCATTGAATATAGATTGAGCCCAGCATATAAAATATTTATCGGAGGAGAATATCAGTTCCTGCCAAAATATAAAAGTTTTAAAACGGCGTACTTGGAAGATACCTCTGCTGCTCAAGGTGGGACATTTGATTGGGAAGAAACTATCAAGCTCACAGGCTACTCCATCACGGCCGGTGCGGCTTATTCTTTTTAAATGAATAATTTTTATACGGGCCGCATAAATTGAAACATTCAGGGGCGCCCCTTGTTTTACATTTTCGTAATCATTCCCGTGGGAAGCACACGCAGCAGGCGGCGCACCAGGTTCCAGTGGAATGCACCCAATATTAAAAATTTTACAGGTTCCCTTATTTTCAAAAAACTCGTCTTGACTTTATTGCATGGGAGAGTAGTATTATTCAAAAAATTGAAAGGTGCAGCCATGAGCAGGGTAATAATTGACATACATGATAAATCGAAAGAAAAGGCGCTGATAGAATTTTTAAAATCGATTCCTTTTGTAGCAGTTCTGGAAAAACAAAAAACAAAAGGTGTAAACCGCGGCAATTTCAGAAAGCTGTATGGCCTCTGGAAAGGGAGGAAAATCAGTCTGAAAGAAATAAAAAGCGCTGCATGGGACAGAAAGCGATGATTTTATGTGATACTAACATAATCATCGAGTTATTCAAGGGGAACAGGGAAACAATCGGTGTCATGGAAAATGCCGGACTGGATATATATCGATCAGTTCCATAACTGAAATGGAATTGTATTTCGGCGCTTTAAATAAGGCTGAGCTTAATAAATAAAGAAGTCGATACAATCCCTTGAAATACTCCATGTCGATTCAAATGTATCGCAAAATGCTGTGGCTCTGATAGAGAAATATGCCAAGAGCCATTCATTGAATATACCGGATGCAATTATTGCAGCAACTGCGATGGTCTATGGCATGGACTTGTTCACCTATAATATTAAGGATTTCAAGTTTATAAAAAACCTGCGACTGTATAACTACTAATTAAAAACATAAACCGGCATGATTTCCATGTTCAATTAATTCACATCTTCGCGATCATCCCCGTGGGAAGTATTCTCAGGAGGCGGCGCACCAGGTTCCAGGGAAACACGGGTACTGTTGAGCGCTTCACCTGTTTTTCCATGAGCCGGGCGATGGCGCGCGCTCCCTTTTCCACATCGATGACGAAGGGCCGCGATTTCATCTTTCGGTTGATGGGCGTGTCGATGAAGCCCGGTGAAAGGACCGTGATCTTTATTTTCGTGCCGTGCAGCTCGGCCCGTGCCGCCTCGCAGAAGATGCTGATGCCAGCCTTGGCCGCGCAGTACGATGAATTGTTGGGAAGACCCCGGTACTCGGCAATGGATGATGTGGCCATGACGTGTCCCTGTCCGCGCTTTTTGAAGTATTCCACGGCGGCCTCCACCGTGGCGATGGCGCCCAGGAGGTTGACCTCGATGTTCTTCCGGTGCTTCTCGAAGATTCCCGTGCCCACTTTGCCCACCTCGTCGATGCCGGCGTTGGCGTAAATGATATCAAGGCCGCCCAGAACTTCTGCCAGTTCGTTCATGACCCGGGGCACCGCCGTATAGTCCGTAACGTCGAGTTTCCGTACTTCCACTTTTATTGCAGGATATTTGCCTGTCAGCTCGCCTTTCATTTTCTCCAGGACATCGATGCTCCGCGCGGCCAGGGCCAGGTTGTATCCCTTTTCTGCCAGGATGTATGACAGGGCCTGTCCTATGCCGGAACTGGCCCCGGTGATGAGTATGGTTTTTGACATGGGTTTCTCCTTTGATTCTCATTGATACTTTGCTATTGAAGAATATTTCTACAGCAGGATAAACATGCCGCGCCGGAATAATCAAGGGAATAATTCTTGACGATCAAAATTCGATCTGATAAAAAGCTCTACAGTAGAGATGATCATTATGAAGAGCGCGGCACATATCGTATCACTACTTGCACTGGTGATTGTAACAGTCAGCTGCAGTTATATGCAGAGAACTGATGCTGGATTTAAACACGCAGATAATATCACCCATCTTGCGGAAAACAAAACACTGACGGTCCTTGTCCGGTCAGACCGTGATGAATTTCTGTATCCTGAATATTATTTTCATATGACGTATATCGTCCGCCAGTGTGTTTTTGATGCCTTCCGTATTTCCGATCCTGTTATTATCTTTGACAGCTACTCAAAAGAAGTCCCGAAGGATAAGTATAATACGGATTATTTTATTGAATTATTCTTTGATGAAAAAAACGATAACAGGGATTTTATGGACTGGATTTCACTGTGTACGCTCATGATAATACCCTCTGTGGATAAAACGATGCTGGAAATGAAAGCCCGGTTCCATGTTAAGAATACGGAACGCGACTATCATTTCAGCAGAAAGGCTGAATTCAAAACATGGTATCACCTGTCTTTTATGCTAATTCAGTTTTTTGTCGATGGAGATGAAAAACTGATATCGACAGCTAAAAGTGAAATGATCATGGATGTGCTTCATGAAATGAACCGGGAAGGTCTGTTTAAATGAAAAGAATATTGGTGTTGCTGTTATTCATGATGCCCTTGTTCCTCTTCGCACCGGACTCCCATGCCGATGAAGTGGTGCTGAGAAACGGCAGCACCATAATATGCAAAATTGTCAGGGTGACCGACGATACGATAATAATTCACTATAAACAAAAAGAATCAGGCTGCATGGATAGCAATGAAATCTATATTCCCCGGAAGGCGGTCAAAAGCTACGCTGTTGATCCACTGGGCCCGCACAGTGACGCACCTGTCCATTGATGGGGCAGTTAAACTACTCATAGAATCATTGGGAAGCTGAATGACAAGACAGCGCTTATATTATCTGGACTGGCTGCGTATCCTGGCCGTCCTGCATGGCTTTTCTATTGATACAATCAGTATCGTTTCTTTTATCGTTACTGTTTTACGAAGCGCTAATAAGGAGGAACATCGTCTCCCGTTTTCTCTTTGGGATGAAGATGTGACAGGCTTTTTTTTCTTGACAACCCGTCATCATAGGAAATACATTACATGGTAATGAACAGGTTTTAATAATTTTTTAAAGCCTTGCCTGCCCGGTTCTTTCAATCAATAATTAAACATTGTTGTTTTGAGTAACAGGTTTAGATGAGTGACATTCAGTCTCGTGGAACGGGTTTGGGTGGTGTAATTTCCTGTATATCAATGTTTAATTATGTTCAGGCAATAAATTAATAAGTTAATTAAATAAGTTAATCAATGATAACCAAAATTTAATACTGTCTCAGGAGAACCTCTTTATGAAGGACCGAAAAAATGTATTGCTGACAGGCGCATCAGGTTCAATGGGTAATGCAGCCTTTCATGAGTTGTTAAAAAATATTGATGATATCAATCTGACCCTTTTTCTGCGGCCCAGCAGGAAAAACAGAAGAATGTTTAATAAATATAGCGGTACGGTTTCCATTGTCTGGGGTGATGTCAGAAACTATGCATTGGTCCGGGAAGCAGTTCGCGGCCAGGAGTATATCCTTCATCCTGCTGCCCTTATTTCACCGAAAGCGGACCATTATCCGGATAAAGCATATCAGGTCAATGCCGGTGGCGCTGAGAATATTATAAGAGCGATAAAAGAAGAGCCCAATGGCGCCGAACGGATC
Source organism: Spirochaetae bacterium HGW-Spirochaetae-1 (assembly GCA_002839375.1). Lineage (NCBI taxonomy): Bacteria > Pseudomonadati > Spirochaetota > Spirochaetae bacterium HGW-Spirochaetae-1. Next base: position 88,296 of record PGXY01000005.1, on the reverse strand, counting down.
AAGGTCGCAATGATCGGTTCTGTTGCCCAGTATGGAGACAGGCTTCCCCCCATTCACCGTATACGAACCGGTGACCCCATGGCCCCTTCACGTTTTGATTTTTATGGCACGACTAAAATTGCCGCTGAGCGGATGCTTATTGAATCGGGCATCAAACACTGGGTCTCGCTTCGTCAGACGTATATTGCCATTCCCGACTCCATGTCCCTTATGGACCCCATTATGTTTCATCAGCCCATTGAACAGCACATTGAGCTGAATACGGCAGCTGATGCTGGATACGGTCTTTCGCGGATTATTGACATTCCCGATAATTCTGATTTCTGGCGGCGCATTTATAACATGGCCGGTGGAGAATCCTGCCGGGTTATTTATATCGATTATATGAACCAGATGATGAACCTTATGGGTATGGGTGATTTCCGAAGAGTAGTGAACCGAGACTGGTTCTGCCTGCGGAACTTTCATTGCGGCTATTTTGAAGACTCCCACATCCTTCACCGGTACCTGGGCAACCAGCGGCAGTCTATTAATGACCACTACCGGCAGGTAAAGGAAGCTATGGCCTGGTATGTACCTCTGGGAAGATATGTGCCGAAACCGGTGATTAAAAATCTGGTCATGAGGCCCATGGCTTTACGGAAAGACGGCCCCCTTTATTGGAAAAAAAATGCCGAAAAAATGGCGGGAAGGGTTACCGCATTTTTCGGATCATATGAACGATCTCTGCAGATAGGAGACTGGAATGATGTGCCGGTTATAAACGCCGAATCAAGACTTCTGGATCACGGATACGATACATCGGTGGCTGTTGAGGCCCTTACCATCAATGAGCTTCGTGAAGCGGCCCGTTTCAGGGGAGGAGAACTGCTCTCACCGTCCTATAACGAAGACCGTGATGAAAAACTTACATGGAAATGCGCCTTTGGCCATGAGTTCAAAGCCAGTACAACCCTGACCCTCCTGGGTGGTCACTGGTGCCCCCACTGCGAGGCCCCGGGATGGAATCATGATGCAATTGCGCGAAAAAATCCCTTTTTCGCCCAGGTGCATTACAATTCCCATCATCCGGAAGAGTCCAATCATTTCGACGAGGAAATCTGCCAGGCAATGGTGGTATAGTTCTTCCCGGAAAAACTGCAGTACCAGGGCGGAAATTATAATAATCAGAAACCCTATCTGCCATGAATCCCCGATGAGCAGCCCCGGAGCGGGGCTGCAATGAAGGAATGCAACAAGTCTGATATATTCTTCATTTGATAAAACCATTGACTTTACCCGCATAAACTCTATATTATGTCACCTTGCCGTCAAGTTATACCCTCAGGATCGTGGAATATGAAAAATATTACTATGGAGGAATACATGAAAAAGATAACGCTTCCCGCGGCGCTGCTGCTGGCGCTGTTTCTGTCATCGGCAGCCTTTGCTGCAGATGATGACACCTATTTTACCGGCTTCCGTGCCGGGCTCACCATGGGTGTTTCCGGGTACAATGATTTTTATAACGATTATTTTGACCTGGTGGAGCCCTACAGTGAACAATGGCTTGGTCTTACCATGAATATCGATGATTACCTCATGATACGGACCCTCGTTACTTTTAGTTTCACGTCGATGAATCGTTCTAATAACCTGCCAGCCGGGGGGGACTATGATAAGCCTTTCTGGCGCCTGGGAGGAATCCTGGGCGTCTTTTATCAGTTCACCGTGAATAAAAACCTCTACTGTTATACGGGACCGGAAATGGCCTATATCTTTACGTCATTTGAAGATGGGAGAGATTTTTCTACCAGTGATTATGAGAAGAACACTGTCAATGAGCTGCGCCTGTCGGGTCTTTTCGGGTGCCGGTACATGTTTTCCCGGAACTTTGGTATTTTTGCAGACCTGGGCCTGGGATTCATGTTCCTCGATAATAGGAGTGAGGATTTTGATTCGACTCCCGGTACTGAAAGTACGCAATATAAAACCATCTATGTATACCAGGCCCAGGTGGGCGTGGTATTTTACGTGAATTGAAGGACCGGGAGGAGAATATAATGAAAAAAATAATAACTATTATGTGTGTCATAAGCACGCTGTTCCTGGCTTCAGCCCTTTTTGCCGCGAAGAAGGCGGACAGAAAAAATACGGTGAACAGGGACGTGTCTTTTTCCGGTGATGAGATTGGCCTTTCCTTCGGTCTCCGGGGAGTGGAGCTTCTCGCCGCAGAAGGGAATCCGTTGGAATCCATGGAAGTTTGGGTCGGGATGCATATATATGTGATGCCGGAGTTGTTTATCGCGCCGGAACTCATGGGGATGTATACGGACAGAAAGTATGATGATAACGGCGTTGAAAGCAACAGGGAGGTCTGGAAGACGGGAGCAGGCCTGGGTGCCTATTACCAGTTCAGCACGGGAGGCAATGTATTTCTCTATGCCGGCCCCAAATTCGAATTTAAATATAAAAGCTACAAGAATGAGGAAGATTCAGGCTCTGAAGTTATAAAGAAAACCATTGATGCCACTGTCCTGGCCGTTATCGGCGGGCGTTATATGGTGAGCGAATCTTTTGGCATATTCGCTGATTTCGGTCTGGGCTTCAATTTCAGGAATTATGAATACCAGGACCGGGACAGTTTTCATGTATTGACGGAAGACTATACGGACCACTATTATTCCTTCTATTCCTACAAGGGACAGGTGGGTGTGGCCTTTTATTTTTAAACAGATACACCAGTCGTGTGATGCCGTGCGTACCGGCGAAGCGCGGTTCTGCCCCTCGGCATGAAAGGGACGGAACCGCCATCATCGGCCGGGTTGTGCCGTTTCAGTGATGGACCGGCGCTTCTGTCATATGACAAATATTTTCAGGTTCATGCATGGTTTAATGGCGGGATGAGATATAACCATGTTTAATCCCCTACTTTCCTTGATTCTACCAGGATATATTTTTTTTCAAATTTTTCATACAATCCGGGAAATTTTTTGCTGAATTCTCCCAGGACTGCTTCTTTATCGTTTTTATTATGACTTACCGCATAGCCATATTTATAATCCTTTTCTACGGTAAGAATTAAATTCCCCAGGTATGCAATAGCATTACCGGGAACAGCATAGTCAATCCTTGTTTTGAACGGCAAAATTTCCGATGAATTCTGAAAAGCTATGGAGAGAATTTTATGGTCGCCGCCACGGGTCTGCAGGTAGATAGTTTCCGTACATTGATGTCCATCTTCTGTTTTTTTCCACTCCGGTTCGATGATATACTGTGACATCCTGTTTTCTTCCTGAGTCTTTCCAATATATCTTTCCCAGAGGTTTACATTCCCCCAGTCAGGCAGCTTTCCTGATTTATCTATAATGGTCAGGTGCAGTATAAGAATCGAGTTAAAACCCTCGTCAGTATCGATTTTATCCGCCTTCAGATGTTTAATGGATTGATAACTTCCACAGCCTGAGAATATGATAGCCAGTAATGATAATGCCAGTAACTTCTTCATTGTCGCCCCCGATATATGATTTAAAATGAGTCTGCTATCGATATCCGGATAAAGCATTAAGGTCAAGGGCTAAAAAGTGACCTTTAATTAACCTTTCGGTCGCCCGGAACAGGTACGGATGAGAGAAATTGTGTCCCCCCAACCACTTTAGGGCGACGAAAATTAGTGCATATCTAAAAGCGGAACGGAATATATCGCCGATAAAAATGGCCATACCGGACGGTGATGAACAGAATAATATCCTGAGAGGAAATGCTCTGAGTATACCGGGGCAGTCAGGCTGAGTGATTGTCCTGGCAGGAGTACCTGCTGAAAAATATTTTGCTTGGTTGTAGTTTATCAGCGTTTACTTTTCACGGTATGTATACATTGAATAGGCAGTGCCGTCACCGGCTTTAAAATAAAGTTTATTATTATATACGATCAGTGTTGTCGGGTTTGAGCCACCGCTAACATTGATAATATCATGAACAATTTCTGGAGGATGTACTCCGTCATAAGCCCATAGCTCAGTACCGTGTGTTCCATCATTCGCAGTAAAATATAATCTCCCTTCATAAACTGTTAAATAACTTGGATCTGAGTTTCCCGATGAGTTGATATTGGCAATATTCCTTGCCCCGGTTCCTACTTCATAAACCCAGAGTTCCTGATTTGTGCTGCTATCCCTGGCTGAAAAATATAGGTTGTCCTGGAAAACTGCTATATTTTTTATATTTGAATCATTGGAGCCTGCATAGATATCGGTTAACTGTGTAACTGTATTTGGAGGTCTGAAGGAATGGAGTTCATATCCAGAAAAGGAATCTCCATCAAAATAAAGTACATTATTGAGTGTTATTAAAAGCCTTGGCCCCGGATACGTCAGTGATGAAACTGTCTGTATTGATGATTGGTTATAATAGTAAAGTGTTGTACCTGAAGTAGTACTAGCCACAAAATATAATGAGTTGTCAAATGCAATCAGATCAGTTGGACGGGACCATCCAGTTCCAGGGTATATATCGCTTACAAGTACAGGATCGCTGGAGCCGTCATATGCCCTTAACTCTTCTCCAACTGTACTATCTGTTGCCGAAAAGTAAAGCCTATCATTCAGAACAGTCAAATATTTTGGATCGGAGTTTGCTGTGCCGGCATTTATGTCCGCTACCCGGTGAATATCGTTATTCCCGTCATAGACCCAGAGCTCATTTCCTGCAACGCCGTCATTGGCAGAAAAATAAAGTTTACCTCCGAATTCTGTAAGATAATTAGGAGAGGAGCTTGATCCTGCATAAATATCAAAAACTAGCGAAGGGCCATTTGTTTCATCGAATGACCAGAGTTCAGATCCAAGATTCCCGTCAGAGGCGGAAAAAAACAGTTTATTGTTATATATGCAAACATGTTCTAATGTTTGGGAAAAAACTCCTGAATCAATGTTGTCGACCTTTTCCAGTATTCTGTCTTTTACAGGGAAAACAACGGGGCTGAGGCATTCACCATTGCTGTTATAGGAATAGGCAAGTAGGTATGATGCACCTGCAGGAATTTCTGTATTCTCGGGGAATTCATAGGTTTTATCCTGATTATCAGCCGCAAAGGTTGCAACGGCCGGTTGCCCGGAAAGCTTCTCCGTGGCGCTAGAGCCCCAGTAAAATCTATAGCCGGTTATATCGTCCTCATTGAGGGCCTTTACCATTACCGCATGGCCGCTGACTTCATTTTCACTCATGTCAGTATCGCTGAAATAGAGGCTGTATGGATAGTGTTCCGGTATGGGATTAAGGGAAATGTCGCTTACAGTAAACAAAAAAGATTTTGAACTCAGTGTACTGCCACACACTGCAATAACTGAAAGGCTGTATTTGCCTGCAGTGAGACCGTTCCCAATGGTAAGGCTGCTTTGTATCGCGTCAGGGATTGCTGCGCCGTTCAGGTACCATTGGTAACCGTCAACACTGTTTGATGCCAAAGCCTCTACTGTCATCTCTGTGCCCAAGGCCAGGATGGAGTAGTTGCCGGAGAAAAAAATAATCAAGGGATTTTGAAGGTCCTGGTCAATTTGAAGATCGAGAGTTCCCTGTGCAACAATAAAGTCATCAGCGGTCAGATTATACGAGCCCGATGTAGTCTGTTCCGTAATGATGCGTACTGCCTCGACCATTGTCCACACCGTATCACTACCATCAAGGATGTTCACGATGAGAGTATAATAGCCATCGGGTAGACTTGAATTGGAATAAGAAGCTGTATTGTCTGCCATGGAAAAAGTGATATCAGTTGCTGTTCCATCCTGTGGAGTGAGTGTTGCTGTGATAGAAGGGTCTGTTACCGCGTCTAGCGGCCAAGAGAGAGACAGGGTGAGTGTCCCATTCCCGTCTATAGGTCTTACGGTAATACTGGCATTGGATGTTTGATCAGTTTCAATAGTAACAGTTGTGTCTCCGCTTGCAATAACGGTACCACTGGAATTGAGGGCATTGACGCTGATGGCCCACGCACCAGGAGTAAGACTATTCAATGTTGCTGAGCCGGTTGTTATTGACACTGAAAAATTGTCTGAATTTGGTCCGGTGCCGGTGATTACATATGATGCAACCGACATTTCCAGATCAGGTGCAATTGTTCTGTGTTGATCAAGGTTGGGTGAGATGTTAAGAACCAGAGAGCCCTTGAAATCATCTGGTGTATCTCCCGGAGAATTACCGCTTCCGCATCCTGCAAAGGAAAGAGCAATAATCAGTATTCCAGTCAGAATCAGGGCTTTTTTAAATACGCTTAATAGATTGAGAAAATGCATATTATACCTCCCAGATAGATCAATAACGAGTATCAGGAATGAATCATTTTGGATATGTAATAATACCTTCAGTAAAACGCAGCCTTCCAGGGTCATTCGGTTCAGGAATAGTATTTGTTGTTAAATATTATTTCACAGTGATTGTCTCAAATATCATATAGATTCGTATAACGTCAACAACAAAATGGAGCAAAAATAGAAAATTGTATCCTTGCAAAGAGGGCTATTCGATTTTTTATTAGGAGGTTTTATATGCAATTAATATGCTGATAATTCCTGATATGAGCAAAAATTGTAAAAAGCCATGCTTGCCCAGAACAGGTTCTGATAAGAGTAATCTTGTCCCTTCAAACAGTTTTTGGCGACAAAATTCCTTAAAAAATAAATAATTATTATCATTTTGTATTGACATTTCTAAAAGAAGTTTTCATTTGGATATATACGGAATGAACGTTCATTCCGCACCTTTTTAACAGGAGGTCCCGATATGTTTTTCTTCGAATCTATTCCCTGGTATTCCGCCCTTATGTGGTTTGCAGTTCTGGGCGGTCTTATGCTCGTCAATGAGATCACGCGGTCAAGTAAACGGACATCCCTTCTGGTGTATGTCGCACTGCCCATAATACTCACTTTTATCGTATGGCCCAGGACTGCCGGTGAAGGTTCAAGTGTGGGAACATGGTTTCACTGGGCTAAGGTTTATTCGTCACTGGCGGGAGTCCTGGGCTTCATGGCCCTGCGATTCATCAAAGGCCTGGACAAAAACAAGTATCTCCTCATGTTTCCCGCTTTTATCCTGGCGCTCAACATACTGGAAGCGGTGATCCGTGATTTTCAATGCTACAGTTTTAACGGTCTTGTCGACGGCGTGGTGATACTCGGCGGGCCATGGAACATCATGAACGGCATCGCCGGAATCCTTAATATAGTGACAATATCCGGCTGGATGGGAATCACCATCAGCAAAGACAAAAAAAGAGACATGCTCTGGCCCGATCAGCTCTGGTTCTGGATCATTGCCTATGATCTCTGGAATTTCGCCTATGTGTACAACTGTGTCTCTGATCATGCATTCTATGCCGGTGCAGCGCTTTTGATCTCATGCACCATTCCCGCTTTCTTCATCAGAAAGGGAGCATGGCTTCAGCACCGGGCGCAGACCCTCGCCACATGGATGATGTTTGTCATGTGTTTCCCGGCCTTTGTCGATACATCCATGTTCGCGGTAAAATCGTCTCATGATCCCCGGGCCCTGATGCTGGTTAGCGGCCTTGCCCTGGCGGCAAACGTTGCCGTGTTTATCTACCATGGATACCGGATTGTCCGATACAGGCTCAATCCCCTTAAACAGGATATATACATTGATCTGGATGCCTACAAAAATGTGCTGACTGATAAGGCAGCGCTGAAAGATAATTTCAATGCTGCCTTAAAAACCGCTGAAGCGGCAAAGTAATAGTCCTTTCATACAACAGAATCCCGGCCTTGAGGATCGGGATTCTGTTGTGATGATATCCGCCCCATCATCACCCTTCCTGGTGCATCCGGATTCCTTCCCAGAATACGGAATAAATATCCGCAATGAGTTCTTCGGTTATCTGTATGGAATCGTTTATATATAAATGGTGCATCTGCTTAATGGTGCCCCACATGTAAATGGCGATGGTGTTATAATCGACTTCACGTATTTCTTTGTTCCTCAACCCGCGGTCTATCAGGGCCCGGAGATGGGCATTGCGCCGGTCATTTTCCTCTTTTACCGTTCGGCTGATATAGGGAGAGGCGGAGTATTGTATGATGAAATTCGCTTCATCGGAATTATCGAGAAAATATTCCAGAATATGACGCCATTTTACATAAAACTCATCCCTCACGCTGATATCATCAGGGACATCACGAACAGTTGCCTCGTGCAGGTCCTTCTGGATAATATCGTACAATTCATTGATAATGGCTTCTTTGTTCTTGAAATAGCGATAGATGGTTCCTGCGCCCACACCCGCTTCTTCGGCGATCATTGATACGGGTGTTCCGTGAAACCCCCTGTCCGTTATCAGTTTCAGAGTGGCTTCCAGTATCCGCTTTTTTTTATCCTGTGCTTCCATAGAAAGAACCTCGTTCAAGTAACTGAAGAACCAGGAGGGATTGTCAAGATCATTAAGGATGTCCCTGGCCCCCGCGCCATATCAAAGAAAAAACCCGCCAATTAATGACGGGATAATTCAAACAGCAATTTACGATTTATTTCCCGCCACGTGCGTAATATTTATCGAGAGTTTTGCGGAGTTTTCCTATGGCATTTTTTTCAATATTGTTTGTTATTACTATGGACCATACAGTCGTGCCTGTTTCTGTATCAATTAGTTTTGTCATTACGCTGAAAGCGTTTGGTTTCCCTGATACACTTCCAAATACGAATCCCTGTACACCGAGTATCTTGCCTATTTTAAGGCTGGTTTTAGGATCAGTAAGACCTGTCATGCTGAGTTCCTGTTCTTTCAATATACTTTCAAGTCTCTGCCGCTCTATTACGTCGAATCCGGCCCTCATCAGTTCAAATGTGTAACGATCTGCAAGTGCTGGTCCGCTGACTTTATCTCTCCCCATTCCGTCATAGCCGCTTACATCATAGGGTACTACAGCAATTCTTTTATATTTTGACTGTTCCACATTTTTATTCAGGATGACATCTACAGGCCCGAACTGCAACTCAAGCATTGCAGACATACATCCAGATAATAATGAAAGAAAGGTTATGACCACAATTATGCTGATCGAAGAAAAATATTTATTTTTAAATATGGCCATGATAAAATCCTCCGTAAGAGTTTTGTTTTTGATAAAAAGAATAATGTATACAAGTAATAATTATAACAGATTGCCGTATCGTTATCGCTCATCGCAATGACAGTGTTATATTTTACCTGCCTGAATAAAAATGCCAAACTCGAGTAAATGATTTGAATCGGTAAAACCGTGTAATTGAACGCATAGGAACTCTATTGAAATTAAGAATGAATGTCAAATAATAATTTATTCCATCGTATCCATATCTAAAATTCCATTGACATGGCTGTAATCATGATATACTATAAAAGATCCAAAAAAATTAAAAGGAACCATCATCATGGGCATGAACCTGACAAAAATATTCAAACCGCAGACAATGGCGATAATCGGCGTTTCTTTGAGCAATCCCTTTAACCCGGCCAATGTAATCTACAATAAGAACAGGCATCACTGCACGGCCGAAACTTATGGGGTCAATCCCCGGGGCGGTGAGCTCTATGGTCAGAAAATCTATGCATCCATTTCGGAAATACCCGTCCCGGTCGATCTGGCGGTAATCAGCGTTAAGGCTGATTTTGTGCCGCAGGTCATTAAGGAATGCATCAAATTCGGTGTCGGCGGCGCCATCATTATCTCGGGGGGCTTCACTGAATCGGGAAAACAGGATCTTGAAAAGGAGATCCGTGACACTGCCGTCAAAAATGATTTTCCCGTTATTGGACCCAACTGTCTCGGCGTCATGTCGTATCCTCATGTGGATACCTTTTTCCTTTCCCGTGAACGGCTCATCGCCCTCAATCCCGGTAATGTATCCCTGATAAGCCAGAGTGGCGGCATTCTCGTGGACCAGCTCATCAAGCTTACGCAGGAGGGCGTGGGAATTGCCAGAGCAGTAAGCATCGGCAACAAGGCCGTTCTCGACGAGGTGGACATACTGGAATATCTTAATACCGACAGGGACACCGATGTAATCGGGATATATGTCGAGGGCTTTAAAGAGGACCGGGGAAGAAAATTCATCGAAACAGCCGACAGTATGAAGAAGCCCGTCATAATTATCAAGTCGGGCAAAACCCCCGGAGGCACCCGCGCCGTCAGTTCTCACACCGCTTCAATTGCCGGCGACTACACCACGTTTTGCCAGGTTGTCGCAAAGAGCCGGGCCATAGAGGCGACAAGCGAAAACGAATTTGTGTCCTTCTGTGAAGTGTTGTCCAACTATCCCGGGAAAAGGGTCACCAATACCTGTATCATAACCGCCAGCGGCGGGCACGGCGCCATGGCAAGCGACGGCCTGTATGATACGGGAATCATGATCCCGGAGATTCCCGAAGGTGACCGGACCCGTCTTAAAGCGCTGGTTTCGGAAAACATCAGGGATATTGCTTCATTTTCCAATCCCGTCGATCTCACGGGGAGCGCAGGCGATATTGATTTCGTTGAATCGGTGAAGTTTTTCTTTTCCACCGATTACATCGATTGCGTGCTGCTCCTGCTGCTTCCGTACCTGCCGGGAATCAGCACCGATATCGGCTCAAGAATTTCCGAGCTGGTCAGGACTTTTAAAAAGCCCCTCGTGGTCTACATCCCCCATGTGGATAAATATGATATTTTTATCGAAGGCTTTGAGGGGAACGGCATTCCTGTGGCGCATTCCGTTGAGGGCGCCGTTAATATGGTGAAAGCAATAGCCGGAGAGAAAATATGAATGACGATGCCATCAGAATAATTAAAAAAGCGAAGAAGGACCAGGGATGGGTGATGGAGCCCCAGGCAAAGGAAATTTTTTCCATATCCGGCCTTAAAACAACCAATTACCGGTGGGCGAGAACCAGTGATGAAGCCCTGAAGGCGGCGAAAGCAATCGGCTTTCCCGTTACAGCAAAAATAGTATCGCCGCAGATCGTACACAAGACCGAGGTTCATGGCGTAATTCTGAATATCATGAATAACGAGGACCTGATTTCTTCATATAACCGTCTTTCATTGCTGGCGGGTTTCAGCGGGGTGATAATCGAGGGGATGGAGAAGGGCGTTGAGCTCATTATAGGCTCAAAAAATGATCATCAGTTCGGCCCGGTAATTCTGGTTGGCCTGGGCGGCACGTCCGTGGAAATTTACCGCGATGTTTCCATTCTCATGGCGCCGGCCCGGGAAAAAGAGATAACTGCCGCCCTGAATTCTCTCCAGGGATCTAAACTTCTCAGGGGTTACCGCGGAGCCGAAGCCATTAATTTTCCGAAACTGACAGCCCTGATAAAAAAATTTTCCATGCTGGCCTGGGAACTGCGGGAGTATGTCGATTCCATCGACTGTAACCCGGTGTTCGCGTCGGAACGGGGGACGGTAATCGCTGATGCCAGGTTTATTCTGAAATAATCTGTGAAGGTATGGGAGTTTGATAACCCTGTCGTATTGTACTATGAGGTCATGGAACTTTTGTCAATAATGTAACCTATCGGCCGACAGGAACAGGTTCTGAGAGGAGGAATTGCGGCCCTGGTGGCTGTTTAGGGCGGTGAGAATTTATGCCAATTAAAACAATTAAAACAGGCAATTTAGTTATCAAATTGTCGTTGACAATTGTTTACAAATAGTGTTTATAATAGAGTTTGATTCGCAACATGGCTCAAATCTAAATCCGGAGACAAATTATCGATACATGAAATCCAATTAAATTTTCCATAGAGGGGGTATCAAGAAATGAACCGCTATCTGATTTTTCTCAGTATTATATTCTTTATAATGTCGGGGTGTAAAGATAAGCCGAAGTTTCTACTGTCCGAATTTCTGGAAAAAGATTTAATTTTAGGATTGCCTCAACTTGAATTGCCGAAAGATAATCCCATCACCAAAGAAAAGGTTCTCCTCGGAGAGAAACTGTTCACGGATTCCAGGTTTAGTTCCACCGGTAAAGTATCATGCTCAACATGCCATCTCCAGGAAAGGGGTTTCACAGACAGCCCCCTCAAAACATCGGAAGGAATTGATAAAAAAACCGGAACCCGCAACGCGCCCACTATCATAAATGCAGCTTATAACCTGACTCAGTTCTGGGACGGCCGCTCTCCTGATCTTGAGGATCAGGCCCTTCATCCATTTGTCAATCCTGTTGAAATGGGCCTTAAAGATCACAACCCCATACTCAAAATTGTCAGGTCGGACCCCGAATATATCAAGGCCTTTAAGAATGTCTTTGATATTCCTCCTGAAAAAATTACAATCACTCATGTTGTAAAATCCATTGCCGCCTTTGAAAGGGTGATAATTTCATCTAATAGCCGGTTCGATCGCTGGTATTTTAAAGGCGAAGATGTGCTTACCAGTCAGGAAAAAAAAGGTTTCGATATTTTTGTAAATAAAGGCAGATGTCTGTCCTGCCATGTAGTTGAATATACAACTGCCTTGTTTACTGACGGCAAATTTCATAATGTCGGTGTCGGGATCAATAATGTTTCGGAAGAGGATATTGCGCGCCTCAGCAAAGAATTTTTAAATGCTGATTACAATAAAGAAACCGTTGATCAGAAAGTGCTGGCCGATTTAAAGACATCGGAACTCGGACGCTTCGCTGTGACCAGAAATCTATCGGAGCTTGGCGCTTTTAAAACACCGACACTCAGGGATATCGCTTTAACATCGCCTTATATGCACGATGGTTCACTGAAAACACTTGAGGAAGTGGTAGACCATTACAACAGGGGCGGCGCCAGCTCTGATAATGAAAAAATTAATCCTTATTTAAGCGGAGGGATAAGGCCCCTTAATTTATCCGCTGATGAAAAAAGGTCACTGGTCGCGTTTCTGAAGACTATGACCGGTAAAAAATTTGAGAAATTTCTATAGGGAGCAAAATCATGTTAAAACAATTTAGCCGAAGAAACTTCCTGAAGAATAGCGCCATGGGTTTTGCTTTGTCAGTTTTGCCGTTAACTCTGGTTAAAATTGTTACAGGTGAAACGAATGACAAAAAAACAAAATCGGATAATGAGAAATCTGATTTTACATTCGCATATATTTCCGATGCCCACATCCAGCAGATTAAAGGGAATAAATTTGTGAGGAACTGGGACCAGGGTCTGAAACTGGCCGTGTCCCAGGCTATTCTGTTGACGCCAAAGCCCGATTTTTTAATGTTCGGAGGCGATCTTGCACAACTTGGTAAAAAAGAAGAGATAGATCACGGCGCGGAAATATTGTCGGCCTGCAAAATCAAGACTCATTATGTTATGGGCGAGCACGATTACTATCTTGACCTGGGAGAATACTGGGGAAAACTTTTCGGAAAGCATTATTACAGCTTTGAGCATAAGGGAGTTCACTTTGTCGTATTGAACAGTGTTCTGACATATGACAAATGGATTAACAAGTGGCCGAGCCCGGAAGAACGGATGAACCAGATGGCAGGCCTTGACAATCCCAACGGCTCTCCATTCATGGTCGGGGATAAACAGCTGGACTGGCTGAGGAAAGATCTTGCCGGAATTAAAAAAGACACACCGGTAATTGTTTTTTCACATTCCCCCCTTCAAAAGATTTATAAGGGGTGGAATTTCTGGACTGATGATGCCGAGAAGGTCCAGGCTATCCTTCGGCCATTCGCTAATGTCACTGTCATTTACGGGCATGTCCATCAGATTCAGTACAATCAGATAGGCAATATTTCTTTCAATTCGGTGATGGCAACGGCATGGCCATGGCCCTATCCTCAATCTTACGCGCTTGCTAAAAGCGAACTTCCGGTGGTGACTGTGCCAATGAACAGGGCGGACCCGTTTTTTGAAAGGGACGCTACAGGCTGGCAATTTATTGATGTCAACTCAGGAAGAATCACCACAAAATATATATTGCCGGATAATACAAACCGTATTGTAAAATATAACACGGCAACAAGAAGGATGGAGGATGTCAAATTTCAGAACAACAGAATTGATGCCCAGGAACATTATTAATAAATTGCAGGGGGTATTTTTATGATAAGAAAAACCACAACACTGTTTTTTATTTTTTCATTAATTGCAGGATTTCTCTATGCAGATACTTTCACAAAGAAAGATGTTGAAAGATGGAAGAATGAATTCGATGCAGCCGCAAGATACGGCCGCCAGTTATTTGAAGATTCCGCTGAATATAAACTGGGGACCAATAAAGTTGCCTGCGCTCAATGTCATCCTAACGCCGCCAATACTCATCCTGAAACTTATCCCAAATTTCAGAAGCAGCTTGGAAAGGTAATCTCCCTTGCCGAGATGGTGAACTGGTGCATCATAAATCCTCTTGAGGGTAAACCCCTCAAGCTTGATTCAAAGGAGATGGTCGCTCTTCTGGCCTATATATGCTCTGAGAGGAAAGGGGTGAAGATGGATCCGGGGAAGCATTAATCAGGTCATATGTATGCTGTCACATAAATAAAATTAATTTCCGGGTGCATACCGTTCCAGGCGGCATAAACCCGGAAATTATTATAGCTGCCGTTGATAATCACTCCTGTCGTCTCGTCCCTCATCAGGTGTGATGCAATACCTGGATGCAATAATGATATCACTGAAGAAGAAGCATGTCACTACTCAGATGATACACAACAACAGGCATACAAAGATTATGATATAGAGAGTATTCCTGTTGAATTACAAAATAGGAGTTTAGAACAAAAATGGTTTCTTGTTATATGCTTGATAGTATGGTCATCTGTGATCGGTAAAAAGCGAAAGTTAGAGGTGAAGGACTTTTCTGCAATAATTATGCGACAGAGAATCCCCGCGATTCCCGCATTATGCTCAGCTTTCCTATGAATTTTCTTCCAGCCCTTTCAAGATTTCAAGGGCCGAGGCGATATCACCGGCGTCAAAGAGTTGCGCCTTTGAATCAATGACATTCAGAATTTTTTCCATGCCAAACCTGGTAATGGTGTTCCTGGCGACAATATTGACAAAGGTCCTGATACCGGCGTCAAAGAGCTGGGGAAACTGCACCTCGGTAATCCAGGTAACCATTTCGGGAGAGACGGGACCCGCTTCAGTACTGTCGGAAATAAAACCCCTGAGTCCATGCTCACGAATCTCTTTCAGAATATGAATATGATTTATTTTCTGCTCTTCAAAGGGGATAAAGCCATTTACCACGGCGATAAGTGCTTTCGCCTCATCATTACGATAGAGCGTGAGATGCAGGGAGGAATATACTTTCCGGTTATTATCGGATTCTTTCATCGGCAGTTCTATCAGCTTCCGCTATAACTATATACCGGGGAAAAAATTAGTCAATTCCCTTTTTGAAAATGACCTGTCCGCGAGGAATTTTTATCAGGAATTATAAAAGGTAGCCGTCAGGAATAGTTCCAGAAAAGTAGTACAGTGCCTCCTGTCGTGGTTTTGGATCATAAAAGTGCCTTTGAGTTGATAATAAAGAGACTCGCAGTTTTAACGGAAAAAACTTATGAGGAGCATCACGTTGAGGATCGTTACTACCAAGGCCACCGACCAGAGAAGAATCCGGTGAAAGAGTGTATTGGCATATTCACCCATGACCTTTTTTGATGACGTGAGGTATATCTGGAGAAAAATAGTTATGGGAAGCTGCATGCTCAGGATCATCTGCGAGATGATGAGAGCCCTGAAGGGATTGCCCACCAGGAGGATGATGATATAGGCCCCCACGAGGGATATGGCCACCCCCAGGCGTGAATGATTGTCCTTAATGTCATAAGGCTCCTCGTATATCCCGGCGAAGATGGTGCCGCCGGCCATGGCCGATGTTATGGTGGAGGCTGCCCCGGCAAAAAGAAGGGCCACGGCGAAAACAAGGGCCGCATGGCCGCCCAGGAGCGGCGCCAGGAGCGACTGGGCCTGCTGCAGTTCTTCGACAACGGTCCCGGCCCTGAAAAAGGTGGCGGCGGCCAGGAGAATCATGGCGCTGTTGATGGCCCACCCGATTCCCATGGAAAAGAGGGTGTCGGCGAACTCATAATCCAGCTGCTTTTTGATTATTTTTTTATCCTCGAGGTTCCACTGCCGGCTCTGGATGATCTCGGAATGGAGAAACAGGTTGTGGGGCATGACCACGGCGCCCAGGACGCTCATGATAATGAGCATGGAGCCTTCGGGGAATGACGGCGTCACCCAGCACTTCCCGGCCTGAACCCAGTCGATGTCCACCAGGGTAAGCTCATATAGGAAGGCAAGCCCTATGACCGAGACAAACCCCACAATGACTTTTTCAATTATTCTATAAGAGTTGGTAAAGAGCATAACGACTACAAAGATGAGCATCATGAAAGAACCGGCGGCAATGGGAACTTCAAAAAGCATCTGCAGGGCGATGGCTCCGCCCATGATTTCCGCCAGTGATGTGGATATGGATGCCAGCATTGCCGTAGCCAGGACTGTCCTTGAAACCGCGAGAGGCGTGTGAATCGTCGCTGCCTCGGAGAGACACAGCCCCGAGGCGATGCCCAGGTGGGCGACGTTATGCTGGAGAATAATGAGCATGATAGTGGAAAGGGTTACCATCCAGAGGAGACTGTAGCCGTACTCGGCCCCGGCGGCGATGTTTGAGGCCCAGTTCCCGGGATCGATGAAGCCGACGGTCACCAGGAGACCCGGGCCGATGAACCTGAAAATCTCCAGGGCCCCGAAGCCCGGCCGGTAGCCCTCACGGTCGATGTTCCGTATTTTTTTCAGAAGACCCAGCATAGGTTTCACATTAGATACCTGCCGTTGCCAGAAATCAATTGTTTTTTTAATTTGCATGACTGTTTAGTACACACGGGATTAAATTTCAAGAAGCCTTGCCTGCCGGGAAATTCCCGTGCAGCAAAACATGCCCTGTACAGGCAATACATGAAAGCAGTGGAAAAATGAAAGGGCCGGCAATTTATTCCAGTACATTCTTTTTTCGGATAGTGAATCGACTGTTTCTATTTTCTGAAACTACTCTATACTCATATCAGTATCTTCATAGTTATATGATCTCCGTTAGAAATGCAGGCCCGCAACTATGCCGCCTGGACAGACGGAGAAGAACCAGTTTGTATCATCGTCCCGTTTCGGCATAGTCCCTGCCATATATCTTCTTTTATAGGCCCTCAAGTCATACGTTGCCCTGTTTGGCACAGTACATATCTGCAATTCTCCCACAAGAATTCCGGGAACAAAAGTGATCAGTCCATCTTTAAGGGGCCGGTTAAAGCCAAGCCAGATTGTAAGCCCCGCGGCAAGGTTGATGGCGAAATTCATTGTGTGGGAAATCCATGATCGTCCATTTTCCTCACGCTCTGAGCTTTTCTTGAGCCAGTATTCCGCCTCCCGGAGTTTTGCAATGCGTTCCTCCGGCGTTTCCTCGGGCATGTTTTTGTAACGGTCAAGGGCGTAGGAGGGGACCATGGGAGTAAAGGCCATGCCTATAACACCAATTGCCGAGGTGATGACTCCTGTCATTTGATCCTGCCTGAAATGATCCCTGTTACCCGGATTTACGATATCGACAGCAAAGAAAAGTGAAAGCTGGGTGACTGTCGAAGTACAGAATAAACCTGTCCAGGACCAGTACCACAGGGTTGCGTTACTTTCCCCCTCAAGGAGGGAACGTGATATAAAGTTAAGGCGTTCCATGGTTTCCTGATCCGATGAAACGGCTTTGACATCCTGGGCTTGAACACCGTCAAGTGCGATAAAATGAACGAGAATTGCAATGACAAAGGCGATTATTTTTCTCCTTATATTCACGGCTAATCTCCTTCTACAAATAATAATTCCACTTCCAGATTTAACGGGTTAAGTTTAAATCATGAATCATGATAAATCAATATCTTTCTTTAATTTTGTTCCACTTATTGTTAATGAAAAATCTTATTTTTGGAGGTGCCCATAACAATTATGAAATGGACTTATCCCCGGCCATGATGTATATTGAATTAGTACAAGGTAAATGTTTAACGGGAGCTTATCTATGAAAGAAGAATATCTTGAATTTGCTGTTCTCCTGGAAAAGGGCCTGGCCGGCTTTTATGAGAACATGAAAAAGCAAGACAGGTTCGGAAGAATCAAACAGGTACTGGAGTTTATGGAGACCCATTCCTTTGAACATGCGGAAAGGCTTGCAGAGATCTCGGAGACTACGGATAAACCTGCCCTGGGAGAATCCATGATATTGGACTATCAGAACACTGTTACAAAAAAAGTTAATAATGAAATTAAAGGTGAGAATGACCTGATGAAAATTCTACAGGTGCTGGCTGATTCAGAAGAAAAGCTTGGCGATCTCTATAATAATACAGCTGAAACAATGAGCCGGCTTTCACGGCATTACAGTATTCTTGCGGAACATTTTAAGGATATTGCCGGTGATGAATACAAACACCGTGACCTTTTAATGGCTGATAAAAAGCGTCTGGAGGAGAAAGAAGGCGGTAAAATTTAAAAAATCTTTGCCTGTCTTGGCAGCTTGCATCCGGCTCATAAAATCATGTGCGCTATACGCTGTTTCCAGGAAAATTAAATTCTTATTAAATTGTTGACAAAAACCAGGGTTTTCGGAGTATAGTTGTATTTGCAACGGTTGAGTATGCAACTGTGCTCGGGAGGCCTCATGTTTCGGGATAGATTAACTATTTTCCCGCAGTTTGTTAAAAAGATTTTCTATGAACATGATACATCAAAACTGAACCTTGATATCAATAAAACGCAGATTAACATCCTGATGTTGATTAATGAAAATAATGAAAAATCGATGTCTGAAATAAGTTTGATGACGGGATTGGAAAAAAGTTCATTTACCCGCTCTGTTGATTGCCTCGTAAAAAACGGTTTTATCACGAGGAATCCCCAGGAAAACGATAGAAGGATAATAAAATTATCTCTTACGAAAAAAGGAATCAAGGCGGCAAATCTTATTAAAAATGACTTCGATGGTTACTGTGAGTCATTAATATCAGATTTTTCAGAAAAAGAAAAAAGGGAATTTTTTGAATCATTAGACACCACTTCAAAATATATGAATAGGATATTAGCGAGGAAACAAAGATGAACACTGCAAAGCAGACACTTTTGGACAAGAGACAGGAAATTTTAGAAAAGAAGAGATTGTCTAAAATTATCAGAGATTGGGCGGATCAAAACAAAAAAGTCTTCTGGAGATATGAAGTAGCATGCTTCTATAAATCATATAAGATAAAGATAGCTAATCTGCCTAAACCATCAATAGAAGACATTCTTATATCGTCGCATAAAGGATTGTTGAATGCTCAGCAAAAAACACAATTATGTAATGCCATAGAAAAAGCGTGTGCCAAAGCAGAGTTGTTAAGTACCTCATTTATTGATGTAAAAATTGATTTTGTACATGAGGCTGTAGTTGCTGAAGTTATTTAACTGAGGTAAAAAGAATAGATTTAAAACTCATCTGACACCAATCGGAAATGCCGGGGGGTTCCCTGTGAAAACAGATCGCAACGCTATTTGTCCTTGCGGCAGCGGTAAAAAATATAAAAAATGCTGTGGTAATCATTCTGATTTTAAAACAGGGAAAAGGTATGTAAATGAAGCGCATGAGTGGATGGATAAAAATATTTTGCACGGAAGATATCCTGATCTATATGGATTTTTAATACTCGTAGACCACAATATCCCCGCGGAAGAAATATGGAACCAGCTTCAATCCTGGTCGGAACAATACCTGGAATTTGGAGATAATCGTACTCGAATATTTCATAGAATAATTGATGAGGCGATTGACTGTCAGGTCGAACTTGATAAGCAGGATGGGCTCCATTCATGTTATTGCCGCAAAGGATGCACGAACTGCTGTTACCAGCCTGTCGCATGCACCGATGAAGAAGCTCAACTCATATATTCGTACTGCACAAAAAATAAAATTCATATTGATTACGAAAAACTGCAAAGGCAGCACGCATACATAGAGTTTGATGCCAATAATAATTTTAGCGGCAGAACAACCTGGAATGATCAGTCAGAAGAGGACCAGCCCTGCATATTTCTGGATAAATCTGACGAAACATGCACGATATGGGAAGTCCGCCCGTTTGTATGCCGGGTCCATTTTGCGGAACAAACAGACGAATACTGCAAGTCCAATAATGGCGTTCCCAATCCCAATGCGAAGGGAATTCACTATCCCGTATGCAGCTATATCCTGAGTGCGATATTCACCATTCACCATGATTCTATCGGTAAATTGATGGGACAATTATTATTAAATCAAAAGTTTGATGAATACCCTTCGATTCTGAAGTAAAATTGTAAAAATGTCCTGCCCGCCGGAAATTCCTGTGTTTAGAAAATTTATTGATAAAAATATCATATGATTTAGAAATATTCACTGAACGATTTTTTATACAGGGGACTTCAGAGATTTTCGAGCTTAAATTTATAAAAGGTATTTATTATGGAAATGAAATATCCCACAATTCTGCGAAGATATCTTTCATCGTTTATCGATGGCATACTGCTTCTGGTTATATTTTTTCTTTCACTGTCTTTAATTGAAGGGAAAGATCAGGTAACTTCAACTGTCAGGTTTATCCTCCCGATTGTCACGGTTATTTTATATGAACCGCTTCTGACAAGCAAGGCCTGTACGTTCGGCCAGTTGCTCACGGGAATACGCGTGAGAAAAATTGCCGATTTAAAAAAAATATCCGTTTTTTCAGCGTATATGAGATATACGGTTAAATTTATTTTAGGATTCATATCATTTTTTTCGATCATTTTTTCAGACAAAAGCCGGGCTATTCATGATTTCAGCTCCGGTTCCATTGTCGTGAATAAATAATATGATCTCATCCCCGCAAGTCGGGTGCGGCAAAGAATAAAAATTTAAAAAAATCCTTGCCTCCCCGGCAATGTCCCGTCAATTGTTCACTTTTCAGTCTTCAAAAACCAGGGAACCTCAATGCATTAAAACGTAATGAGCTTTCTTCATGGAGTGCTTTCTCTATGACGGCAGTTCGTTTATATAAAAAGAAAAGGCGATAGCACATGATAAAGATTTCAGGATTGAATAAGACCTTCGGCGGGCAGGTGCTTTTTGATGACCTCAGCCTCAGTATCAACCGCGGTGAAAAAATAGGCCTGGTGGGAAGAAATGGTCACGGGAAAACAACGCTCTTCCAGATGATTCTCGGGAATGTGGAGATTGATTCCGGAAATATCAATGTTCCGAAAAATTACCGCATCGGACACCTGGAACAGCATCTTCGTTTTACGCAACCGACTGTTCTCGAAGAATGTTCTTTAGGGCTTCCCGCCGGTGAAGAGTATGATACCTGGAAAGTGGAGAAAATACTTTCCGGTCTCGGCTTTTCTGAAAGTGATATGGAGCGGGACCCGGCCGAGTTATCGGGGGGTTACCAGATCCGAATGAACCTGGCAAAACTCCTCGTGTCCGATGCCGATATGCTCATGCTTGATGAGCCCAATAACTATCTCGATATTGTGGCGATACGATGGCTTGAAGATTTTCTCAAATCATGGGACGGCGAATTTATTTTAATTACTCATGACAGAAGTTTTATGGACAGCGTGGCAACGCACATTGTCGCAATTCACCGGACAAAGGCGAAGAAGATTGAGGGCGATACTGATAAGCTCTATACTATGATCAACCAGGAAGAAGAGATTTATGAAAAAACACGCCTGAACGAAGCAAAGAAAAGAAGGCAGGAGGAAATATTCATCGCGAAGTTCAAGGCCAAGGCGAGTTTTGCCAGCCGTACGCAGTCACGGGTCAAAAAACTTGAGAAGCAGGGCGAGATGAAGGCCCTTGAAGAAATTGAAGATCTCGATCTTTATTTCAACAGTGCTCATTTCGCAGCGGGCCAGATGATGGCCGCAGAGGATATATCCTTTTCGTATAATGGAAAGGAGCCCTTTCTGATTAAAAATTTCTCCATCGCCGTGGGCAAAAGAGACAGGATATGCATTATCGGGAAAAACGGTAAAGGCAAATCAACGCTCATCAAGCTCCTTGCCGGTGAGCTTATACCCGTGAGCGGTGAAATTAAAAAACACCAGTCCCTGCTGGAGGGATATTTCGGACAGACGAACAAGCTCGATCTCAATGACAACAGGGCCGTGTTTGAAGAAATAAAAAGCGCCGATAAATCATGCAACGATTTCAGGGCCAGAAGTATCGCCGGCGGGCTCATGTTTCCCGGAGACAATGCCCTGAAAAAAATAAAAGTGTTATCGGGCGGTGAAAAGAGCCGGGTGATTCTGGGAAAAATTCTGGTGACTCCCTGTCACCTGCTGTTTCTCGATGAGCCCACGAATCACCTGGATATGCAGTCCTGTGATTCTCTCATCGAGGCCATAGATGATTTTGACGGATCGGTTATTATGGTAACCCACAACGAGATGCACCTGAGAAGCGTTGCAACCAAACTGATTGTTTTCGATAACGACAGGATAAGCATCTACCCCGGTACCTATGATGACTTTTTAACCGATGTGGGCTGGGCCGATGAAGATTATTAAAAATTAAAAGGAACGCCTTGACGATCCGAAACTTTCTGTTAATTAATATTCACGAAAACAAAAAAAGACTTGCCAGACGGTATTTCCCTGCTATTATCAGTTCATAGCTGTTTCTTGAAGCGTTGATGGAAGCATATTTCCGGCTCACCGGACATGTTTCCGCCTACTTACTCCCTGATAAAAAAATCCGGAAACGATACGGGAAGGTTTCTATGAAAAACATATCACGTCGTCGGTTAATGCAACTTACCGGGTCAGCAGGCTCTCTTCTGTTTTTTGCCCGGCCTTTGAAGCTTCTGGCCGCCATCACTGCCCCGGTGCTGCGTGATGAACTGGGTATTGTTCCAAACGAGGCTGCCGCAACGGGCTTTAGGGCCGAGCTTCTCAATATTGCCCAGGTTTCAGACGTTCATATCACCAATGTAGAGGGACCTCTCCGGCTCGAAAACCTTAAATGGCTGGGAGTCAAAGACGCCAACCTGGACCTACTGGATTCGGTCATCGATTCAGTGAAGCGTGACCAGTCAGACCTGTCATGCCAGACCTGGGATGAAGTAATCCGCTCCATCAATAGTCATCATGAGCAGTCGCCGATGGATTTTGTCATATCCACGGGTGATCATACGGACACCGATACCGAGGAAGAGCTGACGCTCTTTGTCGAGATAGCCGACGGGATAAAATCACCGACTTTCGAGAGCCTGGAGGAAAGCGGCGCCATACGGGAAGACTTCACGCCCGAGGGACTGCGGGTGCCCTGGTATGCGACCATCGGCAACCATGACGTGGAATATATCGGGACCTTTAATAGCCAGGGTCTGTTGTTCGGCATCCTGGCCCCGCTCTTCGGTGCCCTGCCGCTCATGAAGAAGCTGAGCAGTAAAAATGAGACCATAGAAAAATACAGTACCTCGAACGAAAGCCCCGGCCCCTACTGGCACGGATTTGACAACCAGCCGTACCAGAATTACCGGGATTGGCAGGGATACTACAGCTTTTCGCCAAAGCCCTATATACACTGCATCGTGCTCAATACCGCCAATTTCAACTCTTATGACCCGGCAGTCTCGGGCCTGTGGAGCTGGGAGGAGCTCCCTCGGGAAACCTTCTCTCTGGGTGTTCTTGACAAAACCCAGTACGAATGGATGGTGCAGGAGATCGAGGACAACCAGGACAAGCTTTGCCTGATATTCTCACACCACAGCGCGGCTCCCGAGGATGGATCGGGCAAGACCTCTTTCATGGACCCGATGAGCGACATCAAGGCCGCGAAGTTCAGAAAGACGCTGTGTCAATACCCCAACGTGATAGCCCACATCAACGGGCACTCGCATGTCAATGCCATCACCCCCGTGAAGGCCGTGGATGGTGCGGGAGGATACTGGAATATCAACACCTGCGCTATTATTGAATGGCCCATGGAGTGGCGCAATATTTCTGTTCGCGACAACGGTGACGGCACCGGCTCCCTTGTATGCCGTATGATCCGTCACGGGAATTCTGAAATCCTGGACGTTGCCGGCAACGATCCGGCCGCAACCAAAGAAGAACGGGAGGGGGGAGAGAAAGACCGCGACGTCGAACTGGTGTTCGCCATGACCGGGGACGTCAGTACCGCAATCCTTGAGAACCCGCCTTCCCGGGAGGCTATGCTTGATGGAGGCGAAGCAACTGGTCGGGAGAATGGCGACATGCGCTGCTTTATTGCAACTGCCGCTTACGGTACACCCATGGCGGCCGAGGTGATGAGCCTCAGGCGCTTCAGGGATTCCGCTCTTAAACCGCACCTGCCGGGCAGGCTGCTGGTCGCACTCTACTATCGGCTCAGCCCTGCCGTGGCTGCATGGATTTCGCCGAGACCGGCGCTTCGTGCCGCCGTGCGCGGACTTCTGGAACCCGTGATCCGATTCCTTCGCTGGAGGGGATACTGAGATATCCCCGGAAAAGACTTATGGGCACCTTGCAAAAATAAGGTTTTTCATTAACAATTAAAATGGAAAAACTTTTCCAGATCCTGACGAGGAACCCCGACAAGTAACGCCTGGAAATTATCCATGGGAAAATGTAAAAAATCCCCTGCCTGCCAGGAGCTTTCTGCTATTAATTTGACATAACGGTCATCAGTAGCAGGCTTAGCTGGATGAAACACATTGAAACAACCCACATGGAATATGATGAATAATTTTAAAAAGTTGAATATGTGTTGTGTATGAACAGGCGGGTCTGCTATGTGGTAAGATATCTATATCCGATCTGGTCAGAAAGGAGTGGGTCCCTTATAAAGCAGCAATGAATCGGAAACAGGAGTTGAAATGAAAGTTTTGTTAAGTCTATGCGGAAAAGGATTATACATGCTCATGGGTTGGCGCTTTGAGCCTCTTCCTCCTTATTTTTCAAATAAACATGTGATTATAGGTTTTCCCCACACGACAAATATGGACACGGTCCGTGCTTTTACCGGGTTCAGGATTGCCAAAATAACCGGGCATATCATGATCAAGAAAGAATGGTTCAGATGGCCAATGTCCTTATTTCTGAGAATGATGGGCGGTATTCCTGTTGATAGACATGCGTCTCAGGGTGTTGTGGGGCAGATGGTGCAGATCTTTGAAGAGAAAGATGTATTTTTTCTCGCCATTGTTCCCGAGGGGTCCCGCAAAGATGTGAAGACCATTAAAACCGGCTTCTGGCATATTGCCAAAAATGCAAATGTTTCCATTCTCTGCTGGTATCTGGATAATGAGCAAAAAATTACCCGCTGGCTTGGAGAAGTGATTCCCGGTGATGATAAGGTGGCGGATATTCTCAAAATCCGTGAAATATACCGGAAGGCCGGTTATGAATTTCCTCTGGAGGTAGATTCTATTCCTGTGGATTATAAATAGTGTCTGGCTTTAGAAAATGCACGGTGTGAAATTTTCTGAATATCAAATTATATGAGAGTATGGTCATGACAAAAGAAAATCATTATCGAAAACTCGAAAACATGATGCATTCCGCGCCCATAGTTAAGCTGGCCGGGGCACGTGTCGTTGTCAGCGAAGGACAGGCCGAGATTACCCTGCCGGTCAGAGAAGAGTTGTTTCACGCTGCCGGCGCGTTGCATGGATCAATGTATTTTCTGGCCCTTGACAACGCGGCATGGTTCGCCGTCAATTCTCTGGTATACGATGTTTTTGTTTTGACCACATCCTTTACCACATACCTGATCAGGCCGGTTTCAACGGGGACCGTTAAGGCCATAGGGAAAGTCGTGAATTCGACAAGCACACAATTTTTCGCTGAATCGGTTCTTTATGACCAGGACGGCCGGGAAATCGCCCGGGGCAACGGCGTATTTGCAAGAGGCAAGGTCAAATTGACACCGGAGATCGGATACGAATAAATTTCATTTTCCAGTGTCATAATTAATAAGGATTTTCGCTTATTTCTGCTATGCATTGCTTCATTTGAAACAAAAAATCATGGCATGGGGCAGGAAGAATTCGTTGTACATGATTAATTATGAATATCCAATATTGTGGTTTACAATAAAATGGAAGAGGATTATAATTTTAAAAGTTTCAATCGGCAATAATATTAATCCGTGAGGCGGTAAATATGAAAAGCGACAGGACAATTGTATTGCCAGTTATTTTAATTCTGACCATGAGCCTTTCAATTTACAAATGTTCCCTTAGTAACGGCTACTCAACGGTTATTATTAATATCAAATCACAATCAACGAATGCCTGTCTGGACCAGTCGCTCATTGATAGAGTACTGCGATTTTTTGCTGCCGAGGCCCACGCGCAGGTGCCTTCAAATGTCGCGTCTATCACTGTCAGGGTAACCGCTCCTGACATGTCGACGATTGAGAATAGTTATGCATCTGATGTAGCATCAATTGTTCTTGAAGTGCCCTCGGGAAACCAGCGTCTTTTTACGGTAGAGGCAAAAGATTCGGCAAATGAACTACTTTATGCGGGCACTTCACGGGTTTCTCTCAGGGCCGGTGAATCGAATACTATTTTAATCACAATGCAGTCTGTATTGGGAAAGATATATGTTGCTAATAGTGGAAGCGGCAACATATCGGTAATAAATGGTCTGGATAATACAATTAACACTACAGTGAGTGCAGGGGCAAGTCCCTATGCTATCGCGATAAATCAAACAAGTAAAAAAATATATATCTCAAATATCGACAGTAATAATGTGACGGTGATTGACGGGAATACGGACACCCCGATTGCGACATTGACCGCTGATTTTCCCGGCAGCAATTACGATAGCGGCGGAATAGCAATAAATTTAAATACAAATAAAATTTATGTTTCCATGGAATATGATGCCGCGGTTTCAGTATTCAATGGAGCAACAAATACGCTTATCTCCGGCACCGGATACCCCATCGCAAATAGTTTAGCTAATATGACATATCCCAGTGATATAAAAATAAATACTGTGACTAACAAGATTTATGTAGCCGACTGGGGGGGCAGCCAGGTATTTGTCATCAACAGCTCAACCGATGCGGCAACACCAGTCACTGACCTTACATCTTTAATCGATAATAATTATGGTATTGCAATCAATCAAAATACCAATAGAATTTACACGACAAACAATTACGGCGATGATATTTCTGTAATCAACGGGGCAACCGATACGGTCATTCAAAATATAGCAGCAGGCGGTTCCCCCGTTGGAATAGATATCAATCCGGTTACTAATAGAATATATGTTGCCAATTCGGGCGATGGGACGGTAACAGTTATTGACGGCAACACGAACAGTTTAGTTACAACAATAACGGTGGGTGCCACTCCAACCGGTGTTGCCGTTAATTCAGCGGCTAATAGAATATATGTTACCAATAGCGGTTCCGGTACGGTCTCAGTAATAAGCGGGACAACAAATACTGTAATCACAACAGTTACCGTGGGTACCGCTCCTGCTTATCTTTCCATATTGCAGTAGCATGGAAGGCGGTAGTTTTCCGGCATTCCCGCCGTATTTGCCATGACATTTTTGGTAAATCTGTTCGGCTGCAGGTTACATGTTTTCGTTGATGTAATTGACCACGCCGTTCAGGACGTCCCAGCGGGCCGCGCGGTGGCTGTTCAGGAGTATGGCTATTCCCACCTGTTTTGACGGCATGTAGAAAACGAGGGTGCTGAAACCCACAATGGTGCCCGTGTGGCCCCATAGCTCGGCCGAGCTTTCATGCCTGAGGAATACTATCCCTGTCCCGTATTTACGGTCCTTGAAATATGATGATGTCATCAACATGGAGTTCAATGCGCTTTCGTCGGTATTGCCGTGGTCCTTCTGGAACTCGTAGTAGTATTTCGCCCAGGCAGCCATTTCGGCGGCCGTGGATACCATGTTGCCGCTTGTCCATGTGGATGAATAGAGACCCACGGCGTCGACGTCCAGCAATGTACTCGACTTTACCCAGATAAGTTGCCACGTATCCAGGTCAATGCTTTTCTCGAATCCCAGGGCGCTGGTTCCCGGCAGAGAAGTCAGGCCCCAGTAGGGCTCCACGCCCACCATGAAGGTGCTGGCCAGATCCTGAGGATCGAGAAGCGTCTTCTTTATCAGGGGATAGACCTTGCCGCCCGTGACCTCTTCGATGATAAGCCCCAGCAGTATGTAGTTGGTGTTTGAATAATTGAATTCGTTATTGAGGAAATCAAGAAAGTCAAAATCAAAATCGGGCGAGGATACGAAACTGAGCGTTTTCAGGGGCGTCCAGGGCTCGAAGGTGCCGCCTTCCTCCAGGTCGTAGAGCTCCTGGCCCAGAGTGTAATAGTAGAGGTCGCCCAGGAAATCATCTATGCCCGAGGTATGGGTGAGAAGATCAAGGACGCGGATATTGGGGTCGATATTTTCCCGGTGCGTTTCGTCCAGCACACCCGTGTCGTAGAGCAGCTTCTGGAGCGTGTCGGTGAGGGCCAGTTTTCCCTGGTCGGCCAGAGAATAAATGCAGGCCGCCACAAAGGTTTTTGTAGTGCTGCCTATGCTGAACTTCATGTCCGATGCGACCGGGTAGGGATCATTTTCAGGATTCGAAACGGTGGAGACCATGGAGCCGTCGGGCAGGAGTATTGCCACGGAAGCGCTTTTTATGGCCTCATAGCTATTCTGACCGATGTCATCCCGTACCTTGTCCAGGACCTCTTCCAGGTCTTGGGCATTTACTGCATAGCGCGTTCCGCCCGTATTGCTATATTCTGCTGTAGATATTTTAATATCGCCACAGCAGGCCGGCAAAAGGGCTGCGAGGAGGGGGAGCATTGCCAGAAATTTTTTGAACGTTTCTGTTTTCATGGTAATTCTTAAAAATGAATGATTATTTTTTATGCTGCCGGTACGGTGTTGTCATCCCGACGGATATTATCAAAAATTACTTGCGGAATAAAAATAACAGAGACTCCGTCAAGTGTCAATAATAATACCGTCCGGATGGAACATAATTGAGGATCTTAACCGCTATCTCTGGTTTTGTTTTTCTCTGACATAATTTTTCGGCATTCCTTCTTAAATTTCTTTTCTTTTCGGCGACGTTCAAAGTCAGCACCTTCGTCGGCCCTGAAGCGCTGATATTCCTGTTCGCGGAGCAGCTTGTGCCAGCTGCGCAGCCGGTCCGGAGCGAGTCTGCCTTCTGATACGGCTTCGGTTACCGCGCAGCCCGGTTCGCCTGAATGGGTGCAGTCTTTGAACCGGCAGTCGGGTTCGAGTCGTTTAATGTCCGCGAAAATATTATCCATATCATCTGCGGCGTCCCATGGTTCGAGCTCGCGCATTCCCGGGGTATCGATTACCATCGCTCCGCCTGGAAGAATGAAGAGAGATCTGCCCGTTGTTGTGTGGCGGCCCCTTGAGTCATCGGCGCGCACCTCGCGGACCGACTGGCGCTCCTCGTTTAGCAGCACGTTGATGATGGATGATTTCCCGGTCCCGGAAGATCCTGCAAAGACTGCCGTTATTCCCGGCTTCATGTAATCATCGAAACAGGCAAATCCGGTTTTGTCATGGGCGCTGACCAGGTGAAACGGGATATCCCCGGTTACGGATTTTACCGTGTCAGGGTCGAATCCGCCGGAGTTGATCAGGTCGTACTTGTTGAACAGCACGACAGGACGTATTCCGCTGCCGGTGCTTAACAGGAGATATCGTTCGAGTCTCCTGAGATTGTAGTCGCCGTCAAGTCCCTGTACGATGAACATTATGTCGACGTTGGCGGCTATCGGCTGTTCCATAACGGACGCGCCCGGTTTTCTGCGGGAGAGAATTGTCTTTCTGTCAAGCACGCGGTTTATAACGGCCAGGTCATCTCCGCCGCTGCGGAAGAGTACCCAGTCACCGGTTACCGGAAGTTCGGAAGCGTGGTCTACTCCATGATAGAAACGGCCGGTGAGTACTCCGTTCAGCTCGCGGGTTCCGTCGTGGATACGGTACATATCCCTCTGAACCTCAATGACCCGACCCGGGATGAGTTCGGGGTTCTCTATAATTATTTTCCTGTACTGATCTTCGAAAAAGCTGTTCCAGCCGGATAATGCAGGGTGTTCGTGGTTCATTGTCGTAACCTCAATAATATGGTTTAACGCGGGGGGCGCAGAAAATTTGCGTATGGATCAGCCCGCCGCTCTTTCAGGGGAATTCCATCCCCGTAATCATATTTTAAGGTTTAAACAATCATATTTTATTCAATATACACAATATAGCCGCGTAATTTTTTGTCAATACTTTAACCTGTTGGTCATCAGAAAATGGTTTGGATGCCTGGGCTTCGGTCGACACAAGTGCTTCGACAAAGTTCAGTACAAGCAACACAAGTAAGATGTGTTGTATCACCTGAACTGGTTTTGCAGAGCCTTCATGATTAACTATTGACAAAAATTGTCGGGCGTACAAGGTTTTTTTAAATTTATGCCGGAACAATATGGAAAGTCAAAAATCTTTTTCCCGCTCGCCGGGCATGAAGCTGCTTTTCCGGTTCTGTCCGTTTGACTGTTTACGGTTTTTCTTCTTTCTCTATTCATGAAAGAGAATACAAATAACTTATAAGGAAGCGAAATGAATGAATTATACTGTTCTTTTTAAACCCATAACCCTGTTCCATGAAATCATTTTTCTATACGCAGTATGCATTATTACTTTTATCCTTTTTGTAAAAAGGAAATATTCCGTATCGACTGATAAGATTGATTCATTTATGGCCGGGATTATCTCAATAATCGTAATCTTTCCAGTAATCTATATTGCCGGATTTATGTCCGGATCACTGGGTGAGCTCATGAGCAGCCACCGTTACTTCACCATAGGCTCTCTTGTTGTCCAGACTGTTATTTTTATCATTTCCATTTTTACCGGCTCTATGGCATATTTTTCACAGGGCACCCATGTGGCACCGATAATACCTGACACAAGAAAACTCCTGGGGCTCATAGTGATTCTGGTAAGTATGGGGATTGGACTGCTGTTTTTAATAAAATATTATGTGTTATGAAAACAAATCAGGTTTAATGCTGCAGACACTGAAAGATTTACTATTTTTAATATCTATTGTTTGACTTCCCGGTAAGAATTTAAAAAGCCCTGCCTGCCCTGAATTTCCTGCCAGTAGCTGGTCTCTGGCGGTGAAATTTGCTTTGCATTAAATCCAGACTGCAATTATAGTATTTTATTTGACAAATAAACACTAATATAATATATGAACAAAGTAAAATATGCAGGAAATGTATATATTGTCGCAATCATTATTTTGTGACCGATGGACCCCTTATCAGCTTCGCTAATGCGATGAGATGAATTGCCATGATGGTCGGACGCTATTTATGTCCGCTTACCTTCAGACTTGTTGAGGCGGAAATTCCTGAATAACAAAATTAGCTTAGAATATTTAGAGGTAAACAATGAAAAACAGATTCAAGGTTTCAGCTGTAGTATTATTTTTGGCAATGTTATTTTTTGTTTCATGCGAAGTTGATTCAGGCCCGGGAGACGACGCAGATTTATCAGCTCCAACACCCGGTACGGATATTACATTCACTAATATTGCATCTGACTCGGTTACGGTTAGCTGGGGAATTGCGACAGATGACAGCACCGCGCAGGATGAATTGAGCTATAAGCTTGTAATGGCTGCAACTGCGGAAGAGATAGATACTATTGATGAAGCTGATGCATTATCAGGAGATGCGTTAATTTTAGACTGGGCGGTAAATACTATTACCGATGATGTAACAGGTTTGAATGACAATACATCATATTATTTTGCGATTCTGGTTAAGGATAATAGCGGTAACGCGTCAATTTATTCTCCTCAAACGGTAAAAACCATGGATGCAACCGCACCGACACCCGGTGCTGAGATAGATTTCAACAATATTACGGCAAACTCGATTACAGTTACATGGTGGCCGGCAGAAGATGAGAGCACCGCGCAAGATGAATTGAGTTATAAGCTTGTAATGGCAGCTACTTCGCAAGAGATAGATACTATTGATGAAGCTGATGCAATATCAGGAGACGCATTAATTTTAGACTGGGCGGTAAATACCATTTCCTGTGATGTAACGGGACTTACAGACGGCATGAATTATTATTTCGCTGTACTCGTTCAGGATAGCAATGGCAACAAGTCGATTTATTCCCCTACAATGGTCAGTACGCCGGATATAACAGTGCCGGCATCGGGTGATGAAATATCATTCGAAGATATTACATCAAATTCAGTAGCAGTCGGTTGGGGTTACGCTGCTGACAATAGCACTTTGCAGAATCAACTGAGTTACAAGCTTGTGATGGCGGCAACTGCCGAGGAAATAGATACAATTGCCGAAGCAGATGCTGTAACCGGGACCAGTCTTGTCATGGACTGGACTGTAAATTGTAATTCATATGTTGTAAATGAGCTTGCTGAAAGTACCTCATATTATTTCGCTGTTCTCGTTCAGGATAGCAGCGGCAACAAATCATTGTATGCCCCGCAAATAGTAACAACTCTTAGTATTTATGCAGGAACATGGATTTATGATGAAGATTTTACTGATGAATATCGTAAACAGACATTAATAATTACCGGGGATCAAATTACGTTTATCAAAGAATGGCGTTCTATTGACGGTGTTGTTAGTGAAAAAGAAGAATGGATAATGGAGCTTTCATCAGGTGGTGAATATAACGGTGGCATGCTGATGGATCTATCTACTGTTTCCGCTTATATGACTTTATATACGAATAGTCTGGTAGAAGAATGTAATTCTTATGGTGACTGTGTTGATGGTGCTGAAATTACTACCTGGGTGGTTAATGTGCGTAAAAATATTACTTCATATGTGAATGATAACTGGTATGATATCATCAAAGTTGAGAATGATATTTTATATATGGGCGATGGTAATTGCAATAAATGGAGCAATGATTCGTTACTGGGATCGACTGCAGCCCGCAGATATACATCATATGATATTACAAGAGGCTTTACAAAAGAATAGTTTTAAATGATTGCACAGTGGCAGTAATCGCTTTGTAGTCACCTGGAAAAATAAAAATTTTTGGATATTGCATCGTGGTTCCTTAAATAAAGTTCAAGGTTCAAAAAAATTCCGGTCAGGATTATTGAACCTTGAACCTTGAACTTTGGACCGTCATTCCTCGGCCGTCACTTCAGGGAACCAGATCCTCTTCGGACATGACTTCAATGCCGTTTTCCCGCAGGAGCCGCGTTGCCAGTCCCGCACCTTCAATACGCTTTCCCGTAAATGTCCCGTCATAAATTCTCGTTGAACCGCACGAAGGCGAGCCGTTTTTCAGGATGGCGCACCGGGTCCCGGTAAGGCCGGCGATGCGCAGGGTCTCTTCCGCTCCCCGCATGAACTGTTCCGTGACGTCATCACCCTTCCGGTTCACCACGAAGCCGCCCCTGATCTCGGCCGGTTCCCGGGGTATGGGAAGTCCGCCCAGCTGTTCAGGGCACACGGGGATGAAGGGCCGGTCCTTCACGTATTCCAGGACGCGGCGGTTCGTGTTGCTGTCGCCATTGTACTTGCACCGCACGCCCAGAAGACAGGCGCTCACCAGAATCGGCGCATTGTTAGTACTATTTTCCTCCATTATAATTTTTATCCATAAATTTTATTTAATTTTCTATTGAAGAGTCATAATCGCTCACTCTAGCTCTCTGTGCCCCCGTGTCTCCGTGGCATGTTTTTTTTTGTTTCCTTCTCGATCTTCCTGTGAATTCTTATTGTTTCCTCTTCAGTACCGCCAGGGTCTCTACGTGGGGCGTCTGGGGAAACATGTCCCAGGCCCGGAAGGACTCTAACCGGTAATTCTCCAGGATGAGCAGGTCGTCCCTGAAGGTGGCGGGGTTGCACGACATGTAGATAATCTTTTCCGTGTTCATCTCGTTCACGGCCTTTGTCACTTTCGGGTGCATTCCCGAACGCGGCGGGTCCATGATGAGGGTGTCGTACGCGCCCTGGTGCTCTTTCAGGAAGGGGCGCGTGTCGGCGCAGATGAATTCCACGTTGGATATGCCGTTCAGCTCACGGTTTATACCGGCGTTATCAACGGACTCGCTTATCATTTCAATGCCCGTGACATGTTCGGCCTGGCCTGCGACAAAAAGCGAAATGGTCCCCACACCGGAATAGAGGTCCAGGACCCGGCCTTCGGTCTCCTTTTTTATCTCGCGGTACATTTCCAGGGCCACGGCGGAATTCGACTGGAAAAACGAATTGGGCGTTATGCGGAACCGAACTCCGTCGAAATCTTCCTCAATGAAGCCGCCCTTCAGGGTTTCCGTGATCTCGCCGAAGCTCAGGTCCGCGAGACCCCCCTGGGTAATGATGGAGAGGGAGTCCGTATCGTCAATGACGGCCTCTATGAGCCCGTCGAGGGTCCGGCGGTCGTCATTCTGGGCCACGACCAGGCCGGCCATAACCTGCCCCGTGAACCGGGCCTGGCGGATCACCGCATAACGCAGGAACCCTTTGTGGGAGAGATAGTTGTATCCCTCGATGTTCCGTGCCAGGGGAGCTATTTTTTTATACAGGTCACGGGAATTCTCCTGCATGATCTCGCAGGAATCAATGTCCACCACGGACTTGTAATTGCCAGGCTCCCGCAGGCCTACCTTCCCGAAGGCCGTCACCATGTCCATGCGGTTCCGATAATCGTAGGGTTCGCCGGGACTCACCTTGTCTATGACCGCCAGTCCCTCGAGGAGATTGTTGATGTATTCTTTTTTCAGCAGGAGCTGGTTCCCGTAGGGGATGTCCTGGAACATGCATCCGCCGCAGAGCCCGAAATGGGCGCAGCGCGGCGTGGTTCCGTCGCAGCGGTATTTATCGGCCAGCTCTCTGAATACTTTCTTTTTTTTCTTTTTCATTATTGCACGATGCCTCAAATAATAGTGCCGGGACATATTTTACAGGAAAATCAAAGAGCACCACAGGGACACGGGGGCACAGGGTTTTAAAAAGGTGAAGTAGTCCTCCCGATCCAATTGCTGCTTCATGCAATAGTAAATCAGGTTCTCCGTATCTCGGCAGGTTTGTCGCAAATTGGTTTTACCGGCTTAAAACAAAATGGAGGGAAACAGGCAAATCAGTAAAGCACAAAATTCATTCCCTGCGGGGCTTGCGGCGGTAGCAGATTAATTTTATAGGTAAAAAATACTATTAATTTTTCACAGGGAATATATAGGATGTCACCTGTCAATAGATCAGGAGGTATTTCATGAAGAAAACAAAGCAAATCTACGATGAAGTATACCGATTACCTTGATCCATATATTTAGATACAGGGGAATCTCTGTCGCCGGTATACTATAAAAAATTTAAAAAAACCTTGCCTGTCCGGTACTTTCTGCTAAAATATTCAGCAGGGAATCAACACCGGCCTGAAGTGTTTAAAAATATTTCAGGCCGGCACAAAAATATCAGAGCCGGATGAAAGGCCCGCTGATCCTGTACGCCAGTTGCATCAGGCTCAATGCAGTAAAACAGGCTGATACAGAATATTATTGTCAGCCATCTGAACTGACTGTATTATCAGGCTTTCGCTTAACCTCAAAAAAGCCGTTTGTAATACCATAAGCGCCAGGATTTTGAACATCTCCTTCAAAGGTTCCCTTTATTACGCCTCCGACATTTCCGTATTCAGTTATAGTAAAGGTGAAATCATCAAGATTACTATTATCATAGTATATAGTGCCATCATTCTCATAATTAAAGCATCTATTAGTTTCCTCTTCATTGTAGGTGCCTGCCACCGGGGTAGTTGTTTTAAATCTCAGATATAATGTTATGCCGGTATCGTCAGCATCACTTGCGGCAATAAAGGTATCTCCGTCATCCCGCATACATCCTTCAGCAACCCCTGACGGGTCATCATACCCGCCTGTAAGTGTATACAGTGTCCCGTCTAAAGTAAATTCTATCTTGTAGTCAGAATTGTCACTGCTGCCTGAATTGCATCCTGAAAACAGAAATGGTGAACATAGAACTACCACAAGTATTAAAATTGATTTTATTTGGTTCATATCACAACTCCCGGGATTATATATAAAATTATACTAATAAATTTAAAACATATTAATAGAGTATAGTCAAATTGTTTTTTTGGATGATACAATTTGTTCCTGGGATTCCTGCCAGGAAAAAAAGGATGAGCGCCATGAACTCATAGATGCCCATGGTTTTTATTATACCATAGGGCGCTATGAATGCGAAAGTTGTGATGGATGCTTCTTGATTCACAGAAGGGCATTTTTTTGCGAAAAAGGCGTAGTATTGAGGTGGAAAGTGTCTTTGGAAATATAAAGCGGAATATGAATTTTAAAAGATTCAATCTGAGGGGAATTTAAAAAATAAATGGTGAATTCGGTCTTATAAGCATGGTCCATAATTTAAAGAAGCTGTATAATTTGCTGATAGGGGCTAGCTCAAACCTATTGCGCCAATTGCTTGTCGTGGCTTAGATTTTAGATAGCCCCAAGGGAAGGATGGTTTAAAAATATTCACTTCTCCCTGATGCCGTATTTGAAGCGGCAATAATTCTCGCCGGTGCGCCACCGCTGGTCAAGGTCCAGCCGGATATCGGGATTGTATCCCTTAAGGATGGCGAAGTCCACATGGGTGCAGTAGTGCCGGGCGCACTCTTCCAGGCCCCAGTCTTTGGCGGCCTTGTCGAAGGAGCAGTTCCCCACACAGGCCACCAGAGATCCGTCTTCTATCGACACCTTTGCCGGGAAGTTGCCGCCGTCCACGTCGGTATAAATGAGCCAGTTTTTGAAGGAGAGGGGCTTTCCCAGTCCCTTTACTACTCCGGCAATGCGGCGGCCCCTTTCGAGTCCGAACTCCTCCACCGCGTTTTTAATCAGCTCTTCTCCCTTCTCAGGCCCCATGGCTTTGAGAATGTGTTTGCACATGACTGAAAAAAGTTGGGCCGCCAGACCGAACCCGGGAGTGTGGTGCCTGCTTCCGATGCGTTTCCGGTGAAACAGCACATCCTTCAGATACCATATGCTGAGGCCCTTTTTTCTTTCCCTTTCAAGATCGTTTTTCATCTCATTTCCTCCATCCTTTAACTGGATTTATCTATTGAATTAAGAAGCAACTCTGTATACGCGTCGAGGTATTCATTGACGTCAAGGCTTGACTGGTTTTTAAAGAGATAGTTGAAAAGCACACGCAGCTGAAGGTTTATGAGCCGCGCAGTGGCGGGCAGGCTGCCGATGCGGATGGAGGAGCGGAAATGCCCAAGGAAGCGGATAATGAGTTCGTCCTCCTTCTTTTCCCATTCCTCATCAAGGCCGGCGGCGCGTTCGTCAACGTGTATGAAGCGTTCCAGTTCGCTGTTGAGCTTGCCGTGACGTTTATTGATGGAATAGAGGCCGGGTATGAGAATTTTCACCGCCTCCGCAAGACTCTGGTCCTTCTCAAGAAGCTTTGCCAGGGCGGAATCCGCGTACCGGTACACCAGGTCTGAATGCCGGTCCAGGATGATGAGGAATATCTCCCATTTGTCCCTGAAATGGGAATACAGGCTTCCTATGGAGACTCCCGCCTCCCTGGCGATCATATTAGTGGTGGTGGCCTCAAAACCGTGATGGGCGAAAAGCTCTTCCGCAGTGACTATGATTTTTTCCCTGGTAGCGATGGACCGTTCCTGAACCGGCTTCTTTTTCCTTTCTTCCATCATAACTATTTCTCCTTTACTGACTGGGTATGGATAACTCCGCATATTTCTCTCCATTTAACGGGCTATGGCAGAAAAGTCAATAAAAAAAGAAACTGAGCTCGAATTCTATTATGTTCTTGACAGGTTTTTCCCTTATGTATCCATAGGGTAGAGGTAATTTATGACATACAGTATCAAGGACATCCTGCGTTTTGAAGTAGCTCCTGCTCTGGGCTGTACTGAACCCAGCGCTGTTGCCCTCTGCGCTGCGGCCGCGGCGAGTCTTCTGAAGGAAAAGGACGGCCTTCAGTCATTGGAGATACTTGTAGACCCGAACATTTTTAAAAACGGGATGGCAGTGGCAATTCCGGGATGCAACGGATTGTGCGGAATCGATATGGCGGCCCTTCTGGGAGCCATAGGGGGCGATCCATACAGAAAGCTGGAAGTGCTGGAGCCGGTGAGCGGAGAACATATCCGGAAGGCGGAAGTTCTCAGAAACCGGAGGGCAGTCAGCGTTGAGGTGAGGCCCGCGACTGGTAAACTCTACATCCGGGCGCGTATCCGTACTTCGAATGAAGAGGCCGAAGCAGTCATTGAGAACCTTCATGACCGTATTACTTTCCTTAAGCTCGACGGCTCTCTCCTCCCGGACCACAAACTCCTTTGCATAGGGAGTGAAAGCAGCGCGAACCCTGAAAAAATCGAGGAATGGCTGCGCACGCTCACCCTGGAAGGACTCGTGTCCCTTTTGCAGGAACTGGATGAAGAGGACGAGGCTTTTCTTATGGAAGGAGTGCGTTTCAACACACGCCTGGCGGAACACGGCCTTGCTTTTGCTTCCGGAATGGGCGTGGGAGCCGCCTTTGAGCGTCTGGTGTGCGAGGGTCTTTTGAAAAAGGACATGGTCCTTGCCGCACGGATTCTCACATCAGGTGCTTCGGACGCCCGCATGGGGGGAGTGAAACTTCCTGCCATGAGTTCCGCAGGAAGCGGCAATCACGGTCTCACGGCAATTCTTCCAATCTGGGCCGTAAAGTCCTTCATAGAGGTTGAGGACGGGGACCGCGTCATGAAGGCCATTGCTCTGAGCCACCTGGTCACTGCCTATATAAAGGCCCATACGGGCCGCCTCTCCGCCCTGTGCGGCTGTTCGGTGGCTGCGGGGGCCGGAGCAACCGCCGGGATCACTTATCTCATGGGCGGCTCGGTGCGCCATATGGCCTCGGCCATTAAAAACCTGGTGAGCGACCTAGCCGGCGTCATATGCGACGGCGCCAAAGCGGCCTGTTCCCTGAAGCTGGCGACGGCGGCGGGTACGGCTGTGCAGTCTGCTCTCTTCTCTCTTCACGGTGTGGGAGTGCAGCCCACTGACGGCATTATCGCCCTTACTCCCGAGGGGACTATGAAGAACATTGGAACCATAAGTACGGAAGGAATGATCGAGATGGACCGCACTGTTCTGAAGATCATGCTGGAAAAGCAGTTTGACGGCTATGTGCACGGGTGAAGTAAATCCGCATAAACATTCCCCGGGAAAGTCTTTTCTGTTGTCTGCGGTGTATGTGCTGAAGCAACTCCGGGAGTGAATAAAAAGGAATAAAAAGGCAGAGATACGGTTTTTTATGGGTTGACGAAAAAGCAAGGTATTTCAAATTTAACTAAATATAAAAACTCTTTTATGAAAAACTTGTCAGTCGGAGGTAATTATGTATAAATATCACAAACCGGATAATCTTGTGGATCTCTTTGAAGATGCTGTCAGGAAATGGCCGGAGAACAATCTTTTCGGAAAAATCAATAAAGCCGGCGCCATCGACTGGCTGACATATAGCCAGATCGGCGAGAGAGTCGACAACTTCAGGTCTGGGCTTGCCCAGCTTGGTGTCACTAAAAATGACGCTGTGGGCATTATTGCCGATAACCGTCCCGAATGGGCCGTTGGTGCTTTTGCCGCCTATGGCCTGGGTGCGACATATATTCTTATGTATGAAGCGGAATTGCAGTCGACCTGGAAATATATTATCGGCGACAGCGCGGTGAAAGTGCTCATCGTTGCGAATAAAAAAATTCATGATATGGTTAAGGACTTTACGGCGGAAATCCCCTCATTGCGACACATTATTGTAATCGACAGCGACGAGGATAACAGCATGGCCGCGCTGGAGAAAGCCGGAAAAGAAAAACCCGTGGCGTCCATAAAGCCCGATCCCTATGATGTGGCGGCCCTTGTCTATACATCCGGTACGACCGGTGAGCCCAAGGGTGTTGAGCTCACCCACGGAAATTTTACCAGCAACGCACGCGGAGGATTTCTTCTTTATCCCGATCAGGGACGTGAGGACGCGAGGAGCGTGTCAATACTGCCCTGGGCCCATTCTTTCGGACAGACGGCGGAGCTCTATAATTTTTTTCAATTCGGCGGATCGATCGTGTTCATGCGGTCGGTGAAAACTCTTGGTGAAGATATCGCCATCAGCAAGCCCACGGTTATCGTCGCCGTGCCCCGCGTATTCAATAAGATATATGACGGGCTCTGGGCTCGAATGAATGAAACCGGAGGCCTGCCGAAAAAATTGTTCGTCATGGGTGTTGATAGCGCCAGGAAAAAACGGCTGCTCGCGAAAGATGGTAAATCCAGCCTCATAACCAATATTGCATTTTACATTGCCAATAAAATCGTGTTCAGTAAAATCCGCCGGGGCTTCGGCGGAAGACTCGAGGGGGCCATGACCGCCAGCGCGACCATGAATCCCGAGATATCCAATTTCTTCTTCGATATCGGCATTCCCGTTTACGACTGCTACGGCCTGAGCGAAACCTCGCCGGGCGTCACGATGAGCTGCCCATCGGCCTATCGTATCGGCAGCGTCGGCCGCGCCATGGAGGATGTGCGCGTGGTCATTGATACGAGCAAGGGAGATCCGGTGATCGGTGACGGAGAGATTGTTGTCTATGGGCCTAACGTTATGAAGTGTTATCATAACAAGCCCGAGGCTACGAAGGCTGTCATGACCGACGACGGCGGATTCTGTACCGGCGACAGGGGCCGGATTGACGAGGACGGGTACCTGCACATCACCGGGCGTATCAAGGAACAGTACAAGCTGGAGAACGGCAAATATGTCTTTCCCGCGTCGCTGGAAGAGGATATCCGCC
This sequence comes from Spirochaetae bacterium HGW-Spirochaetae-1, assembly GCA_002839375.1. Lineage (NCBI taxonomy): Bacteria > Pseudomonadati > Spirochaetota > Spirochaetae bacterium HGW-Spirochaetae-1. The sequence goes on along the minus strand of PGXY01000005.1, from coordinate 47,399 downwards.
TGATCCCCGTAGTGGCCAACGCAATGATCTACGGGGAGGGAAGGGAATACAATACGTGCATAGTGGTTCCCGATTTCGTCGTCCTGGAAAAATATGCCAGGGAAAAAAATATCTCTACGGACCCCGATGAACTGGTATCGAATGCCGAAATCCAGAAAATGATCATCGATGAAATCAAAGCGTTGCTGCAGAAGAAATACGGCGGATATGAAATTCCCAGGAAATTCAGTTTTATCAGCGAAGACTTCACCCTTGAGAACGGCATGCTCACACAGACCATGAAACTGAAGCGAAGAGTCGTGATGGACAAGTACCGGGAACAAATAGAAGCCATGTATTGATCGATTCAGTGCGCGTTTCCTGAGAGGAGATATTCCTGCGGGCCAGGGCGGCGGGAGTATCTCCGAAATTACTGTTCCAGCCTGTTCATGTAAACCGGACAGAGTACAGCCCTGCAGCGCGTGATCTCCCTGTGCATGAATTTTCCACGACTCGTCAAATTTAAAAACCCTTGCCTGTCCGGAACTTTCTGCTGATAATTTGACCTGTTGGGTATCAGGAACGGATTCCGATAACCCGCGTTGTGTTTCATGGACTGGTTTCCGGCGGCGCAATTTCCTGAATATCTAAACGGCAATGCGCAGGGGTACGCCCGATATCATTGCTTCGCACTTTTGCGGCATGCAAGCCGAGACGCTTAAAAAGAGCAAAATAGATATTGACTAAATCGTCGACTTTTATCTATCATGCATTAAGCTGTTCCATGACAGGGCACACCGGGCGTCGCTGAAATGTCACCCCGTTGAATTATGGAAATGAAATCTTTTTATTGATGGGTAAGGTGATCTGTATGATGAAAAAAGGTATGATATCTGCATTAATTCTCCTGGCGCTTGTAATTGCAATGGCATGCGATGTATCTGCTCCGTCAGATAGCGGTACATCAACGGATGATCCCGGCGGCAGCAATACGATAAGTTACGGCGAAGATGATGTTCTCTATGTGAGTGTTGCGGGAAGCGATTCGTACACCGGGACACAATCAAAACCCTTTAAGACCATTCAATTCGCCGTGAATATCGCTGCTTCGCACAATTTCAGTGAAATACATGTGTCGCAGGGCGTCTATAGCGTGGATGGGGCAGACCGGATCGGCGATCATACTTCCAGCGGAGTTTGCATCAAAAAAGATGTCTCTCTTTACGGCGGATATTCAACCTCCTGGAGTATGAGAAATCCTGCGGTCTATACCACGACGATAAGGGACGCCACCACCGTAGACTCCGGTTCTTTTTCCTATCCTAACAGGGTGATATATCTGGGTCCGAATATAACCTCGTCTGCCTGTATAGACGGTTTCACCATAAGAGGCGGAGCCGGTGAATATAACTCGGGAATTTTCATGGACGGCGCTTCCGCCACCATTACGAACAATGTTATTTACGGCGGCAGCAGCACAGGCTCGGAGAATTATGGTATAACGACATGGGAGGGCTCGCCGGTTATCGAGAATAATGATATCCATGGCGGGGACGGCCCTGTGTATACCAGGGGGATCAATACCCATTACACAAGCGCCCGGATAATCGGCAATCATATTCACGGGGGAGGAGGCACTACCGCTGCCTATGGAATTGATGAGTATTACTCTGCATCTTTGATAATGAATAATATCATAGATGAATTTTCCACGGACGGTGTAATATACGGAATCACTCTCACGGGATCGGCGACGTATATCGTCAATAATGTAATAAAAACGAGCGGTTTCGATGCGATGAAGACTTGTGGTATCGCAAACCAGACATCGCAGGTCGATAACATCACCTGCTATATCTATAATAACTCGATAGACGGCGGTGACGGGGACCTGGGGGCTTCCGGGATCACCTTAACCGAAGGTCATGTGTATATTAACAATAACATAATATTTCTTACCGGCGGTTCCGCTATGAACAGTTTCGGGATATGTGAGGAATTCTCCGACAGCGATCCGCTTTCCGTTGACAATAACGCGGTCTATAATTGCGCAACGGCTCTGTACCGGGATGATGATTATATTTTTTATGATGCGTATATGACCTCGGTTGCAGGCGGGAATTTTGTCAATGCCGATGGCGGCCCCATGATACGTCCCACGGGGCACGGGAATTTGAATGTGAACCCCTATGTAAATGTATCTACACTTGCATGCACCTCTTCAACGCCCCTGTCCGTAAAACAGGGAGGAAAAAATCTGTCTGCACTGTTTACTACGGATATTAATGGAAACACGCGGACCGTTCCCTGGTCTATTGGCGCGTTTGAATCGGATTGAGTTTTATTGTATAACCCTCACAGGGGTTATCATCTTTATGGCTTGAGTTTAACCGGGTTCCCCGGTCGGGGAGTGAGTCCCGAGGCGTCCGGGACTGGAACGCGAGGAGGGAGTTGCGCCGCCCCCTCCTCGACCTCCCCGGGCCGGCTCACGGCATCCGTGCCTACGCCGGCACTTCCAACATCCTGTTGGTCGCGCTCGCTCAAACGCCAGAGCGGCTTGGCAGGTCGAACGTTTTTTTGACATCCTGTCAGCGTTCGACACTTGCTACGTCCTGTAGCGTCGCTCATGCGCCGCTGGGACTTATCATCGGATTGTGAGAATTATTAGCTTACATCTGATTAATTAATAGAATGGGATATGGTGAACCACTGTGCAGTATGAACCAATGATAACACTGCGGATGGCACCTCCTGTGCCGTCCTCGCACACGCGTGACGTCCTGTCACGCTTCATTATGGGAGATTCAGGACCGGAATCCTTTTAAACATTGAACTTTAATCGTTAAACCGCTACTTCCTCCGATTCTCTGAGCCGGAATGCATCCCCTATACAAAAACTACTATATTCCGGTATTCCTGAAATACTTCGTTGAACAGCGAACACGCGGAGCTCACTTTGTTTTAAAATGAATCGGACGTTATGCGAAAAATTTTTCTCAACTTTCTGTAAAAACTTGACAAATGTACCTTATATTAGTACTGTAAACAGTACTAATATAAGGATTATAAAAATGACACTAACAATAACAGCAAATGACCTGAAAACTAAAGGAATATCCATTTTAAATGAGGAAACTTCTGAAGGCGATGAAGTTATCATAACCGTAAGAGGGAAAAACAAATATGTTATTCTTCCAATGGAAAAGTACAATTATTTAAGAGAATGTGAATTAGAAGCAGCATTACATGAATCAAGAAAAGATATTAAAGAAGGAAAAGTCTTTAAAGAGTCAGTTGAAAAACATATAAAGAGAATTACTCGTGGCTGAAATTATTTACACTGAAAGTTATAATAAACGAGCAAAAAAATTTATCAAAAAACATCCTGATTTACTTTCTCAGTATGAAAAAACTTTGAAGCTATTAGAAATTAATCCACAGCATCCTTCTCTTAAATTGCATAAATTAAAAGGAAAACTTTCAGAACTATATTCCGTGTCTATAAATATTTCTTACCGAATTTCCATTGATTTCATTATTGATGATGACATGATAATTCCAATTGATATTGGAAGTCATGACGAAGTTTATTGAAAAGCCGGGCAAGGCCCAACACTTCACTCCCTCGTAGGTTCATAGGGTTCAAGCTCTATTTCATCTTTGTCCAGGCTTTTTCGCATGTCGGCGATTTCTTTTCTGATGTCATCCAGGACCCTGTCCTGTTCAACCATGGCCTCGCTCAGGTCCTCGATGGTTTTTTCAAGGAAAGCGATTTTGATTTCCAGGTTTTGAAGGCGGTCATCGTTTTTCATGGCTGTGTTCCTCCTGTGCCTGTTGATGGATTTTAAAGCTTTCCGTACTTCTACTATAGTCCCCGGCGGGGGAAATTCCAACATTTTTTTCCTTGGGAAATGAGGTGATTCTCTTTTTTTCCGTCGCGGGATTTAGCGTCAGGCTTTTCCGTATTCCCGGTACAGGCCGGGCAGAATAGCGGCCAGGTTGCTGTATTCGAAGGCGCAGTGCCGGGCCATGAGATGGGGTGTTTGTTTCGGGATGGCGAGACCGCGCACCGGTTTCGTGTCGGCCAGTTTGTTGATGATGGAGTTCCCGGAAAGAAAATCCAGTTTGAGCTTTCGGCCGATCCAGAATCGGCTGCGCATCTCTACACCGTCTTTTGTGCTGCGCACGAAATGAATCATGTTGGTGTGGGTGACTTTTTTCGTGGCAGAGCCGCACAGGGCGCAGATGACCGTGGCGACATCGGCCTTTTCAAAGCGTGACGTATCGAAGCCGTATTCTTCGGGAGGAAAAAAGGTAATGGCCATGATGTCCGGGCCGATGCCGATATCCTCAACGGCGTAATTGGTATTGTGATAGTAGCGTTCCCGCAGTGATAACCGCGTATCCGATGCCCTGGCAATATCCTGAACTGAATTGCCGAAATGGGCCCCGGGATACCACATTTTGTAGCGCAGGCTTTCCAGGGGATGCCAGGCGAACCACCAGTCGATCATTTTGCCGGTCAACCCGGGCATCTTTGTCAGGACTGAAACATAACAGCTGTTGTCTGGCATTCGGCAGTATCCCGTTTCCACCGCATGGTACCCGGGATTTAAAAGATCGTTTATGTTTTCAAAGGGGAGGGTGTTACGGGGGTCCATGGGACCCGTTTCGATAATGTCCAGGATGTCCGGTGATACGGGCGACATGGCCTTGCCGTACAATGAGGCGTAGGGACGGGCTTTTTCTTCTTCGGTGAGGATATTTTTAAATAAATCCTTCCTGCCTGCCATCGCTATACCGTCCTTCTACTCCAGGATCTTCTTCAGGGTTTTTTCCAGCCAGTCCAGGTGGTCAAGCACAGCCTGCTTGGCAGCCTTGCCGTCGTGGCTCTCGATCGTTTCGATGATCTTTATGTGATGGTCGTAGAATATGCGTCCCACGCTTTTTACGTCCTGGAGCTTGTCCCTGCTATAGGGCAGTGCGCCCCTGATGATGCTGGAGATGGTCTTCATGAGCTGGGCGTAGATGGTGTTGTTCGTGGCATCGGCCAGGTCGCTGTAGAAGCGGGCATAGAGCTTCCCCCCTTCACGTACATTCAGGAGGTTGTCTATGCCGATTTTATCCACATCGGTGTGGAAATTTTTCAGGTTGGCAATCTGCGCTTTCGTGGCCTTTTCGGCCGCCATGCGGGCCGCTTCGGAATCGACGATTCTTCTCACGGCCAGGAGTTCCCATATCTTTTTATGGTCTACATGAAGAATTCCTTCAATCCTGGTCTCCAGCTGATGTTCTGAACTGTCCTGGATGAACTTTCCCTTCCTGCCCTGTGATTCGATATAGCCCTTGGCCTCGAGAAGTTTCATGGCTTCGCGCAGGGAGAGCCTGCTGATACCGAAGCTCTTGGTCATCTCGAATTCCGAGGGCAGCTTGTCGCCGGGTTTCAGGATTCCCCGGGCTATTCTTTCTATTATCTGGCCCGCCACGAGGTTGGGGATGTCGGGGGTTTTCTGTATTCGATTGAGGGATATATCCGATAAGGTATTTTCGTGCTTCATAATGACACTCCGTCAGTAGCGCTGCATGTACAGGTCATGCCTCTTGAAGACTACAATTTATGATATGTCCCATCCGTCAATCTTTTAATAATACCGGACTGACGGGACGGAAATCCGTAAAAAAGTATTGACCGGCACTTTATAGTGCAATATATTTGTTATATTGTAAGACAATATAACAAAGAGGATAGGCAATGTCAAACAGATTATGCCGGGAAACGGACGTGTAAGGGGAGGCCAGTATGACAGGAACGATTGAACGTGTCGCCGTAATTGACGGGTGCAGGACGCCTTTCCTGCGGTCCGGAACGGGGTACCGCTCCCTCATGGGATGGGAAATCGGCCGGTATGCCGTCAAGGGGCTCATGGCGAAAACCGGTGTTTCAGCCCGGGAAATAAACCATGTGATCATGGGATGCGTGGCCACGGACATCCGCACCACCAATGTGGCCAGGGAGATCGCCCTGGGTGCCGGGCTTCCGGAAACCATTCCGGCCCATACCTGCACAGTGGCGTGCATATCGGCCAACATGGCCGTGACCAATGGTGCCGATCTCATCGCCACGGGATATGCCGATGCGGTTATCGCCGGCGGCGTGGAAACCTTTTCCGATCCAGACATCAAGGTATCGAAAAAATACCGGGAATTCATTCTCGACATGACCATGTTCAAGCGGCCCAAAACCCTGGCAGGAAAAATGAAACTCCTGCGGCGCATGAAATTCATGGATTTCATCGTCCCGGAAAAGCCCGCCCTGGGCGAGTACTCAACGGGCCTCATCATGGGAGAGAACGCCGACAGGCTGGCCCGGCGCCTGGGTATCACGCGCCGTGAACAGGATGAATTCGCCGAGCTTTCGCACCAGAGGGCCGTAGTTGCGTGGGGAAAAGGAGTGTTTGACCGCGAGGTTGTGCCCGTGGTGCTGCCGGGTCAGTCAGCGGCCATTACCGCTGATAACGGACCCCGAGAGGAGACCCGCGTGGAAAACATCGGCAAACTCAAGGGGGCCTTTGACCGCAAATACGGCACGGTAACGGCGGCCAACTCTTCATTCCTTACGGACGGCGCCTCGGCCGTTCTCCTCATGCGCGAGAGCCGGGCCCGGGAACTGGGTCTGAAGCCCAAGGCCTATATACGATCGTTCGCCTATTCGGGACAGAATGTCCTGGAGGAGCTTCTCCTGGGGCCCGTCTTTTCCATGGTCCCGGCCCTGAAAAAGGCCGGCCTTGCCTTCGCGGATCTGGGCGTTCTGGAGATCCACGAGGCCTTCTCGGCCCAGATGCTGGCCGTCATGAAATGTATCGGTTCAAAAGAATTCGCCCGCGATAAATTCAACCTGCCGGACCGCATCGGGGAGGTGGACCAGGATCGCCTCAACCTGTACGGCGGTTCCCTGTCCATCGGGCATCCCTTCGGCGCCACGGGCGGGCGCCTCATCACCACGTGCTGTAACCGCATGATCGACGAGGGGAAACAGTTCGGTCTCGTTGCCGGGTGTGCTGCCGGGGCTATCGGCAGCGCCATTATTCTGGAAAACGCCGCATAGGGGGAGCGTGATGAATTCAACGATAAAAAAGAAATATATTGAAGTGAAAGTGAAAGACCATGTGGCCGTCATAACCGTGAATTGTCCCGGCACCAAGGTCAATGCCGTGTCCAGCGGGCTCCTCGATGAGATTACGGCCCTCATGCCGGAATTTGAAAATGACCAGGAGATCGAGGGACTGGTCATTGTGAGCGGCAAGAAGGACAGTTTTATCGTGGGCGCCGATATCGACGAGCTGAACCGGAAAACAACCCGGGAGGAGGTTATCGACTATATCAGCAAGGCCCACGTCGTGCTCAATAAGCTCGAGTCACTTTCCATACCCGTGGTCTGCGCCATACACGGCAGCTGCCTGGGCGGCGGCATGGAACTGACGCTCACGGCCCGGTACCGCATCGCCTCGGACTCGCCCAAAACGCAGATGGGACTTCCCGAAGTGAAACTGGGCCTGATCCCGGCCGGGGGAGGGACGCAGCGCCTGCCGCGCCTCATCGGCATCCAGAAGGCCCTGTCCGCCATGCTCCAGGGAACGAGCTTCCGGCCGAAGCAGGCGAAGAAGATCGGCCTCATCGACGAGATCGTGTCGCCCTACGGCATGGAGGATATCGCCATCGCCAAGGCTAAGGACCTGGCCTCGGGTCGGCTGAAGCGTAATATGAGAAAGCGTTCCTTCATGGAAAAAATTCTCGAGGGTAATTTCCTGGGCCGCCGTATTATTTTCAGCCAGGCCAGGAAGATGGTCATGCGCCAGACCCGGGGGCACTATCCGGCAGCCCTGGCCATTATTGATTCGGTCGCCTATGGTTACCGGAAGGGTATGAAAAAGGGACTTCTGAAGGAAATCCAGCTCCTGGGCGACCTGGTCCTGAGTCCCGTTTCCGGGGCACTGCGGAGCCTCTTCTTCGGCATGACGGCCCTGAAAAAAAATCCCCTGAAAGATAAGATCGTGGCTGTGGAAAAACTGGCAGTCCTGGGTGCCGGGCTCATGGGTCACGGCATTGCCGCGGTTTCCACGGGCCTCGCCGACACTATCCTCCTCAAGGACATGACTCTCGACGCCGCGGCCCGGGGCATGAAGGAAATATGGAAGGGCCTGGACAAGCGGTCCCGGTCCGGCGCCCTGACCCCCTTTGAGCGCGATGTGCAGTACGGCAAGATCGTTCCCTGTGACGACTACCGCAATTTCAGAAACACGGACCTTGTCATTGAAGCGGTATTCGAGGATATTACCCTGAAGCGAAAGGTTCTCCGGGAAGTGGAGGAATCAACGGGCGACCGGACTATATTCGCCTCCAACACCTCGGCCATTCCCATTACGGCCATTGCCGCCGAAGCCTCACGCCGGGAAAACGTTGTGGGCATGCATTACTTTTCACCCGTGCCGAAGATGCCGCTGCTGGAGATCATCACCACGAAGGAGACCGCTCCCTGGGTGACTGCCACGGTCCTGGAATTCGGCATACGCCAGGGCAAGACCTGCATCGTGGTGAAGGACGGGCCGGGATTCTACACGACGCGCATCCTGGCGCCCCTTCTTTTCGAGAGCGGTTTGCTGGTCTACGAGGGTGCCGAGATTCCCGCCATTGACGGGGCCATGAAACAATTCGGGTATCCCGTGGGTCCCATGGCGCTCCTCGACGAGGTGGGCATCGATGTGGGAACCCATGTGACCAGGGAGCTTGCCGTCATTTTCAAAGACCGGGGCATTGCGGCGCCTTATGACCTGGGAAAGATCGTGGAAAAGGGCTTCAAGGGCCGCAAGAGCGGCAAGGGGCTCTATCGCTACGATGTTCCTTCTAAAAAAGGAAAGCGTCCCGTCAACACCGAGGTCTATGCATTGTTCAGTGGCAGCCCCCGGAAAAACTTTACTGCTGAAGAGATACAGCAGCGCGTCAGTCTCATGATGATAAACGAGGCCGCTCTCTGCCTACAGGAGGGCATCATTGCAGATCCCCGCGACGGGGATATCGGGGCCGTCTTCGGCCTGGGGTTTCCGCCCTTCACGGGAGGTCCCTTCCGATACATGGACAGCCAGGGGATCGGCTCTGTCACGGCGCGCATGGAACAGTGCGTGGAGAAATATGGCGAGCGGTTCAGGCCGGCGCAGATACTGAAAGACATGGCAGTCGCGGGTAAAAAATTCTATCCGAACAATTAACGGGAGGCCTTTATGGACCGTTCACTGCAGTTTTCCGAAGGGCATGATATTTTCCGCAATTCGTTCCGGCGCTTCCTGGAAAAGGAAGTGGTCCCAGACTACCCGCTGTGGGAGGAAGAGGGGATCGTACCCAGGGAAATATGGCTGAAATTCGGAGCCAACGGGTATCTGCTCCCCTGGGCCGATGAAAAATACGGCGGCGCCTGCGCAGATTTTCTGTACTCTGTCATTATTGCCGAGGAACTGGGCAGGAGCGGCGCCAGCGGCGTCCTCGTGTCCCTGCACAGCGATATCGTGGCGCCCTACGTGGATTCCTTTGGTTCAGAGGAACAGAAGGAGCGATGGTTTCCCCGGTGCATCACCGGTGAGCATATTCTTGCCGTGGCCATGACTGAGCCCGAGGCCGGGTCTGATCTCGCTTCCATGAAAACAAAGGCCGTGAAGGCCGACGGGGGATGGCTCCTCAACGGACAGAAGACCTTCATATCCAACGGCATACTGGCGGATCTCATTGTTGTGGCGGCAAAAACCGGCGGTGCCGAAACGCCGGCGCACCAGGCCATGAGCCTTTTCATGGTTGAGCGGGGCATGAAGGGTTTTAGCCGCAACGGTCCCATAAAAAAAATCGGCTTCAAGGCCCAGGACACGGCGGAACTATTTTTTGATGATTGCTTCGTGCCCGATGAAAATCTCATCGGCGGCGAGGGCATGGGATTCATATACCTCATGAAGAAACTCCAGCCCGAACGGCTCGTCTGCGCCCTGGCCTCCCAGGCCGCGGCCGAGCAGTGCTTTGAAATGACCGTCCAGTATGTGAAGGAACGCGTGGTTTTCGGCAGGCCCCTGTCGCGTTTCCAGAATACGCAGTTCGTGCTGGCGGAAATCGCTTCGCAGCTGGCCGTGGGCAGGAGCTTTGTCGATGACCTTATCAGGAATCACATGGCGGGAAAGGATGTGGTGAAGGAGACCTGCATGGCCAAGTACTGGATCTGCGAGACTGCCAAGGAAATCGCCGACCGGTGCCTGCAGCTTTTCGGCGGGTACGGCTACTGCACGGAATATCCCATATCTCGTTTTTATGTGGACGCGCGTATCCAGACTATTTACGCCGGGACCTCGGAGATCATGAAGCTCATCATTTCACGGTCCCTGGGACTATAGCGATGTAATGAAAGAACAGCAGAGGAGGAAGGCCATGAGAGAGGTATTCATAGTGAGCGCTGTCCGGACCCCCGTGGGAAAACGAAAGGGATACCTGCGTGAGTGGAAGGCGCCGGAGCTTCTGGGAAGGGTCCTGGACGAGGTGGTGCTGCGCATCGATCTGGACCCAGCATCAATCGATGACGTGATAAACGGAACGGTGTACCAGATCGGCGAACAGGGATTTACCCTGGCGCGCATGGCAATCCTGGCCTCGTCATTTCCCGATGAGGTACCTGGCATGTCCGTGAACCGCCAGTGCGGCAGCAGCCTTACGGCCCTGCAGATCGGCACGGCCATGATCGCCTCGGGCATGATGGACACGGTCATCGCCAGCGGCTGTGAAATCATGACCAAGTACCCCATACAATCCGACATGGACGGCACCCTCTCAAACGGAAGCCCCATGGGAAATCCCTGGGCCCCCTTCTACCTGCGGCGGGTGAAGAACAGGCCCATGAGCCAGATGCAGGTGGCCCAGGCCATCGCTGAAAAGTGGGGCGTCACCAGGGAGGAGTGCGAGGCCTTTGCCGCGTCCAGCCATGCGAAGGCGCACAGCGCCACGGAAAAGGGCTATTTTAAAAACGAGATCATGCCTTTTGACGGTCTGGACATCGATGGAAGACCTGTAACACAGACCGTCGATGAAACGATACGGCCCGACACCACGGCGGAAAAGCTCGCCGCACTCAAGCCCGTGGCTGGAACGCAGTGGATCACGGCTGGGATATCGAGCCCTGTTACCGACGGCGCCTCGGCCGTGGTTCTCATGAGCGGGGAACGGGTAAGGGAATTGAACCTCAGTCCTATGGCCCGCGTGGCGGCATGCGCCGTTGTGGGTTCCGACCCCATGCTCATGCTCACAGGACCCATTCCGGCTACACGGAAGGTCCTGAAAGGGGCCGGGCTGTCCATGCAGGACATGGACCTTTTCGAAGTGAACGAGGCCTTCGCGCCCATTCCCCTGGCCTGGGCAAAGGAACTTGATGCCGACATGGACAGGCTGAATGTAAACGGCGGCGCCATGGCCCTGGGACATCCCGTGGGAAACAGCGGCACGCGCCTGACTATCACGGCCATCAATGAACTGCGCCGCCGTAAGGGTCGTTACGCCCTGGTAACGCTCTGCACGGGCGGGGCCATGGCACCGGCTGTTATATTTGAGCGGGCGTGACGGGAAGTTTGCGTATATCAAAAAGAAGAACTGGCAGGAGGCAGTAAAACATTGTTTCAAGAAAGACCCTGTTATCTGTCCTGAATGCGGAACTGCGATGAAATCCGATGTGGTGTTTTCTTTCCAGGCCCAACAGGCCATTGAGGCGTTGGTAAAAACCTCCCTGACCAAGGTTTCGCTTTTCATGAAAAAACAGTTTGGTATGCGAATAGGCAAATGTCTTAATATTCATCAGTGGGTTAGTGCGTAAAAAAGTGCAAAAATTTCCCTGTTGGCATGCGAAAATTTTAAAAAGCCTTGCCTTTTCGGAATATTTTAGCAATACAGTAAATCTAAGGTCGCCGGGATCAGCTTCGGATGCTTCGACAAGCTCAGCATAAGTATGACATTTTGTGTCCCATGAACTGGTTTCCGGCGGCGGAAATTCCTATGTATCAATAATAATGGACCCGGCAATAATATCATACTATGGACATATCCCTCTTCATACATTCCACAATATTTCTGAGCTTCTTAATGGCACTGGGCCTGCTCATCAGACCATGGCGCTTCAGGAACGTTGTGCTTGCCATATTCATAGCAGAGCTGGGTTACCTGACGCTTTTCATCAACCTTTTGCATACCAAGGCCATTTTTGATTATCCCAACTATTTTCTTTTTCTTCTGCCCGTGGAAATCAGCATCGGCCCGCTCCTGTATCTGTATGTACTGAGCTTCATCAAGGACAAGCAGAAATTTTATTATTATGACGTGGTGAATTTCATCCCGCTCATGGTAGTCGTCATCGTAATACTGCCCATCGCCTTTGCTCCGGATGAGACGAAAAGCAGCCTGGTGAAGATGTTTCTCATTCAGGGAGACTACAAATTCATTCAAATCCTGATATCGTCTATGGCCGCGGTGGTGGTGCCGGTTTTTTACATATCCCTTTCCATATGGCATATCTGGTTCCGCAGGCCCAGGGAAAACTTCGTATACCAGCCCCTAAACCTGTTGATAACACTGCTTATCATCTGGCTTCTCCTGGGGATCATGGGCGTTGCCGGCGCAGTGACACTGTCGCCGCGGCTCCTGATGCTGGACAGTGTCATCATCAGCCTTATCGTCATCAGCTTTTACCTGATTTCCATCAGGTACCCGTACCTTATGCAGTTCGGTACGATCCCGGCCAAAAAAAAGAGATATGCCAAATCGTACCTTGACAATGTTAACCGGAACAGCATAGACAGGCAGTTGAAAATCATCATGGAAGATGAGAAGCTCTTTTGCGACGAGGACCTTTCCCTGACTCGCCTGAGCGAGGCCCTGGACCTGACGAAAAACCAGCTCTCGCAGTTTTTGAATACATACCATAACATGAACTTCAACAATTTCGTCAACCGGTACCGCATCGATGAAGCCAAGAAAATGCTCATGGATGAGCCGGACAGGCATATCCTTTCCGTATCCTTTGCCGTGGGGTTTAACTCCTATTCAGCCTTCCATGCCACATTCAAGAAAATGACCGGTGTATCGCCCGCTGATTTTCGGCGCAACGGGAACGGGACTAGAAGTTGAAATCCTTTATGGCCTTGTAGTTGTAGTAGTTCCAGAACAGGTTAATGGAAGCATTGGTAAAACTCCCGGTGTTCTTGAAGGTTTTCATGCTTCTCTTCAATGACGAGCCAAACGTTGAGGTCCCGTCATAAACACTGCGCCATCCTGTTTTCAGTTCATCTATGGTCATATTGCGCGGCTCGATGACCGCTTCATAGGCATTGTACCTGACCCAGTCTTCAGGATAGTTGGTGTACAGGAGGCGCGCCTCGTTGCGCATTTGCTCATAGAGTCTGGTGCCGGGGAAAGGGGTCATGATGGTGAACTGGCACCCGTCTATGCCTGTCTCGTGGACGAACTCGATGGTTTTCTCGAATATGTCCCTGTTGTCGCCGTCGGAACCTAAGATGAACCCGCCGATGACGCCGATCCCATGTTCATGGAATTTTTTTATGGTGTCTTTGTAATTTTTTATCATTGGCCGCATATTGACGCCCTTGTCCATGAATTTCAGGGATTCCGTCTCTATTGATTCAAAGCCGATGTAAAAGGTGTTGGCCCCTGCTTCGGCTGCCGCACGGAGCAGGTCGTCGTGTTCAGCTATAGTAATACATACCTGTGACCCCCAGGACTTGCCCATGCCCTTCAGGTTTTTGAACAAAGTCCTGGCGTGTTCAATGCCCTCCTTGCCCAGGCCCACGATGCTGTCGTCGGCAATGAAAAAGCGTTTTTCCTTTATCTCTTCGATTTCCTCAACCACGTCTTTTATCGACCTGAACCGGTATCTGGCGCCGTTGAACTTTGTCACGGAGCAGAAACTGCAGTTGCATGGACAGCCCCTTGAGGTCTGTACCGAGTGTATCATGTATTTTTTTGAAAAGAGGCTCCTGTCTATTTTCGGAATCCCTTTTAGGCCGGGGAATACGTTTGCCCGGTAAATTCTTTTAAGGGTTCCTGTTTCATAGTCATTCAGGATCTGCGGCCACAGTTCGTCTGCTTCACCCACTGCAACTACATCAGCGTAGCGTGATGCTTCTTCGGTCATTACCGAGGCGTGTATGCCTCCCATGACCGTTGGTATCCCCCTCTTCCTGAATTCCTCCATGATCCGGTATGCCCGCGGCGCCTGGCCTGTTGTGGCGGTCACAGCCACAAGGTTGGCCTTCACGTCAAAATTAAGGGTGTCCACCATTTCATCCACGATGGACACTTCATATGTGTCAGGCGTCCTGCTTGCCAGTACGCCCAGGCCCATTGGCGGAAGGGCCAGCATTTTCATTTTTCCGAACACGGTGTTGTTGATATTGGGATTGATAAAAAGTATTTTTTTCATTGTGCGGCGCCTCTTTTATTCACGTTTTTCTGATATGCAGTAATTTTGGAATGAAGGAGAGTTGCAGATTGGCGAAATAATGGCATATATTTTAATATTAATCTTACAAGTATATGATTCAGAAACTTTCTGTTCATATTGAATGAATTCCGGAAAGATACGGAATATTATTCAGGAGGCAGGGCAGGGGGTTGATATTATTTTTTTATTCATATCTTTGACAAAACTAAACGTTTTTTTGTATTTTTATTATTAAATTAAATACTAAAAAAAATTACCCTGTTGACATGCGAAAATTTTTAAAAGCATTGCTTTTTCGGAATAGTTTAACAATACAGTAAACCTATGGTCGCCGGGATCAGCTTCGGATGCTTCGACAAGCTCAGCACAAGTATGACATCTTGTGTTAAGATATTTTGCCTGTGTCGCTCTATGCAACTCTCGATCTCAGTATTAAGATATCCCAGCTAATCGTACCGGTCCAGACAGTTTTTGGTCCATTATTTTTTGAATCCTTCAAGGCGATCTCTGGCTCTCAATGTACCATCGATAAAAAATTTTCCAATGATTTCTCCGACTATTGTATCATTTTTTTTTCTATCACTCATCAGGCTAATCAGAAATAATTCAAAGGATTCTCCTGGTTGATTTTCCAACAGGCAGATAATGCCCAGTGATTTATACACATCATAGAGATATTCATCATTTTCTTTCAAATACCTGATTTCATTTAAAACAGCTTTTGCTTTCTCTATTTTTCCCTGCTTTAATAAAATTATTCCCAGAAATAATTTTGACTTGATATAGCCACTATCTATTTGCAATGCTTCTCTCACGGATTTTTCCGCTTCCGTTAATTTCCCTTCCGAAGAATATGTGTATGCTTCGATTAAATAATCATCTCTAGTTGGATATTTTTTGAGTTTTAAATCGATTAATTCGTGTATCCGTGCATAATTATTATTTTTCTTTTTGTTAAAGTAGGCCAGCAGGGACAACCCCTCTGTTTTTGGCTTAATACGGTATTCCAGTTCCTGGTAGATTAACATTTTATCCATATCACGCTTCAATATATAAGCAGCTGTTAACCAGCCATAGAGATCATGCTTATCCAGCAGGTTCATTCCGACCTGCTTTAGATAATAGCTTTCAATTTCATCAAGAAGTTTATAATCCTCAGCATTAAGACAGGTTAATTGCTCATCAAAGTCCAGAAGTTTGGATTCTTCAAACAGCATGACTTTCATGAAAATAAAATAGAGTTCCTGGAAACGTAAAGCTGATTGTATGTGCACCTTTTCAGGTGACTTTCTTATTCTCTTCATCCAGGAATTATAATGAATGCCTTTATAAATCAGGTTATGCGTGGATTCGGTTTCGAATATGCTTTTATCCATATCCTCCATTATTATGGCGTATGGTATTATATTAACATTCAGGGTAACCATGGCATGAATGAAATCATTGTTGCTATTGCATAATTTAATGCCTTTATCACACATTTTATACATGGATGTAATATCACCGGAATAACCCAGTAATATGGCATACATTCCATATTTTTCAGCGGATTCTCCCAGAGCTAACGTCGATTTTGAATATTGTATTCCCTCTTCGATATATTTTTTCTGTTCTCGTATATCCTCAAATAAAAAAGAAAGCTGCAATGAATTACAAACCTCGACAAGCTGATCATAGAGCTTCTCTTTATTGGAAACAGGAACCGATTTCTCCCTGTTTTTCAAAAGAGCATAAGCCTTCAGCAGGCAGTCACGCGAAAGTTTTGAAGATGTTTTATCATACTTATCAAGATCATCGTACTCATCGGAAAGCGATATATATGTTTCGATGTCTTCATCAGTGTCCTTCAGTGATTTATTTAAAGCATTTATTCTATCCCTGATCTCCCTTTCCATATCATGCTTATGGTCATTTTTTCTATCCTTGCAGATGTTATCCAGCACTGACGAGCAGGAATATTCAATATTGAAGGAAACGGAAAAAAGAGGATATAGGTTATCCAGCAAATATTCTATATCTTTTGCATCGAGCGGCTTTATCAGCTTAACATCACTTTCTTCCGCCTGCAGGGTAATGCCTGATAAAAATATAGAGACAAGAATAATGGAAATTATTTTTTTCATTTTACCCAATCTGAAAATCGTAATAGTCAGCTAAAATTCCTAAGAGCTGTTTACAATACCACACTCATTCCCAGGGGACCATGATTGTACAATGAATTGGAAATTCTGCAAACAATCACCCTTCGATAAGGCCTGATATCTCTTTTCCTAACCTGTTTCCGAGAAGGAATACATTAATGAATTAAAACAATATTCGCTAAAGGCAAGGCATTTTTAAAATTGACAAATTAAAAGCAATACTAAATCACAAGACTATCATCATTTTCAAATAAATTTCTGCGAGAGTACACCTTTTGCCTGTAAAAAAAATAGCACTAGCATGCGGATTATCAATTTTTTTCCTGCTTCAGCAGGCAACACCTGAACCGTTGCCGGAAGAAGAAAATTCAGAGCAGCAGGAACACTTTATTCCTTCATACAATCAGTTTGAAGGCATGAAAATTGAAAAGATTCTTTTTTCAGGTCTGCAAAAGATCAGAAGAGAAAAGATATCCCCTCTTCTTAACAGCCGGGAGGGAGAACCGCTATCACATCGAAAGGTCTCCAGGGATATAAAAAATATTTATATGACTGACAGATTCGACAGGATTGAAGCGCTTATCGATGCAGGAAAGGAAAGCATTACACTAAAGTTTCTTTTTTCAGAAGCGCCCCTGATAAAGGAATTAATTATCACAGGGGTAAGTGATGAATTCAAGGAAAAGGTCTTCGGTTTTTTTAATCACATTGAAGGGAAGAGCTACAGGAAATATCGCATAAATAACTGTATCGAGAATGTTCGTAAATTTTATGCAGAGCTGGGACTATATAAAACTTCCATCTCCTTTGAAACTGCATCGGCAAATGACCACGAGTATGAAAAGGTAGTGCAGGTAGTAATTAATGAAGGAGTATATAAAAAAGTACGATCCGTCACATTTTCAGGATTATCAACATTTGAAGAGTTTGCATTTCGAAAAACTCTGTCAATGAAAGAAAATCGAAATTATAATAACAGTATTTTCGAGGAAGACCTCAATACAATAAAATGTTACTTTCAGGATAGAGGCTATCTCAATACCGTAGTAACCGTTCCGAATAAAAAATCATTTGATTCTGAGAATGGGCCATACGAAATAGACATTCACCTTTACATTGAGAAGGGCGATAAATATTTATTCGCCGGATATACCTTTGAAATCAAGCATGAACTGGAAAAACCGCTTTTTACAGAGGATCAGCTTGCAAATCTGGTTTCCTTAAAACCGGGTGATGTATTTAACATTACCAATTACAACTCAGACAGAGAGGCAATAGTTTATTCGTACGGATGCAGTGGCCACATCTTCGCAAGGGTTGATGGTAAAAAGGAATTTTCAGCCAGGCCTTCTTCAACTGGGGTAAATACTTTCTTTGTAGCCATTCATTTCCTCATCGAGGAAAGGGAACCTGGATATATTGATACTGTTATTATTAAAGGAAACTTGAAACATACGGTAGAAGAATTAAACAAATATATCTTTTTCCGCAGCGGAGAGAAATTCAATGTTGAAAACTTTACTAAAACCCGCGAGCTTCTCCTGAAGCTGGGAACCTATACTGAAGTTAACTTCGATGTAAGGCCCGGCTCCCCCAATGGATATCTGAACGTTGTGATTGAGTGCAATTAGCACTGTCATATTGAATTTCTTAGCCAAGAATGCCACCTACCAGTCATTCAGCCATGTGAAGATTGGCCACCACGGCCTTAAGGCTGAAGGCCAGAACCAGAATGATCAAGGCGTAAAATTTCAAAAAGCCTTGCCTTCCCGGAACTTTCTGCTAATAATCTGACCTGTCGGTTGCCAGGAACAGGTTCAGATGTGTCCCTTCAACCGGTTTTTGATCCCGGAGATTACTAAATTCCTAAACTCATACGCCGGGTATTATGAAAGGTCCTTTCCAGAATACCCAGGAATGCCCCTCTCAAAGACTTTCTAAAAAGAGCTTGATTTTGTAATATAGTCGGTACTATATATTCCATAAAATAACCTGAACAATATAATCATGAATTTTTTAGAAAAACATAAAGACGAAATCGTGCATATCTGTAAAAAATACAGGGTCTTGAGACTTGTTGCATTTGGCTCTGTATTGACTGACGATTTTTCAGAAAAAAGTGATGTTGATTTTCTCCTTGAACTCGAGGGTTCTGAAAATGGTATGATGCGGTATATGAATATAAAATTTGAGCTTGAAGAACTTTTAGGCCGAAATGTAGATCTTGTTATGCCGGGGGCTCTTTCAAATCAAAGGCTCAAAAAGTATATTTTTGCGACAACCAGAGAAATTTATGCAGCGTGACCCCCTTGTTTGTGTTGAAGATGCATTAATGGCATGTTTGCTTATTCAGGAATTCACCTCTTCAATAAACTATGATTCCTTCAGTGACGATTCTCGAACCAAAGCTGCTGTTGAGAGACAATTTGAAATTATTGGAGAGGCCCTCAACAGGATTAAGCAAATTGATGAAACAATTCTTGCGGGTATTTCCAACTGGCGTCAGATAATAGGGTTCCGAAACGTTATAGCTCATGGCTATGATGTAATAGAAGATAAAGTTGTATGGGATGCTGTAATAAATGACATACCGGTATTAACCGGACAACTTCAGGGGATTTTGAAAGAGATTTGATTTTAAAAAGCCTTGCCTTCCCGGAACTTTCTGCTAATAATCCTCACTGACCACTTGTCGAACCACAGCACAAGTAAGACATCTTGTGTCCCCTTAGCCATTTTCTGATAGAGGAAATTCCACTATGTATCAAGTTAAGGGCAATCCTTTTTAATTAATGATCAGAATAGTGGCGGAGGAGTTATTCAAGATAAATTATTCAGTATACTTGCGCATAACCAGACGCATTGCGGGGAAAGCCTGTATAAAACAGTACAACTCTTTCTTTATTACATAACTTCTCTCCGGCATAGACTATACCGGAGAGAAATCAGATTTTCTTCTGTCAGTCCCAGGTTGTACCATTATCGGTGCTTCTAAAAAAGTAAATTCCTGTATTGGTTCGAAAGGCGATACAGATAGTATTTCCCGAAGCCTGTATCTCCGGAAATAATTGATCATAATATTCGACTGTTCCAAGTTTTTTTAATGTCCATGTTGCTCCGTTATCCGATGAACGGGCGATATAAACTTCTTTATTGCTTCCATTATTTTTCGTAAAAACGAGATTGAAGTATCCGGTTGATACGGCAAGGCTTGTCATGTCATCATAAGCAGAAGCAACTTCTATTGGTGATGACCAGTTAACCCCGTTATCGGCTGAACATATAGCGTACACCTTATCGTCTACATCATTGAAATATGATACCACGATATTATCATCTACTGCGGCGATGTCAACATTCTGATCAATCCCAGCATCATTATTATCAAGAACCATCTCGGTCCAGTTTGCACCTGAATTTCCTGTACGAGCGAAACGAACTTCAGTATTAGTATCATCGGTATAATTAATATAAGCTGACATCCATATAGAAGTAGAATTCATACAACCGGCCATACCACCAGCATTCATGCTACCATCGAGGGATTGCATAACCGTTGCCGTAACAAAATCAGCACTCAAATAACTGGCTGTGTCTCCACCTGTATAAGGTAAAAATGTTGTGGTTCCTGAAATGGAAATGTCGAGACATTGTGAAGCAAGGGTTGCGCCGCCTAACGCGATAGTGGTGTCATCAAGAGCGGTAGAAGCGACATCAGAGGCGTCATCCATGGTAGAAACAGCAATATGATGTGCGGTGTCGAATTGTCTATAAAAAAGATACAGTGTATCAGCACTGTCTACCGCGGCCCGCACCATACCATTGCTGTCCTGGTCAGTATCGAACACCTGGCTGAAGGTAGTCCCGGTGTCACCGCTCCGATACAGACGAATTGTATTACCCGAATCTGTATTTTGATAAGCAACCCAGACATTAGTGCCTGCAAACGCAAGGCCAAACATGTTACCTGACACAGATGTGTCGCTGACCACCGTATGCATAACAGGTGCTGGCCCGCTATCACCCTCTCCGCATCCGCTTAAAGCAAGGAAAAATAGTCCCGAAAAAATTAATGCAATTGTATACTTAAAAATAATAGATCTTTTCATTCAGTCCTCCATAGTAGGTTGTTTTTACCATTAAGATCATGGCGATTTTAGAGCAATTTTTTTGAAACAGTCAAGTAGATTATAACATTTTTTCTATATTATATTCAATTGTATTCAGTGCAGATCTTTCAACAACCTACATGGGACTCACGCTGAAAAACCCCCTGGTCGTATCAAGCGGCGGGCTTTCCGGAACAGCTGACTCAATCGTTGAGATTGAAAAAGCGGGAGCCGGGGCTGTTGTTCTGAAATCAATTTTCGAAGATCAAAATTTAAAAAAGCCTTGCCTTCCCGGAACTTTCTGCTAATAATCTGACCTGTCGGTTGCCAGGAACAGGTTCAGATGCTTCGACATCGGTTGACTCACTGACCACTTGTCGAACCACAGCACAAGTAAGACATCTTGTGTCCCCTTAGCCATTTTCTGATAGAGGAAATTCCTGTGTGTCTAAATATGGAATTCATGGATGCAATAAAAAAAAGAAGAAGCATACGAAAATTTAAAACCGAGAGCGTTTCCAATAAAATGATTATGGAGATTGAGGCAGGGGCTTTTATCGATACTCCGCTGGATGGAGAAGGTTTTGCAACGGCGATGAAGAACAGGGCTGTAATGTCAGATGCTGATGCTGCATATCCTAAATTTAATGCGGCGATTGCAATTGACCATATGACTCTTCGTGCCACAAATGAGATTCTGCTTAAAACTGTTTAATGAAGAGAGGTTATAAATGAAAAATAAAAAAATAATTTTTACATCAGTACTGCTGTTATCTTTGACTATTTTATCCTGTTCACTATCTCAAAGTATGTACACAGGTTACAAAAACATGAAGCGTTCTTCTGCAGATCTTGTGCAGAAATCGGTCCAGGTTGCAGATTATTCAATGGTTTACCTTGAAGGCGGGAAAGGTGAAACTCTGGTCTTGATTCACGGATTCGGAGCAGAGAAGGATCACTGGACTTTGATGGCAAAGTATCTGTCGGATAAATATCATCTTATCATTCCTGATCTTCCCGGTTTTGGTGAATCGGTAAAACGTGATGATATGAGTTATGATGTGGAGAGTCAGGCGGATAGAATACATTATTTTCTGAAAAAATTAAATGCAGGAAAAGTTTTTATCGCAGGTAACTCCATGGGTGGAAATATCTCGGGAATTTTTGCCGCGAAATATCCCGATGAGGTTGCAGGGCTTATACTTTTAGATACTGCCGGTATTATTGCGCCGGAGAAAAGTGATCTTACTAAATCACTGGAAGCTGGAATTAATCCTCTTATTGTAAACAGCACTGAAGATTATGATCGTCTTATGGAATACGGGTTTGTAAAACCTCCATATATACCGGGACCGGTAAAAAGGATTCTTGCAGAGCAGGCGATAAAAAATAAGACGTATAATGAAAAGGTCTGGTCTGACATGAACCGAAAACCGGTGCTGCTGCAGGATCGTCTTAGTAAATTGAAGATGCCGGTGCTTATTCTATGGGGAGATAAAGACAGGATAATTAATGTGTCATGTGTTCAGGTACTGGAAAAGAATCTTAAGAACTTCCGGACGCACATTTTGAAAGACTGCGGTCATGCGCCGATGGTTGAGCGTCCCGGGGAAACCGCCGGTTATATAAAAGATTTTTTACAGACCATGTAACGGCTGTAATGCATGTAAGAAAAATGACACAGGGAGAGGAGGGGGCGGCGTTGCCCCTTCCTCGTGATCCAGTCTCGGATACTCCGGGGCACCCTCACCCGGGTGGTGTACCGGGAATCTCTGCGTGTCATCCTCCCGAATACTCCGGCGGTTTCCGTAGGGCGCTTGCTGTCTGAAGCCCCATGGCCACCTCGGGCAGAATGCCCAGTTTAACGTAAACGGGCCTGATGCTCCGCCGCAGGGCCGGGAGCCGCCCGATGAAAAGAATCCCAGCCAGGATGATAAAGACGCCGCCGGCAAACACCGTGGCGGGCGCCCCTATCCTGGAGGAGAGACTTCCCGTGATAAGGCTTCCAATCGGTGCCGCACCCATGAAGGCCATGGTGTAAAAGCTCATGACGCGGCCACGGATGTCTTCCCTGACGATAGTCTGGAGGATGGTATTGCACGAGGCGATGTTCACTATCATGCCGAACCCGATGATTGCCAGCAGAACCATGGACAGGGGCACGGACCGTGACAGGGACAGGCCCGCCAGACCCAGGCCGAAAATGAAAACACTCGCCGCGATAATCCGCCCCAGTCCCAGGACGCTTTTCCTCATGGAAAGGAAGATCGTTCCCAGCAGGGCCCCCACTCCCGTGGAGGCCGTGAGGAACCCGTAGGTATGGGACTGGCCATGCAGGATTTCCGTGGCGAAAACCGGCAGCAGTACGGGAAATGACATGGCAACGAGGCTCATCATGCTTACCATGATCAGCAGGTCCCGGATAGGCGTGAAATTCAGGACATAGGTGAATCCTTTTTTCATGTCGGCGAGGATGTTCTGTTCGGGGATGCCGGGCTTTATGTAAGGAATCCTCATAGAAACCAGGGCCATGATGGAGGCCACGTAACTGACGGCGTTGATCGTGAAGCAGGCGGTTTCTCCGGCAACGGCGATGATTATTCCGGCCAGGGCCGGGCCCACCAGGCGCGATGCGTTGAATATTGACGAGTTGAGTGCGATGGCATTAGCCAGGTGTTTTTTGTCCTCCACCATTTCAATGACGAAGGCCTGGCGTATCGGCATGTCGAAGGCATTGACAACTCCCAGGAAAAAGCTGAGCAGCACGATGTGCCATACCGCAACGATCTCTGTCGCTGCAATGATCGTGAGGGTGACGGCCTGTACCATGGCCAGTGTCTGTGTTATGATCAGGATGCGGTGCCGGCTCTGGCGGTCGCTCAGGACACCGGCAAAGGGGGATAGTATGAAGGCCGGGATCTGGCCGGAGAAACCCACGATGCCCAGGGCCAGGGGTGACCGGGTGAGCCGGTAAACCAGCCAGCTCACGGCCACGGACTGCATCCAGGTGCCTATAAGGGATACCCCCTGGCCCATGAAAAATAGGCGGAAGTTTCGGTGCTGCAGGGCCCTGAAGGCCTGGTTCATGCCTGTATTTTTTGTTTCCTTCATCCCGCCTTTCTCTCGGTTTTTGCCTTTATATATAGTGAAAACAGGGAAATGTATCACCGCAGTAAATCAGCATTATATACGGGTAGAGCTGCCATTCAAGAATAATAAGGAAAACATGAAAAAATATATTTTTACCGTGGACGTGATGAAATTTTTGGTAATCAAACGGGAAAAATCGATATTATCAGAAATAACATATCCGGCCGGACGGTATTATATTGACAAGACTGAACACCTGTTTTATAAGGGAACCTCTATAAATCATTATTTGGATGTTCCCTTGTGGGCACAAACATGGGAAAAATAAGGTTTTTTCAT
This sequence comes from Spirochaetae bacterium HGW-Spirochaetae-1, assembly GCA_002839375.1. Lineage (NCBI taxonomy): Bacteria > Pseudomonadati > Spirochaetota > Spirochaetae bacterium HGW-Spirochaetae-1. The sequence goes on along the minus strand of PGXY01000005.1, from coordinate 23,214 downwards.
TTTATTGTTAATGAAAAACCTTATTTTTGGAGGTGCCCATAATTGACCACTGTTCAGGACTTTGTTGAAAAATAGTAAATTGTAGGGGGGTGTGTGTATGAGAGCATATCGATATGGAGCGCTGCCGCTGATATTTGCCGTTATTCTGTCCCTGGTCTGTATGTCGGGGTGCGAACAAACCGGCGACGATGGAACTGCCGTGAACCGCTGCACCGATACGTCCACGGACATCGATGATGTCCAGGACTGCACCGGCACACTGCCCTGCGGGGACTGGTACAAGGGCGATCTGCATGACCATTCACTCTACAGTGACGGCGACAGCCCCGTGAAAGACGTTATCGCCATGGCCGAGGAAAAGGGCTTTGATTTTTTCGCTCTCACCGACCATGATTTCCTTCCTGACATGGCCATGTATCCCATCGGCGTATACGAGAATATCCGCCCCCTTCACTGGGATGATCCCGATTTTCATTCCGACAGCACCATTCTTCTCTACGGTCAGGAGTGGACCACCATAAAGGGGCACGCCAATGTCTGGTCCGATGTTCCCTTTGACTATTCGGAATTGTGGCGGGCCCATAATTTCGCCTATGAAGATGAGTCTGATTTTTCCGATGAGGCGGCATTCATTTTCAGCAATTATTTTCTCAGCATACCCGATGCCGGTGCCGCCCTTGAAGCGGCCCATGCCCAGAACGCCCTTTTTTCCGTGAACCATCCCATGGCCATCGGTACTCCCTGGATAATGAAAGTGCCCGATGGCGCCGACTCCATGGAGGTATGGAACTCCATGTATGAGTTTCCCAATCTGAACCGCTTTTCCTGCGGTCTGATATGGGATAAGCAACTGGCAAAGGGGAAACGCCTCAGCGCCGTGGGCGGCAGCGACACGCACAAGTTGAAGGAGGGTGATATCGAGGCCTCCATTTTCGGCCAGGGAAATCCCTCTACCTGGGTCTTCGCCGCCAAGCGTGAGGGCAGGGCTATCCTCAACGGTATCAAGGCCGGTCATGCTACCATCAGCTATGCGCCCGACGCCGGATACCTGGATTTCACCGCTGATATAAACGGCGACGGCAGGGACGATGTCATGATGGGAGATACTTTCGTCGCCAATGATGACGTTGAAGTGACCCTCGCCATGCGCTACGTCGATGAGAATGGAGAGATCGGGACCGACGGGACCATAATACCTGTTTCAAAAGAAGCCGTGGACGGACTTGTCGCGGGGACGGTTGAGATGGATGATGTGTTCCAGGCCCTTACTGATCCGGAAATCAAAATTTTCTGCCTGTATAAAAATGGAGCGCTCCATAAAGCCTGGATCCTTGCCCGCGGAGCAGCCTCGCTCACCTGTAATGAAAATATCGATGCCGGTGAAACAGCCTACTTCAGGGCCGAGATCTACGGCTGGACCGATGTGGACCCGCTGCTGCGGCTGCTTTATGGCAAGCTCATGTGTCTCACCAATCCCATATACGTAAATTACTGATATTCAGCGGTAAACAAAGGGGGTATCATGAAAGGATGCCCCCTGCAGTCGCCGATAGCCGGTTTTTCCCTGCATAATCAGGGGGGCTGAAAAAAAACACGGGAATATGTCTCTTTTTCTTGCTTTTTTCAGCACCTGCTTTATCATCATCCATGATGTAAACGTCATTCCATATTCTGTTTTTCTATCAGGCAAATTAAACAACTGCATACAGTTACGGCACCGTGGTCGTACGCACGGTATCCGTACCCGGCCATAATCATGAGGAGAGCGAATGAATACAATCGGTTTTGATAATGAAAAATATCTCAGGGAGCAGACACAGGCTATTCTCGAGCGGCTGTCGAAATTTGGCGATAAGCTGTACCTGGAATTCGGGGGGAAACTTCTGTATGACTTTCACGCGGCCCGGGTGCTTCCCGGCTTTGATCCAAATGTGAAGATGAGGCTGCTCCAGAAACTCAAGGACAAAATCGATATCATTCTGTGCATTTACGCCGGGGATATAGAGAGGCGGAAAGTGCGCGCTGATTTCGGCATAACCTACGACGCCGATGCGCTGAAGCTCATCGATGATCTCAAGGATCGGGAACTGAATATAAAGGCCGTGGTTATAACGCGTTTTGAAAACCAGCCTTCAGCCGTTATATTCAAGAACAAGCTGGAACGTCAGGGCGTCAGGGTATACACGCACCCCTTCACACGGGGATATCCCACCGACGTGGACCTTGTCGTCAGCGATCAGGGATACGGCGCCAATGAATACATAGAAACTGAAAAACCCATTGTCGTTGTCACCGGGCCGGGACCCTGCAGCGGAAAGCTGGCAACGTGCCTGTCCCAGTTTTACCATGACCATAAAAGAGGAATTAACAGCGGTTATGCGAAATTCGAGACTTTTCCAATATGGAGCATACCTCTGAAGCATCCCGTCAATGTAGCCTATGAGGCCGCCACGGCCGATATAAACGATTTCAACTTGATAGATCCCTTCCATCTCGACGCTTACAATGAAAAGGCCATCAACTATAACCGGGACGTGGAGTCCTACCCGGTTCTGAAAAGAATACTTGAACGGATACAGGGAACGACCTCCATGTATAAATCACCCACGGACATGGGCGTCAACCGGGCCGGCTTCGGCATTGTCGATGATGAAGTGGTACGGGAGGCGTCACGGCAGGAGGTCGTTCGCCGTTATTTCCGGTATTCCTGCGAGTATGTCCTGGGTTTTGTTGAAAAGGAGACGGTGCAGCGTGCCGAGCTGCTGATGGAAGAGCTGGGCGCCGTTCCCGAAGACCGTGTAGTCGTGGAGCCCGCGCGCCGGGCCGCTGAAGAGGCAAAAAACGGCAAAGGCAACGACGGTATATATTGCGGAGCGGCCCTGAGGCTTCCTGACGGCTCCATCGTCACGGGCAAGAATTCCCCGCTGATTCATGCCGCTTCGGGCCTTGTCCTTAACGCGATAAAGGCCCTGGCCGGGATTCCCGACGCCATCCACATTCTTTCGCCGCAGATAATCGATTCCATAAGGACCATGAAGGGTGGTGTGCTGGGCATGAAGACCCTTAACCTGGACCTGGAAGAAACCCTTATCGCCCTGAGTATCAGCGCCGCCACGAATCCCACGGCACAGGTGGCCATGGAAAAGCTGAAGGAACTGAAAAACTGCGAGATGCACATGACTCATATCCCCACGCCGGGCGATGAAGCGGGGCTTCGGAGACTGGGGATCAATGTGACCACGGAGCCAAACTTTTCCACGAAGAGCCTTTTTATATCGTAATATACGGCTGTTATCATTGATCGCTTGCAGTTTTCCGGCAGAATGGGAGGGGGCTTTCCGCCATGTTTTATTACATACTCATGACACTTTGCGGTATTGCGGTCCTTCACCTTGCACTTGTCGTCATGGCAATGATAAAAGGAGAGAAGGGCTTCCGCATTCTTCCATCGACAAAAAAGTTTGCCGGGGAGTTTTCCCTGTGGGAGCTCATCTATCCCCGCTACTTTCAGCATGGCTATGTCTATTTTCGATGGCTGAAGAGATATGTATCGTTCGGCCTGCGCGTCATGAAGGTGCCCGTGGTGGGGCCCTTTCTCATAAAGAAATTTATTGTGCCGGGCTACCACGGCAAAGTCGTTACCGGTGAAGAGGTCGGCAGGATCATCACGCTTAATCACGAGGTCCCGCTTCACGACGTCGGAGAAAACATAGTGCCCTATCCCGTAGCCCGGGACCTCCTGATCGGTTCCCCCCTGGAGATCGTCCTCATGGACTGTCCCTGCCGGGCCTCGCGCCCCGATCCCTGCCTTCCCCTGGATGTCTGCATGATCGTGGGTCAGCCCTTTACGGATTTTGTTCTTGAACACCGGCCCGAGATATCGCGGAGAATATCGCACCACGAGGCCTTGGAAATACTCGAGGCCGAACACCGGCGCGGCCATGTCCACTCCCTGTGGTTCAAGGAAGCGGCGGCGGGCAGGTTCTTCGCCATATGCAACTGCTGCCGGTGCTGCTGCGTCGGGCTGGAGCTGGTAAACCGCCTGGGTATAAATATCATGTCATCGTCGGGCCGCACCGCCCGTGTCAATGAAGAGTCCTGCACGGGTTGTCTGAAATGCCTTGATGCCTGTCCGTTTGGGGCTATCAGCTCCCGCGGTACCGTGGTGTCCGTAGAGGACGGGATCTGTCAGGGCTGCGGCCTGTGTATTGACGCCTGTCCTTCCGGAGCCCTGTGTCTTGAAGAAAATTTTGAAGGAGTGATGCCCCTTGAGATGGATTGAGTATTACCTGCTTCCCCGGGGAAGACGCATCAGGCGGATAAGCGCTGCTCTGCCCGGTGTCAACTGCGGCTCCTGCGGCTTTGCTTCGTGCCGGGACTATGCCGTTGATATGGTCATGACCGGGAATCCGCCGGATCTGTGCCCGGTATGTGACCGCTTCATGTACGACATGCTTTTGGAGATGATGGGGATATAATAACAATTCCCGGTTGCCGGAAGGGAGGGCCGCGGGCCGTTTTTCAGCCCATGCAGTCCAATTAATATTTTTTTTATTGACAGACTGTCTTATCCTATTCTGTAAATGGCTCTTTCAGGGAAAAACTATGAAAAATATAAAAGAAAAGAAAAGAATTCCATCGGCGGAACGTAAAGAGCAGATAATCGCCGGGGCCATGAGCCTCATTTTTGAAAAGGGTATTTCGGGTATGACCATGGGCGGCATCGCACAAAAGGTGGGCATTTCCGAGCCGGCCCTGTACCGTCATTTCGATAATCGGCGGGAGATTCTTCTTGCCACGCTGGATCATGTAAGCCGGCTCCTCATCGGCAGCTATGTCGTCAAGGACGGCGATGTTCTGCAAAGCATCCGCCTCACCAGTGAGACCCTGTATCAGTCTCTTATGAACCATCCCGAGGCGGGCAAGGTCCTTTTTGAGTTTATCTGTTCGTCGCCTGCCGAAGACCTGCGGGGAAACCTGAAGGATCTTATCCTCAACATTATTAATCTCGCCCAGGCGCTGCTCGGCGAGGGCGCCCGCCAGGGCGTCCTGAAGAATGATATGGATGTGAGTCTCAAGGCCTGGGAGATGTTTTCCCTGGCTTTTACCCTGAGTTTCGCGTCCCTCCTGGGACTGGAGAACGTTCTGACCAGGGACAAGGCCATGGCTGCCATTGAAAATTTCATCGGCAGTATCGAAGCGTCATAATCGGGTTTACGGGATTTCCTCGGGATTGAATTGGTCCTTGTCACCGTATATGCAAAAATATTACTTTTTAAAATAAAAAACCGGACGTACGGATTATTATTGACAGATGCATATCCTGCTAATATAATGTCTGATTGCCGTATAATCGGTATTTTACATGATTCACAGGGGGTGCTGTAATGAAATCCATATTCCGGTTTTTTCTCTCCATAATGCTCTGTGCTCCGGCACTGGTTTCCTGTTATGACCAGGGTCCTGCTGCGGGAGATGATGCCTCTGCCCGTTGTGTCACTGTCGACGACAGTAAACAAATCATTCTTGAAACCGCTCAGAATATTTATAAGGAAATACCGGCCGATGTGGAAGCCGGGGATTCCTTTTCCCCCATGACGGGTATGACCGTGACCGTTTTGTCTGTAAGTGAGAACCCCCGGGGTGCCGAATTGAATATCGTGCTTGAAGAATGTGCATTCAGCCTTCTTAAATCCGTCATATCGGGAACTGTCAACGCAGACCTGGTCATGGATGACGGCGTCTTTCAAATGACCTTAAATACCATGGAGGACCAGCCCCTCGATGTTACCGGTCCGGGACTTGAGGATGCCGCCGTGGATCTTAAAGATCTTACGGTATATGTAAATCCCGGCGAAGGCTCCGGTTTTCAGGGAACCATCATTATCAACGGGAAAGAATATATTCTCGATGAAATTATTACCATGGAACAGGCCCTGGCGATACTGGCCGAAGCCCTGGGAAAAGTTTCCTGGGACGACGTGGCGGATCGGATAAAGAATGGCGATGATAGTACTTCGGCGCGATTTGCCGTTCCCATCGGGAACATATACAACCAGGACGGGCTGATGATCGACCTTGTCCTGGAACTGAATATGACTGAGCCGGGAGCGCTTCTGACCTTTACCTTCGACGATTACCTGCTGAGCCAGGGATCTATCTCTGATCAGACACTGAGCGGTGACATGGAAGCCTTCGCCTCATTTTATTCCCTCACGGTGCTGAAAATTGTTGTCAATACCGGCGATGATCCCCTGTATGTGAATACGGGCATTTTGGGCATAAAAATACCCCTGGCCTTCAGGGATGTGACCCTCTATTTCGATCTCCTGACCATGGACCTGGCGGAAGATCCGTCACCCAGCGGCACCATCTACCTGGCCGGCATTCCCGTGGGACTCGATTCGGTCTGGTTCGAATTTTTAATGTCGCTATTTTAATAACTGCAAATGATTTATTGATGATATGAAAGGGGGGCAACCCCCTTTTTCTTTTCCGGGCCGATAAAAATTAATTTTTATTATTGACAAAAATACTTTATGTTAGTTAATGATAACTAACATAAAAAATACATTTATTCCACAGGGATATCGGGGAGGATTTATCATGAAAGCACTCGTAATGGGCGGCGGAATGGCCGGACTGGCTACTGCCGTGAATCTGATTGACAATGGTTTTGAAGTGGAACTCATTGAAGCTGATGAAATATTCGGCGGGCGGGCCAATTCCTGGCTTGATGAGGACGGCGATATGATCGACAATGCACTTCACGTGTTTTTTCCCTACTATGTCAATCTGCTCAATTTTTTCAAGAAAATGGGCATCGAAAAAAATATCGTATGGAAGTCACAGGATTTTTATTATGCGCAGGAAGACGGCCGTCAGCCCGTCATGCATATTCCCAACCTGCCGGCACCGCTTCACGCAGGGGTGGCCTTTTTCTATCTCATGAAGGGTTACAAAGGGATTCCCAAAATTAACATGATAAAGGCCATGATCAAATGTGCCGGTATGATGGGGATTTCACAGAAAAAACTCGATGAAATGGACAGGCTCTCCTGGGCCGAGTGGACAATTAAAAACGGTCCCGAAGGCGCATTCAAGATGTTCGAACCGGCTATCTATGGTCTGACTTTCACGGACCGCTATGCCATTTCAGTAAAAGTTATGATGAACTGGCTTCTTAAGGTGGCGGCTTCGGCAAAATCCTCCAGGCTCGGCTTCGCGAACGGCGGACTCGGCGAGATCTGGGTGGACAGCTGCATCGACTACCTGAAAAAGAAGGGCGGAAAATGTGAACTGAAAAAGGCCGTCACTGCCATCAACGTGAAGGACGGAAAGATCGAAAGCGTCATGGTAAACGGCAACGAGAAGAAAACGGCCGATGTCTATGTATCCGCCATGAGCCCCTACGCGCTGAGAAGCATTCTTCCCGGTGATTCTTTCAGGAATGCCTACTTTGAAGATCTGACCTACTTTGAAGAAGCCGCGTCTCTTTCAATCCAGATCTGGTTTGACAAAAAGATAACCGACATCGATGTCACCTTCTTCTCATCGGATGTGACATTCAACACCTATGCCGACCTGTCCAATGTACTTCCCCACATTTTCAAGGGAGGATCCATGATGGAGATGGTTATAGCCCCGGCCGAGCAAATACGTCATCTTCCCGATGATGTCATCTTTGAAAAATGCCATGAGGATATCAAGAAGCTCTTCCCCGAGGCCCGTACCGCCAAGGTGAAAAAATGGACCCTTGTGCGACAGCGCCAGAACGTGTACAAACCAACGCCGGGCATGGAATCGCACAGGCCTTTTCAGAGATCACCCTATTCCAATTTTTATCTCACGGGCGACTGGACCAAGACGCATGTCAGCTCCGGCGGCATGGAGGCAACGATCTGGAACGCCAATAAATGTTCGGAGCTTGTCATCCAGGACAAGCTTAACAAGAAAGTGCCCATCAATGTGGAATTCAAACCCGGCAAGGGTCTGATTCCCCTTATCCGGCCTTCCCTGTTCCTGGCGAAGTGGGGCTTCAGGCTTGGAGCCGTAGCCGTTCTGGCATGGCTGGTCATAAAGGCATTCGGCATTGAGACGGGCATCCCGGGGTTATGATATGAAAACCGTGAAATATGCAGGCATAGTTATTCTCCTGTTTTCCCTTGTCGCTGCAAGCGGCGTCCCGGAGAACGGCGATGATACGGAGAAATGGGTCCTGGTTAACCAGGGCAACGGGATAGTGAGCTACGGAAAGCTCTCTTCACAGAAGAGCGTTAAACAGGTGTATGCCGTAGGACTGGTGGAGGCGTCAATTCCGGTGATAGAGGCGCTACTGCGCGATGTCCCGGCCCATCGGGAGTACGTACACATGGTTTCCGACGCCTACAAGGTTTCCCTTCCGGGCCGGCAGAACACTGTTGACTATTTTCATGAATACTGCCGTCTCGGCATGCCCTGGCCCGTCATGGACCGCGATGCCGTGGGAGAGTGCCGGTTCCTGATCGATGCCGTTACAGGAAATCTGTATGTAAAAATACGGGGAGTGAAGACGGATTACCGCTCGAAAAAAGAGGCTATCCGTATGCCCGTGACGGACCTGTCCTTTACCCTGGTTCCGAAGGGCAAAAACAGCACCGAGGTGACGTACTGCATCGCGGCTGATCCATCCATTGCACTGCCGTCTTTTGTTCTCAACATGCTTTTCAAGACGCTGGGCTATAAGACCATTGAAAACATGCGGGATATGGTAAAAAAAGAAAAGTACCGATCGGCTACGGCGTGCATAACAACGACGTTGCTGGACGCCAAATAGGGAGGCGGCGCCATGAAGGTTATTGTAGTAGGAGCGGGTACGGCCGGACTGGCCGCCGTCCATACGCTTAAAAAGAATGGTGTTGATGTTCTCTGTCTCGAGGCCGGCACAACTGCCGGAGGCCGTGTCCAGAGCAAAAGGATCGACGGTTTTACCTATGATCTGGGCGCGCAGTTTTTTTTCAGATATTATGATACTTACTTTACCCTTTGCCGCGAGCTGGGCATGGGGGATGAGCTGGTGCGATTTCCTTTCAGGGCTGCACTTCCGAACAGGAAAACCAACAGGCTCACCCCCATCCTTGCCTCGGTTCGGCCCCGGGACCTGCCGCGGGTGATCATGGACCTGGCAGGATTCCGGGGCGTGCCCCTGAAGGCCGTAGCACAGCTCCTGCCCCTGGCGCCGACCCTCATGACGCGCAATAGAAGCCTTCGCTTTACTGATTATGAAAGCAGCCTTGATATGGACCATGAATCCTTTGCGGATTTTACCCTTCGCAAAGGCGGCCGGGAAGTTCTGGAACACGTGATCCAGCCCATAGCCTCGTGCATGACCCTGGGAGAGCCCGAGGACATCGCTGCCGGCTACGGCCTGGGACTCTTCTGGTACATGATCAATGGGTTGTGGACCCTGCGCCGCGGCATCGGGTCCCTGTCGGAAAGGATGCAGGAAAAATACGGGGATAGTATACAGCTGAATACACCGGTGAAAAAAATAGTCATCGAGAAGGGAAAGGTAAAAGGCGTAGAGGTCAAAAACGGATTCATCAAGGCTGACCGGGTGATTTGCACAACGACTGTAACAACGCTAAGGAAAATTGCACCCGATCTGCCGGAATCTATCACGGGGCCCCTGAAGAACGTCAGGTACAGTGAATGCTGTCACGCCATGTTTGCCCTGGGGAAGCGTATTTTCCCCGAAGGCTGGTATGCCGCTGCCATTCCCCGAAATACCGGTTCACCCATGGCCGGCTTCGCTGACAATTCCATCAAGTCACGGTTTTATGCCCCTGCCGGAGCGGGCATGATCCACTGCTTCACCTTTGGAAGGCATGCCCATGAGCTGAACGGCATGTCCGACGACAAGGTCACGGGAATCCTGTTCAATGACATGAAGCGTTTCGTGCCTTCCATGTCACGGGGATATCTCCACAGGGAGATCGTGCGCTACAAGGAAGCGGTGTGCCTGTCTCCTCCCGGGATGCTTACAGAAGTGAACACCCTGAAGAAGCAGGGGATTGGTGATGTCAGGGGCCTGCAACTCGCCGGCGAATACCTGTACATGCCGTCGGTAAACGGTGCCGCCCAGAGCGGCATCGATGCCGGGGAAAGGGTTCTCAGGTTAATATAACGGGAAGGAAAACACCATGAAGGAAAACAGTCAAGTAACCATATACGGTGCCGGCATGTCCGGGCTGGTGGCGGCCATAAACCTCGCCAGGGACGGGTACGAAGTGACTCTCCACGATAAAGAGGCGCAGTACGGCGGTGATTCGATGTACAACCCGTCTACCCACTGTACCCCCATAGACGTGAAGCGGACCTCGGAGTATATAGGCATCGACGTATCGTCGGTGTTCTACCCCCTGGTAGAGTGTCCCTTTTATTTTCACGACACCAGGTCCAACGCGCCCCACGACATTCTCTATTCCGTTGAAAGGGGGAACCGGCCCACGAGCCTTGACACGCTGTTGTATAAACAGGCCCTGGACCTGGGAGTAAAGTTCGAATTCAAATCGCCCCTGAAAAAGGAGGCCATCGACAAGCTGCCCCCCCAGACCATTGCCGCCTGCGGCCTCACTCCCGCGGCCTATTCAATTCTTGAGATTCCCAGCCTCACCTGGTATGCCTGGATTTCCCGGGGTGAGATCGGTTTTAGCGATTATTCGTGGATCTGGTGGGACGAATGTATTACCGAGTACGGCTACCTGAGCTCGGCCAATAATTATTATTTCGACCTTCTTTTTTCGATAAGGCCCCTGGACCGTAAGGCCCTCGACAGGTACAAGCGTTTCATGGTGCGCAATGAAGGGGTCGAACACGACAACTGGGAATATGTGAAGGGAGTGGTTCCCATTGCCAGCAGGAACAATCCCCGCCTGTTTCACAAAAATCTCATCATGTGCGGAACGGTGAGCGGCTACATGGACCCCTTCGGCTGGTTCGGCATACTGGGCGCCCTCATCTCGGGAAAGATTGCCGCCATGGCCGTGAGCGATCCCCGGGCGGCGCAGGTGGAATTTGACCGTTTTATCAGGTATTTTAAGCGGGTCTATTTTTTCAAAAAATATCTCTGGTATCCCCTTATACGGCCCAGGGTTGGTATGCTGGAAAACCTTCTCCAGGCCTTCGGCCCCGATGATTTCAGCAGGTTTGTGAGCCGATTCGTCAACGCCGACAGGCAGGTTCCTTTTTCCATACCGGGATTCGCCAACCTGGGGGCCGAGTGATGGCGCATGGTATGAACAGGCGCATTATGGCCCTTGCAGCCACGGTCATGATGTTTGCATCAACGCTGGTCATGGCCGGTGAATCCTGGGAAGTAGTGAAAAAATCACAGGAAATTACCGTGTTCTCCCGGCCGCTGCCGGGCTTTTCGGTGAACCAGTTCAGGGGGGAATGTCTCATCCCGGCCCCCCTGGATGTTCTGGAACGCATCATGCGTGATTTCGAAAATTACAGGGACTGGTTTGCCATGTCCCGGAAGGTGAAGGTCGTCAGGGAGATTAACGCCGACGAGACTATTCTCTATTATGTCATTGCCTCCCCCTGGCCCGTGGCCGACCGGGACGTGACGGTGCGGCTCACCATGAACTTTGACCATACCAGGGGCAGAGGCGAGGTGCTCCTGAAATCAATAGACCTGGGCTATGCCCCGGAAAAGAGTTCCTATGTCCGTATCAGGGACATGGAGGGGTATTTCGTATTCAATCGTCTTGAACCTTCTCTCACCAGGGTTAGCCTCACCATGAAGGTTGATCCCCTCATAGACCTGTCGCGATCAGTTATCGACGGCATTCTCACCGGTTATCCCTTCAATACATTGAAAAACCTGAAGAGCCGTGCATCGGCTGAACGGAAGTAGCAGGATATTTGCACGCAGAAGATTTTCCGCATTGCCTCCCGTCATTGTACCCTGTCAACAATTGTCAAGAAAAATGAGTTCTTTACCGGGGATCGTCAGGCAATAGGCCATCCCTTCCGTATATTCTTCGCGGAATTCCCTGGTTTCAGCAATGAAGAATTTTGCCCTTTTCAGTTCATGTAACGATATCTGAACGCCCCTTTCCAGTTGCTTTTCCCTGAAGGACCTGTCCTGCAGCAGGGCGGCCAAACGCTTTTTCCCGCTGCTGATTATATCGCCCGCCAGCAGGGACGGATACCGGCGGTCCTTTACCGTTGTAAACCAGTCCCAGCGCAGGCAATCCGTGATGTAGAGAGCTGTTCCAGGAAAGTTATGCGAAATATATTCAAGAATCATGCCGGCGATGTCCTTCCATTCGTGCATGTCGTGAAGATCGCACCTGGTAATAGCGGTAAAGCGGGCAAGATCTGCAAAAAGACTGAAAGGGGAAGCATGCAGTTTTTCCAGGCCGTGCAGGGTGGCCTGGAATTTTCCCGGGTTATATATCCTGTCCACGGCTTCACCGATGGTCTTGATGATGTCCATGTCATTGCGGCCTATCCATTGGTTATGGATGATAGTGTAGGGTGGGGCACTGTCGTATTTCATGCCGTATTCGTCGGTCCGCTCCCTCATCTCCGTGCCGGGCAGCACCTTGAGTATGCCCACCTGGAAGTGATGGGCGCCAAGCCGGTAAATGGCGTCAAAGGATTTACCGAAAGTAAAAATGTTCTCGCCGGGAAGGCCGGCAATTATGTCCGTATGAACATGGATGTTCCCCGGGGCAAGGACCCTGTGTATTTTTTCAGCCGTTTCCTCCCATGCTCCATAACGGTTTATCATTTGCAGTGTCTCTTCATGAATGGACTGGATGCCCATCTCGAACTGGAAGAGACCCCGGGGCGCTTTTGCCATTACATTAAAATCCTCTTCCGTGAGAAAAGCGGGAAATATTTCAAAATGAAAACAGGTTCCTGTACGGGAATGCGCATCTATAATGTATTTCCATATGTCCCTGCTGCGGCCGGGCCTGGCATTGAAGGTCCTGTCTACGAATTTAACGAGGCGCGGACCGTGGTTGACAAGAAAATCAATTTCCTCCCTGACCTGATACATGTCCCTGAATTCAGTTTTGTGATCGTGCCGCGACGAAAGACAGTAGCTGCACCGGAAGGGGCATCCCCTGCTGCTTTCGTAGTAGAGGTACCGGTTTGCCAGCTTCATGAAATCTTCATGGCGGTAGGGAAAGGAAATTTCGCGAAAGGGCGGATTGACCTCATTGATGATCTGTTCCTGGCAGGACAGATCATCAATGAGAAGTTTCCGGAAACCCGTTTCACCGCCGCCGGTTATTATTGCTGTGATGAAAGGGAACACGCTAAGCCAGTACGGCGCGTTAAAGGTCACCTCGGGCCCGCCCAGTATTATTTTTAAGGCGGGATCCCCTTCGTGGAGGGAGGCCATTATTTTTTGAATAATAAGCGTGTTCCATATGTACACGGAAAAAGCTACAGCATGGGGATTTCTTTCACGGATATCACGGAGAATGTTCTCTGTATCAAGATTGATGGAGTATTCCGCTATTTCTATTTCAAAGGGCAGATCGGAAACATGACCGCGGAGATAGAGCAGGGCCAGGTTGGAATGGCTGTACCGGGCATTGATAGCTGCGAGAAGGACTTTTTTCATGCGGGTATTATAGCATGACCGTTTGTATTTTTGGCAAGATAAAAACAGAACCGGTAACAGGTGCGGCGTATATCAGTTTTTTAATGATCCTTTATGTTCCGCGAGTATTTTTTCGCATTCCTTCGCCGGAACGGGCTTTGAGAAATAATAGCCCTGGAAACTGTCGCACTCAAGATTTTTCAGGTATTGGAACTGATCTTTTGTTTCTACTCCTTCGGCAACTATGGCAAAGCCGAGATTATGGGCAAGATCTACTATGGCCCGAGTAATGGTGCAGGATCGTATATCATCGGGGAGTTTTTCAACAAAGGATCTGTCTATCTTCAGCGTGTCAATGGGGAGGTCGCGTAGCTTGTTCAGCGATGAATAACCGGTTCCGAAGTCATCGATAGCAATGGCGATACCCATATCATGGAGCCTGGTAAGCTTATCGATGCATTCCTTTTCATCGATTACAAGGCTTGATTCGGTTATTTCAAGCTCAAGGAAACGGGGGTTCAGGCCGGTGGCGTTCAGGATGGTTTCAATACTGTCCATGAGAGCGGGGTCGTGGAACTCTAATGGAGATACGTTGACCGAAATAGATCCCGTGAAGATATCCCTGTCAACCCAGTCTTTCATCTGAACGCAGGCCTGACGGAGAACTATACGGCCGATATCCCGTATCATGCCATTTTTTTCCGCCAGGGGAATAAATGCTCCGGGGGGAACAAGTCCGCGTTCCGGTGAATTCCAGCGGATAAGAACTTCAATTCCGCTTACGAATCCCTGCCTGTCAAGTTTGGCCTGATAAAAAGAAACAAACTCCTCTTCCCGTATCGCTTTTGTCAGATCCTTTTCGAGTTTAAAATTATTTATCATGAGAGTGTTGAGCCTGCTGTCATGCACATGGCAGGTGTTTCTGCCCCGGCTTTTTGCGATATAGAGAGCTGATTCGCTTTTTTCCACGAGCTCCATTGCCGTCCTGCCGTCATCGGGGAAAAAACATAACCCCATGGAAACCGTCACATCGATTATATTTGATTCCACGGAGAAGGGAGTGCCCGCAGTTTTAGTTATTTTTTCCATTACATGGTTGATTTCATCGTGCCCGCCAAGCTCGTTGAGAAAGACAAGAAACATGTCTCCCCTGAGACGTGACGCGATATCATCATCACGGATCAGTTGCATGAGGCGAAACGCCATTTCACCGAGTACCGCGTCGCCCGCGACTGCGCCGTAAACGTCGTTTATCTTCCTGAAGTTGTCGATACCGACGCAGAGGACGGCGCTGATGTAACTGCGGTTTTTCCTGCCGGCCTTCTCAATTTCAGAATCAACTCTCTGCAGGAAAGACAGTCTGTTGGGAAGCGACGTCAGTTGGTCAAAATACTTCAGGTGGTGAAGGTTTTGCTCGGCATTTTTTCTTTCCGTTATATCAACGAAACAAATATCGATTCTGCGGCTCTGCGAGCAATATTTCAGTGCGAGTTCCGCCCAGAAGATGCCATTGTCTTTTTTCCTTAGATTGGTTTCCATGACATAATAGGAATTATTATCACGCAGGGATGCCAGTATTTTTGGGAAAGCATTCTGGTCGACGAGAAGTGATTGAAACAGTATCTCGTTTTGTATTTCATCCTCGGTTGTATATCCAAGAAGTAAAACCGCCGTTTCATTGGCGGAGGTAATTCTTCCCGTGGGTGTTTCCACACAGATCATGCCCGTAAGAGTATTGTTGTAGAGATTGTGATACCTGCCCTCGCTTATTCTGACTTGATCAAGGGCGGACTCGTATTTCTCCAGCATGTGCCGTCCTGCCCTGAAGTTGAGATGGGCTATTACTCCTGCATATAAAAAACAGACGACGGGATAGACAAAAAGCGCGAATCTTTCGTTTTTCGCCAGGGAGTATCTGCTGTCCATGAGGCTAAGGGTGATGAGCAGTATCAGCAGGTTGACGACAACATACAGGCTGATGGTGTATTTCCTTTTAAAAAGATGCAGGGCAAACAGGCCGAAGGAGGTTAGGATATACATGAAATGGGTCATGATGATCCAAATAGATTCACCGAGCATAATGTTGTAGAGGCATGAAATCCAGACTACGGCCATAAAAGAAATGATAATGCCGTGGGCGCTTATTTCATAATATCCTTTCTTCAGCATGTAAATGGAAGCCAGGAACAGGAGTGTCATGACGAAGGGAAAGAGTAAAAACTTGCAGAGACCGAACAGCATGATGTGTAATATCAGAAAGGGCTGCAGTAAAAGAACATGGATGAGAATAATGATTAACAGCGCCTGCGATTTTTGCAGGGTTTCAGTATCCCGGGCCGGAAAGATTTTTGGAAGGCGCTGTATTAAAGTATCAAGTATTCTCATAACTGCTTAGAGTGCATTTATTTATTGCAATATAGTTTTATTTATGATAAAAAGACGCCATAAAAGAGAAAAAATTCAATTTTTTGAAATATTTAACTCTATCCTAGTTTGGGATAATAATATAGGTTTATTATAATTACAAGTAAAAAAAAATAAGTTACCAGAACTTGAATAAGTCAATTTACACAGAAGAATACCGTTTATTCCTGCTGCGCCTCAGGAAAGCACGGTCTGAATCGGGCCTGACCCAGGTCCAGGTTGCACATTTGCTCAAGCGGCACCAGTCCTACATCTCAAAATGTGAATCGGGTGAACGGCGTATCGACATCATTGAACTGATGGCCTTTGCCCGTATCTATGGCAAGAATCTGGATTATTTTATTCAAAAAGATAGCGGTGTATCATCTCCTTGAGTTCCTTCAGCATTCTTCCCTCGCTGATTTTTGGACCGAAAATTTTCATGGCATGGATCACTTCCTCGGCGGATTTATGGACAACACGGGCTGCGGCCTCAAAGTCTTTGACCCTGACCCTGTCCCGGTGCAGTTCAATAAAATTCATGAGCAGGGAGATCACCCGCTCCTCTTCCTCATCGTTTATTGCCCGGACTTCTTCGTCGGCGTAGATCATAGCCATGGCCTCGCGGTGAAACTGCGGCGCCAGGGTATGGGCTCTGTAGAGCATGTCTATCAGGGAATTGATAAGAATTTTTGTATCCTTCTCAGCCGTCAGCAGCTGTAGGTCCCGGTTCAGAACCTCCTCGGTGATTTCCCGGTAATAGGATCGGAATATTTCCAGGAACAGGGGTTTCTTATCCTCGAAATACATGTAGAAGGACCCCACGGCCACGCCAGCCTCCTTTGCGATTTCCTTGGTGTTAGTCCGGTAAAAGCCCTTTTCTGAAAAAAGCTTCTTCGCCGCCTCGATTATCCTGTTCCGGGTCTCGATGCCCCGTTCCTGTACCGGCTCCCGTGTTTGTGACGCCATGGATATTTCCCCCTTTTCTAATAAGGATGCAGTCCCCTTTTTCAGGGGACAGAGCCCCTTGATGGCAGGGGCTTTATGCCGGTATCTGTAACAGGAATCGGGAATTTTTTCAATAAAATTATGAATTAAAGTTCATGTTTTTCTTGACAATATGAACAAAAGTTCATATATTGAAAGTAAATAGTGGCAAAGGCCATATCGTTATCCTGCCAATTTTCACAGGAGCTGATCTATGAAAAAGAAAAATAAAAGAATTCTGTTTCTTCTGGCCGGGATTCTCATACTGTGCCTTATAATCGCGGTACTTGTCAAGCCGCGCCATGGCGGTGATACGGCCTTTGTTGAAATCGGTTTTTCCAGGATGTACCTGCTCCCCTGCCGTGGCGGATATATCCTCATCGATACCTATTATCCCCATTCCTATGACAAATTTCTTTCCGGTCTGAAGGGTCTCGGTATCGATGTCCATGATATCAGTTATATTCTGCTCACCCATCACCACGACGATCACTGCGGGTTTGCGGCCCGCCTGCGCCGTGAGAGCGGGGCGCGTCTCATACTTCACCGGAATGCTGTGGATAACCTGAAAATCGGGAAGCCCGATATGAACATGCACCCCCTCAATGCTTGCACCTATTATTCATTCAGGGTCTTTTCCCTTTTCAAGGACAGCAGTGATCATTCCTACCCGCCCGTTGAAATAACCATGAAGGACCACATTGTACCGGGAAACGACAATGATGTGCTCAGGTCCCTGGGCGTCGAAGGGAGGATCGTATATACGCCGGGGCATACCGATGATTCGATTTCAGTGGTCATGGATGACGGACGGGCCTTTGTCGGCGATGCGGCCATGAATCTTTTAAATTACTGCTTCTGCCGACGCCGGCCCATATGGCTTGCCGATATGGGCGAGGTCTATACAGGTTGGGAGCGCCTCGCAGATTCTGGCGCAAGGGTTATCTATCCCGCCCATGGTGAACCTTTTGGGATGGAGGAACTGAAGCTAACGATGGCGGAATATACGTCTACAGAAAACTGAACAGACAAAAATTCATTGCCATTTACACGGGACCACTTTATAATCACCCATTATGGCAAGGATATGTGTAATAATCGCCTCGGCTTTATTTTTGCTTTTTCCCGCGGAGCGCCTCTTGTCCGGGGAAGATCCTTATGCCATATGCCTGGAGCGCTGCAGCTCCATGACGGGCCAGGGCAAATATCAATGTGTGCAAACGTGCGTGCGTACCATGAAAAAAAACCGGGCACCCGGAGCCGGCAAGGTATCGAAACATATGGAGGAATGCGAACAGCTATGCTCCTCCTTCGAGGGCGTGGAGAACCTGCGGTGTATGCGCATCTGCCTGGATAAGTTCAGGGGAACGACCGACAGTGATGATTCCGTGGAACCCCTGAAAAAGAATCCCGACGATGCAGTATGCGAAAAGCGCTGCGGCATGCTGGACCCGTCCATGAAATATGACTGCCTAAAGAAATGCAAAGAGAGCATGAAGCGGAATCGTGGGGTTAATGTGTGGTAAAGTGGATTATCCCTGGAGGCCGGGACGCGGCCCGCGCCCCTTTTTTTAACGCTATAAAAAAAGCATCCTTTAGCCTGCCCGTAAGTATATACTTCTAAAAATATAAAATTTTTGTCCTCTCGTCAGGGTAAAACCCGCCACATCTTTAATATTTTATCTTTGGCACCGGTAGCGAAAAACTTTCCGTCTGAACTAAAATCAAGGTCGGTTACCGCACCCTTGTGGGCATTCTTTATCTCAGATATTTGCCCGGTAGAAACATTTAATACTCCAAGTATTTTATAAGTGCCGAAAACCAATATTTTCCCATCTGGAGAAAATTCAACTTTATTTATACGTGCGGGAGGAACCTTGTAGACTTTCAATAATAGACCTGTCGTAACATCCCATAATCTTATTTTATGATCAGCGCCGCCTGAAGCGAGCATTTTAGTATCGGGACTGAATGCTACGGAAAAAGTATCGATATTCGCGTCATATCTCATGTCTTCCGTATATGTTTTTAGTGTATGAACAATATTGCCGGTACTGATATCCCAGATGTAAAAGTCCGGATTACCTCCGCCACTTACATATTTTCCGTCAGGACTAAAATCAAGAGTAAAACAATCGCCCCCGCCTGTTTTAAACTCTTTTATAAAATTTCCCGTATCTCCATCCCACAACTTTATTACATTGCTTAAATCTCCGGTGGCAAAATATTTTCCATCAGGCGAGAATGCCAGTGTCCTCACAGAAAAAATTTTATCATCAATTTTATTAATTATTTTTGAGCCGTCTACGTCCCATATAACAATTGTATTATTACCGGAACTGACCAGAATATTTTTTTTTGGATGAAAAGCCACATGCCAGTTTGCATCGGTCTCTATTGTTTTTAAAAGCTTTCCATTTTTGGAATCCCATAATTTAACAGTTTTATCTCTAACATCTGAACCGGTTGCAACAATCTCGTTATTATAATTGAAATCAACAGATATGATTTGATCATAATGGCCCTTAGCGGACCAGATTCCCTTGATTATAATGTTTTTAGCATATCCTGCAAAAATAAGTCCTGAAATAATTATAAAACAAAAAGCAAAGTACCTTATTTTAAAGATCATGTCATCACCTCAGAATAGAATGGAATTAACTTTCTGGTATGCACTCATTATTCGTATGCGAACTTACAATAACAGTTTTATGGAAAACTCGGTAAAAGTATAGAAATTAATTGCCATAATAGTCAAGGCAAATTCTAAAGCGGATACAAAAGGACAGAAGAACGAACCACGGGCGGAACTGTTCATCAGAATCGCGCGGGAAATCCGTTATGAGACATTCGGTCTCATGAACCGGTTTTTTATTTACAATAGAGTATATCTAAAAGTATTATACTGTATTTTTATTTTATTCAGAAATTCTGTTGCGCCCGGAATTTTTCGCATGATAGAGAGCCTGGTCGGCCATTTCAATCAGGCTCTCAGGAAAAATATCGGGTCCGGGAACCACAGAAGAGTATCCCAGGCTGATCGTCACTACATCAGCCGGCGCCGAAAAGTTATGTGGAATGGCCAAGTTTCAAAGGGGGATTTAATTATTGACAAGGTCCTCGGTAGAGTGATATTTATAATAGTAGAGCAGGGAAGGGAGTAATCCACTGTAATAATAACGGCTCATGCCGTATGCACGTCTAATTATAAAGCCATAAGGAAGAATATGGGAATACTGCTGACGGGACTCTCAAGAATTTTTGACGTCATCAATGAGTTATGGGAAGAAAATGTTACCCGGCAGTTTCTCGGTATTGTTCTTGTTGTGGTATATCTTGTATCACTGGTTCTTATCGATCTGAACATGAGGGATATTCTTCCCCGCTCCCTGGGAGCGTTCATTCCCCGCAACCACCTTCATGCCATCAGCATCGCCTTTACCCTCCTTCTTATAATCGAGGTGATCGAACTCATTCTGGGAATTGCCCAGTCTGTTTCGCGATCGGTGGGGAAACAGTTCGAAATATTCTCCCTTATTCTGCTTCGCCAGTCTTTCAAGGAGTTCTCCCTGTACCATGAACCCCTCAAGTGGACGGAAGTGTCAGCATCGGTTCTTCCCATTATCTCTGACGCCAGCGGCGCTCTCTTCATTTTTATCGGGCTTGTTTTTTATTACCGGTCAATAAAGAACCATCTTTTTACCGTGGATGCCGATGAGCAGTCCAATTTTATTATTGCGAAAAAGATAGTGTCCTTGCTCCTGCTCAGTATTTTTGTCTATATCATAATCTATAATTGTTGTCTCTTTGTCACGGGTACAGAAACACTTGATATTTTTAACCTGTTTTACACTATCCTGATTTTCAGTGACATCCTCATTGTCTTAATCGCCACACGGTATACGCACACTTACATGGTAGTCTTCCGCAATACCGGGTTCGCCCTGGCAACGGTGCTTATCCGCATTGCCCTTACCGCTCCGCCCTATTATGACGCAGCCCTCGGGTCCGGGGTCATGCTCTTCATCCTTGGTATAGTGACGGCCTATAACCGCCTTACCCCGGAAGTGTATCCGGGAAACGGGGAGCACGGCGCCTGATAGAGTTGTCCATGGAACTTTTTGTTGAGAATTAAATATATTGTTCGCCAGGAACATGACCGGCTGCGTTATAAAAAAGACTTGCCATCTCCATATCCCCAAAACACGATCGAAAAAATCTCTACTGACCCGGATATGAAATAATTATGGACCAAAACAGACTTAATGAACTGCAGTCTTTTTTTTCACCGCGGCATATCGCCGTCATAGGAGCGACTCCCAATAATCAATGGTTTGGTAATATCTTTGCGAACGCCATGGAATCGGGGTTTACCGGTAAGCTCTATCCCGTCAACCCCAAGCTGGACGAGCTTTATGGATTCAAAGCCTATAGAAGCATTGGCGAGCTTCCCGAAGGGCTTATCGATTTCGCCGTGCTCATTGTAAAAAGCGGCATCGTCCTTAAAACAGTCATGGAGCTCCGGAACAGGGGCATAAAACATATTCTCGTGATCTCGTCGGGTTTCTCCGAAGTGGGCCAGGAAGGCAGGGAGAAACAGGAGGAACTGAAGACCTATTGTCAAGAAAACGACGTCATCATGATGGGGCCGAACTGTCTCGGCTTCCTGAACCTCGCCCGTGATACTTCGGTCTTCTGCGGCCGCGGTGTAGAAGGGAAACTCCGGGCAGGTCCCGTAGGAATCGTGGGACAGAGCGGGGCCACGACGGAACTGATCATGACCAAGATGCTGGCGAAAACGCCGGGTGTGTCCCTCTGCGCAACAACGGGGAATGAGGCCCGACTTACGGTGGAGGATTGTCTCGAATATTTCATTCATGACGAACATACGAGAATTATTACGGGCTTTATCGAGCAGTTCAGGGATACGGGGAAATTGAGAGCTCTGGCGCTCCAGGCCCTGGAAAAAAGAATCCCCATCATTTTTCTCAAGGTCGGGCGCTCTGAAAAGGCACGAAAGGCGGCACAGTCGCATACCGGGGCCCTGGCAGGCAATGATAAAATACTGGACGGCTTCTTCGCGCAGACGGGCATTATCCGTGTTGATACCGTTGAGGAAATGGTTGATACGGCCGCCATCTTTTCCCGGTGCGAACTGCCCCGGGGCAAGGGTCTCGGCATCTGCACATTTTCAGGCGGGCTCTGCGGGCTCTATGCCGACCTCTGCGAATCGGAAGGAATATCACTTCCTCATCTCTCAAAAAAAACAGAGGCCCGGCTCAGGGAGATCCTTCCGGAATTTGCCATGCCCGACAATCCCCTCGATGTAACCGGTTCGGGATTCCTGGGCGGCATGAAGGAAATGGTCAGGGCCATGCTCGAAGATGAAAATATCGATATTGTCGCCCCGGTCTGCATCCCCCCGCAGAGCCCAGAAGATCCTTTCGCACACCTGATAAACAATTCCTTCCTGGATTTTGTCCGTGAAGGGAAAAAGCCCATAACACCTGTTGTATTCAAGGAGGTGTCGGAATACGCCAGGGAATACTTCCGGGAAAAAGAAGTCTATTATATTGAACATCCCGTCTACGGGTTTAAGGCGCTTTCACATTTCATACACTACGCGGCATTCCTGCGGAAACGTGGATATATGGACTGATCGTGAGAGTGGATTTTTATCGGGAACATGATAGGAAAAGGACAATCAAACTATGCGATCATTGTTTAAAGTATAAAAAATCCCTGCCTTCCCGGAACAATCGGTCCCGGCTCTAACCTCTAATAATCCTGATTTATTTAATGGGTAGAAAAATTATGCACGACGAAAATGAATACCCGAAAATTAACAGTAATGGCCTTGCCCATCAGGTAACAGCAGGTAAAAAATATCAGACTACGGTCCGTTATGCTGGAGATAACAATTGGACGACGATGCATGAAGCCCATATTGCGCATAAAGCCCTGATCTTTAAATGGGAGAATATAGACGAATTTTCTGAACTAAAAAAAGCCGAGAGGCTTGAAACTAAAACATTTATCTTTGAAGTTACCGCCGTAGAGAAACAGGAAAACAGTTATAATGACGTTTTACTCTGTCGGATTATAAAAATTATATAGATGGGAAAGTCGAATTATTATACTTGGATTCAAGTAACAAGTGCAACCCTTTCTTGTTAAAGAAGGGTTGACTGCCAACAGGTTTTCTCTTCTTTTGAAAG